>NZ_CP026112.1:1200915-1501144 GCF_002902925.1 Paraburkholderia terrae | reverse complement strand
CACGGTGAACAGGTAGAGCGGAATCCAGAAGTTGAAGGTCTGCCATGCCGGTTCGGCGAGAAAACGTGGAATGGCGATGCCCCAGAAGCGGCGCGTCGACAGCACGTGACGCCACGACGGACGGGCGGTCGCGTCCTGCTCGCGCCGCTCCTGGCCGGACAGGATGTATTGGCGTTCGTCCGTCGACAGATTCGGATGATCTTCGGGCTTGCGGAAGAACACGAGCCACAGCGCCACCCAGATCATCGCCGAGCCGCCCGTGACCACGAAGGCCATCTGCCAGTTGAATGTGAGGATGCAGTACACGACAAGCGGCGGCGCGAGCATCGCGCCAATAGACGTGCCCGTGTTGAGCCAACCTGTCGCGATCGAACGTTCTTTCGCCGGGAACCATTGGCTGATCGCCTTCATGCCCGCCGGGAAAATGGCCGCTTCGCTCATGCCGAGCAGGCCGCGGAAGAACGCCAGCGAAGTCCAGCCGGTGGCAAGGCCGTGCAGCATGTTCGACGCGGCCCATGCGATCGCGAAGATCGCAAAGCCGATCTTGAGCCCGACGAAGTCGAGGATATAACCCGCGACCGGCTGCATCACCGTGTACGCGCCCTGGAACGCCGCGACGACATACGAGTATTGCTGCGTTGTCATGTGCAGCTTTTCGGTGAGCGTCGGGGCAGCGACGGACAGCGAACTGCGCGCGAGATAGTTGAAGACGGTCCCGAGCATGATGAGCCCGATGATCCACCAGCGTAGTCCTTTGATCGTATGGCGTTGCACTGCATGTCTCCTGCGAATGACGGTCATCGCATGTCGCTTGCGATGCCGTCTGGATGAGTCTGTGTATGGTTGGCGCGAGGTTGTGACTGCTGCGGCTTGCGCCGCGCCGCAGCAGCGTGGTCAGGCAATCAGAGGTAGGCGGCCGTCCAGCCGAGGCCCGCTACCGTAGTCGTGGCGGGCTTGTACTCGCAACCGATCCAGCCTTTGTAGCCGATCGCATCGAGATGGCCGAACAGGAACGGATAGTTGATCTCGCCCGTGCCGGGTTCATGGCGGCCGGGGTTATCGGCGAGCTGGATATGCGCGATACGCGGCAGATGCTTCTGAAGGGTCGCCGCGAGTTCGCCTTCCATCCGCTGCATGTGATAGATGTCGTACTGCAGATAGATGTTGTCGCCGCCAGCCTCGTCGATCAGATCGAGTGCCTGTTGCGTGCGGTTCACGTAGAAACCTGGGATATCGAACGTATTGATCGGCTCGACCAGCAGGCGGATGCCGGCCTGTTTCAACTTTGCTGCGGCGAAGCGCAGGTTACCGACGAAGGTCTCGCGAATCGTGTCCTGATCGACGCCCGCTGGCGCTATGCCCGCCAGCACGTTCAGCTGCTTGCAACCCAGTGCCCGCGCGTAGTCGATCGCGGTGCCGACGCCTTCCTGAAACTCACCGACACGCTCCGGCAGACACGCGATACCGCGCTCGCCGCCAGCCCAGTCGCCCGCGGGCAGGTTGTGCAGCACCTGTTCGAGGCCGTGCTGGTGAAGCAGCGCAGCGAGCCGGTCCTTTTCGTAAGCGTACGGGAACAGATACTCGACGCCCTTGAAACCGGCCTTCGACGCAGCGGCAAAACGCTCCGGGAAATCATGCTCGGTGAAGAGCATCGTCAGATTGGCGCAGAGTTTTGTCATGGCGTGTCTCGCTCCTGATTGCGGACGGTGCTGCAAACGCATGGCGAGGCGAGGGGCCGTCGAATCATGCGCGTTGGGGTTTTTCTATGTCAGACATCGTCGCCGCTGTTAAATAAGTTGTCAAGCAAATGATGTGTTGTCTTAGGGGCATCCCTGGTTAAGCAGGACTCGACAGGAATGGCTATAAGCCGCTTGTAATCTCAGTATTCGCGAATAAGACACGATTTCTTCGACCTAATAAAGTTGATGAATCACGCTTGACAGTCATCAAGTTGTTTTACAACAATGTCTCCGTCGCGATCCGGCAGAACGTACGGATCGTGCGAACGATCCCCATCGAAGCAGGCAGACGACAAGGAGACATCGGTGACGACGCACAACAGAAGCAGTCGCGCGAACAGGGCAGGCTCGAGCACATCCAGGGCGGGTCAAGACGGTCCGCAATCGCCGCAACGGCGCACTTTCATCGCATTCGCGGGGGCGGCAGCGGGCGCGACGCTGCTCGGCACGTTGCCCGGTTGCGGCGGCAATCATTCGGATTCAGCAGCGCCAACGGCAAACAGCGACCCGATCTGGGGCAGCACTGGCGCAGCCGAGCAGATCATCGCGTCGCTGCAGAAGGTCTCGCAGTCGATGTTTCCTTCCGTTGATTTCGTCGTCACGAGTTACGGCGCGCAGCCTTGCGGCGTGATTGCCGCGACCAATCCGTATGCCCCTTCGGCCTCATCGCCAACCAGTCCTGGCGCCGACCAGACCCACGCGCCCGGCTCATTCGATTCGCGTCCCTCGTTTCTTGCCGCCATCGCTGCGTGCAGCGCGGCAGGCGGCGGGCGTGTCGTGGTGCCGTCAGGCACGTGGTATTGCGCGGGACCGATCGTGTTGCAGAGCAATGTGAACTTCCATCTGGGCGCGAACTGCACGATCTATTTCAGCCCGAATCCCGCCGACTACGCGAAAGACGGCCCCGTCGATTGCGCATCGAACGGCAAGCTCTACTACAGCCGCTGGCAGGCAAACGATTGCCTGAATTTCGGCGCACCCGTCTATGCCCGCAACCAGACCAACATCGCGATTACCGGCGAGGACGCGACCTCCGTGCTCAACGGCCAGGCAATGACGCCATTCGCGGGCAGCGGCAGCACGAGCACCTGCTGGTGGACCTGGAAAGGCACGAAGAACGCCTACGGCTGCACCGGCTCGACGACGCCTTCACAGGCCTACGCGAACCCGAACAACGTCGATCTGAAAACAGTCGCGCCCGGCATATCGGATGCGCTCTATGCGCTATTGACCAGCACCGCGACGCCCTGGCAACAGGACCAGAACTATCTGCCGGCGCTATCGGAAGCGGGCGTGCCTGTCGAGAAACGGATCTTCGGCGTCGGGCATTATCTGCGGCCCTGCATGGTCGAGTTCCTCGGCTGCACGAACGTGCTGATGGAGAACTACCGCACGAACAACACGCCGTTCTGGCAGCACCATCCAACCGACTGCGCGAACGTCGTGATACGCGGCGTGACGGTGGACAGCATCGGCCCGAACAACGACGGCTTCGATCCCGACGCCTGCAACAACGTGCTGTGCGACGGCGTCACGTTCAACACGGGTGACGACTGCATCGCGATCAAGTCCGGCAAGGCACTCGACACCACATACGGCCCCGCGCAGAACCACGTGATCCAGAACTGCACGATGAACAGCGGTCACGGCGGCATTACGCTGGGCAGCGAAATGGGCGGCGGTGTGCAGAACATCTATGCGCGCAACCTGCAGATGCTCAACCAGAACTGGCAGACCAATCCTCTGAACATCGCGATCCGCATCAAGACGAACATGAATCGCGGCGGCTATGTAAAGAACTTCTACGTCGATAACGTCACGTTGCCGAACGGCGTCAATCTGACGGGCGGCGGCTACGGCAGCGCGTTGCTCACGGGCAGCCCGATCAATGCGACGGTGCCGCTCGGCGTGGAGACGGCCTCTGCCGCCAATCCATCGGCGGCGCAGGGCGGATTGATCACATTCGATTGCGACTACCAGCCCGCCAACGACGCCGTGCGCACACGCCCCGCGCTCGTGCAGAACGTGAACATCTCCAACGTGACGGCGAGCAACGTAACGGTGAACGGCGTGACGGCTTCGTGCTTCCAGGCGATCGTCGCGCAGGGCCCCGTCGCGTTCGACTACAACGGTCCCGCGCCGACGCCCGCGATTCCGCCCATCTCGGGCGTCACGATCACGAACTGCAATCTCGGCACGCCCGTATGCAACGGCACGGCAAGCTCGACCACGCCGGGGCCGATCTACGCGTACAACGTGAACGCGATTTCGCTGTCCAACGTGACCATCGGCGGGACGGTCTATAACACCTCGGTCGTGGACTCGCGATGAAGCTCGAAACGCCCGCCGTATAAGGCGCTGCGGCGCATGACATGAGTCGACATAATTCGTCGATAGCCATCATTCGGGCGCTCTTCCATACTGCGTTCCGCGTGCAGAGCTAACCGAACAAAACAACAGAACGACACCGGCGATTCACGCAACCGTGACATCGCCGATGTTGCTTCGAGTGAAGCCAAAAACATCGGACGATCTGCTTAATCTTCTGACCGATGACAGGACTTCACATGTTTGCAGCTCTCAACTCCGTTCGTGGCAAGACCCTTCGCAGCGCTTCCGCTGCACTCGCATTCAGCGCGATGCTGCTGAGCGGCTGCGCGGCAGCCAGCGTCACGAACACCGCCCAATACTCGACGCTCACGCAAGCGAACCCGCAGAACGTCTATGTCTACACGTTCGCGAGCAATCCGGAATCCGTGAAGCTCGACAACAGCGGCCTTATCCATAAGTTGAGCGCGAGCTTCTCCAACTCGTCGCAAACGTCGCAGACGCAGGAAGCAGCCGCCGCCAGCGACACACTGACGGACGAAGTCGTCGCGAAACTCCAGTCGATGGGCATGCATGCGATCCGCACGGATGCGCCGCCGCCGGCCGACCAGAACGTGCTGATCGTCGAAGGCGCGGTCGGCTCGATCGACGCGGGCAACCATCGCCGTCGCACGCTGATCGGCCTGGGCGCTGGCAAGAGCGAAGTGACGGCGCATGTGCAGGTGCTGTACAAGCCGGCGGGCGGCATGCCGCAACTGGTGCAGACGTTCGACGCCGATGCGAACAGCGGCCATATGCCGGGCGTCGCGGAAACGGCGGGCGTCGGCGCGGTGGCAGGACATGTCGCGACGTCGGCGGCTGTTGGCGGCGCACTGCATGTCGGCTCGGAGCACAAGAACGACACCGTCACGAGCGACGCGAAGAAGCTGGCCGACTCGGTGGCGAAGCAGGTTGCGCAGATCGGCGTCGCGCAAGGATGGATGTCGGGCGACCTGGTGAAATAACGCGGGAAAAACGGGGGAATCGGGGCCGCGCATCGTTGCGGCCCCGGTGCGAGGAGATGGATGGCGATGCCGGGAGGCATCGCCATTTGTTTTTTTGTATCGCGCGATCAGCCTTCGCGGAACAGGAAGCTATAGGCGTTCAGCGCGGGCACGCCGCCCAGATGCGCATACAGCACCTTCGAGCCTTCCGGAAACTCGCCGCGCCGCACCTTGTCGATCATCCCGTGCATCGACTTGCCTTCGTAGACGGGATCGGTCATCACGCCTTCGAGCCGCGCGCACAGGCGGATCGCTTCGAGCGTGCCTTCGTTCGGCAAGCCGTATTCCGGGCCGCCGTAACGCGTATCGAGCACGACGTCCTGCGCGGTGATATCGCGGCCCAGATCGACCTGTTCGGCCGTGCGCTTCGCGATGCGCGTGATCTGCTCGCGCGTCTGTTCCGGTTTCGCCGATGCGTCGATGCCGATCACACGGTCCGCGCGTCCGTCCGCCGCGAAGCCGACGATCATCCCCGCCTGCGTGCTGCCCGTCACCGAGCACACGACGATGTAGTCGAACTTGAAGCCCAGTTGCTCTTCCTGCTGCCGCACTTCCTCCGCGAAGCCGACAAAACCCAGTCCGCCGAGCGGATGATCCGAGCAGCCAGCGGGAATCGCATAGGGCTTGCCGCCTGCCGCGCGCACGCTGTCGAGCGCGTCCTCCCAGCTCTTGCGAAAGCCGATATCGAAACCGTCGGGCACCAGACGCACGTCCGCGCCCATGATGCGCGACATCTGGATATTGCCGACGCGGTCATACACGGCGTCGGAATAGTTCACCCAGTTCTCCTGCACCAGCACGCACTTCATGCCCAGATGCGCGGCGACGGCGGCCACCTGGCGCGTCTGGTTCGACTGGATGCCGCCAATCGAAACCAGCGTGTCGCAGCCTTGCGCGAGCGCTTCGGGAATCAGGTATTCGAGTTTGCGCGTCTTGTTGCCGCCGAACGCGAGCCCGCTGTTGCAGTCCTCGCGCTTCGCGTACAGCTGGACCTTGCCGCCGAGATGATCGGAGAGGCGCGCAAGCGGCTGGATCGGCGTCGGCCCGAAAGTGAGGGGATAGCGGGGGAAACGTTGCAGGTTCATGGTCGAGGTCCGTTGTCTGGAAGGGCGCGAACGGTGCCGCGCTGACAGACATGATAGGAAAGACTCGACGAAATGAGCTTGCGAAATAATTCGGTGGAAGTTACTTTAAAAACAAGCCAAAACCATCAAGCCTTCATTCGTTTCTTTTGAGAAGCCATGTGCGCAACAAAATTACGCAGCCAATCCGCCGAAGAGGCCACACCGCTGTCGCAACTCGACCGCATCGATCGCGCGATCCTCAAGCAGTTGCAGCAGGACGCGTCGATCTCGAACGTCGCGCTGGCGGCGAAGGTGAAGCTGAGCGCGCCCGCGTGCCTGCGGCGCGTCGAGCGGCTCAAGGAAATGGGACTGATCCGCGCGACGGTCGCGCTGCTCGATCCGAAAGCGCTCGGCGCGGGGATGCTGGTGGTGATCGGCGTCGTGCTCGACCGCTCGACGCCCGAAACCTTCGCCGCATTCGAGAGGGCCGCGCAAAAGGTGTCGGGCTGCATGGAGTGCCACGTCGTGACGGGGGAATTCGACTACTTCATGCTCGTGCGCACGCGCGACAGCGAGAGCTTCAACCGGCTGCACGCCGAGCAATTGCTATACCTGCCGGGCGTGCGGCAGATCCGCAGTTTCATGGTGCTCAAGGAAATCCTGTCGACGACGAAGTTTCCGTTCTGAGACTCTCGAAGTCGCGTTAAGAGTGGCCGGTATAGGGTTTGATCGGCATGCCGACAGCCTGCCGGTGCTTATACAATGACCGCGCAGAGAGAGGCCAGATAACGGGCGATGAGCGACGACGACAAGGACATCGGCAGCGCAGCGGGCGACAACGCGATGCCGCCTGAACCGTACGCGGACGAAAGCGCCGCGGCGAGCGGCACGACCGCGCGCGCCGTCAACTTCAGCAGCGAATGGCTGCGCCTGTGGGCCGAATCCACCACGGACTATTCAATCTTCGCACTCGCGCCGGACGGCACAATCATCAGCTGGAATCGCGGCGGCGAGACGATCCAGGGCTACCAGCCCGACGAGATCCTCGGCCAGCACGTGCGCGTCATGTACACCGCCGAAGACCAGCGCGCAGGCCTGCCGGAACTCGGGCTTCAGCGTGCCCGTGAAGACGGCCGCTACGAAATGGAAGGTTGGCGCGTGCGCAAGGACGGCAGCCTGTTCTGGGCGAACGTCATCATCACGGCGCTCTACGCATCCGACGGGGATCTGCTCGGCTACGGGCGCGTCGTGCGCGACATCAGCGACAAGAAGAAGGCCACCGACGCCGCCCTCGAAAGCGATCGGCGCTTCCGGCTGCTGGTGCAGGGCGTGAACGACTACGCGATCTTCATGCTGTCGCCGGAAGGCTGCGTCACCAACTGGAATCCGGGCGCGCGGCGCATCAAGGGCTACACTGACGAGCAGATCATCGGCTCGCATTTCTCGTGCTTCTACACGCCGGAAGACGCGGCGGCGGGCGTGCCGCAGCGTGGTCTGGAAACGGCCGAGCGCGAAGGCCGCTGGGAAGCCGAAGGCTGGCGCGTGCGGCGCGACGGCAGCCGGTTCTGGGCGCATGTCGTGATCGACGCGATCCGCGACGAGAACGGCGTGCTGATCGGCTTCGCGAAGATCACGCGCGACATCACCGAGCGCCGCCAGGCGGCCGAACTGCTCGACCAGACCCGCAACGCGCTGTTTCAGGCGCAGAAGATGGAAGCGCTGGGCAAGATGACGGGCGGCGTCGCGCACGACTTCAACAACGTGCTGCAAGTGCTGCGCGGCAATCTGGAGCTGCTCGGCGCACGCCACGACGATGCGTGGAGCCGGGCGCGCATCGGCCGCGCGATCGAGGCCGTCGAGCGCGGCTCGAAGCTCGCGTCGCAACTGCTCGCGTTCGGCCGCCGCCAGGCGCTGCAACCCGTCACGAGCCATCTCGGCGACGTGCTGCACGGCATGGAAGACCTGCTGCGCCGCGCGCTCGGCGAGCGCGTGCAGGTGCGGGTCCACGAATCGCGTGCGAGCGGCGAGCTATGGAACGTGCTGGTCGATACGCATCAGCTGGAAAACGTCGTGCTGAATCTCGCCATCAATTCGCGCGATGCGATGCCCGAGGGCGGCATGCTGACCTTCGGGCTGTCGAACGCGATGCTGTACGCGCAAGCCGCCGTGGCCGCGCAGGTCGAGCCGGGCGAGTACGTGAAGATGACCGTTACCGATACAGGCGTGGGCATGAGCGGGGAAGTCGTCGAGAGCGCGTTCGATCCGTTTTTCACGACCAAGCCTGAGGGCGAAGGCACAGGGCTGGGCCTGAGCATGGCCTATGGCTTCGTGCTGCAAAGCGGCGGGCACATCGAACTGGCGAGCACGCCGGGCGTCGGCACGACGGTGACGATCTATCTGCCGCGCTCGACAGACCCGGCCGTCGCGCGGCCTGTCGTTCAGACCGGGCTCGAGTCCGACGAAGACCTGCGCGGAAGCGAAACCGTGCTCGTCGTCGAAGACGACAGGCGCGTGCAGCTGACCGTGGTCGACATGCTGTCGCAACTCGGCTACGGCGTGCTGACGGCGAACGACGCGACGGAGGCGCTGACCGTTTTGCGCAGCGGCGCGAAGGTCGATCTGCTGTTCAGCGATGTCGTGATGCCCGGCCCGCTGCTGAGTCCCGAGATGGCGCGTCAGGCGCAATTGATGCGGCCGTCGTTGAAGGTGTTGTTCACGTCGGGCCACACGCGAGACACGATGGGCCTCGACGCGCAACTGCGGCGCGGCGCCGATCTGCTGCAAAAGCCATATAGCCGTTCGCAGCTCGCGCGCAAGATACGCGACGTGTTCGATGACGGCACGGCGCGCGCGACGCATGACGCGGCGCCGTCCGCCACGCCGCGCAAGCTGCACATTCTCGTCGTCGAAGACGATCGCGATGCCCGCGACGCCCTATGCGAGCTGCTCGGACTGCTCGGTCACACCTGGGACGCAGTGGCCAATGCAGAAGAAGCGCTGAAACGCCTGCAACTCCATCCGTTCGACGTGTTGCTGACCGATCTCACGCTGCCGGGCATGTCGGGCCTCGACCTTGCGCGCACGGCGATCGCCATGCACGCCGCGCAGCACGTGGTGTTCTCATCCGGTCACGATGCGCCGTTACACGACGAATCGCTGCCGTTCACATGGACGGCGTTGCGCAAGCCTTATTCATTCGATCAACTGAAGGCCGCGCTCGACGCGCAACACTGACGCGGGGCAGTTCGCTCCCCGCGGCTCATTCGTTGCTTTCGCGTGGCGCTTCGCGCTGCGCGAGCTTTCCTGCTTCACGCAATGCCGTGACGATGGCCGCGTAGGACAACGCGCCGCGCAAACTCCGCGAATAAGCCGGGCGCATGCCTTGCTCAAGTCACGTCATAGCGGGACGGCGCGCGCCGTCGTCCTTTACCGAACGAAGTCTGGAACAAGGGAGGCATCATGTCGCTGATCGTTGCCGCACGATTCACCACGTTTCCGACGGCCGAATCGGCCGCCGAGCGTCTTTTTCGAGCGGGCTTTGTCGAAGAAGACGTGTCGCTGTTCTTCGTCAATCCGCGCGGGCAGCATGCGCGCTTTCCGATTGGCGGTGATGAAAACAAGGACGCCGCCGCCACTGATGCGCCCAAAGGCGCCGGCATGGGCGTAACGATCGGGGCCGTCGCGGGCGCCGTGGTCGGCGTCGGCATCTTCACCGCGTTTTCGGCGCCCGTGCTGGTGTCGGCAATCGCGGCGGGCGTCGGCGCGTATATCGGTTCGCTGATCGGCGCCATGTACAAGACGCGCGGCGGCGGCAAGGGCGCGCATCGCGAATGGGCGCATCACGAAGAGCGCGACTCGGGCGTGCTGCTGGCCGTGCATGTGACGCCCGACACGCAGCAGATGGCCGCGAGTGTGCTGCGCGAAGCGGGCGGTGCGTCGATCGAGCGCGCCACGGGGCGCTGGCAGCAGGGCCGTTGGGCCGACTTCGATCCGACGCAGCCGCCGCAGCCGGTGCAGGCCGAGCGCGGCGTGGAAGGGCGTATGGAGCGACCCGCCGAACGGCACACTGAAAGGCACGCGTAAATTCAGTTGCCCAAAAACAAACGCAGCGCCCGGCATCACACCGTGCGCTGCGTTCTTCCTTACGTCTCCGTCAGTTCGCTAGACGTTAGCGGGAGCCTTCCGCATCGTCCTCTTCTTCATCGTCCAGGTCGTCGTCGAGATCGTCGTCATCGTCGAGCGTGATCCGACCCATGCCGACGCCCGCATCCTTATCCGCATACGGTTGACGTGGGGCGTTTTCGTCCGGGGCGTAATTCTTTCTGACCATTGGCTGCTCCATGAAGAAAGTTGAACGAACCCGCAGAGCGCGCAAGCGATGCGCCTGCGCTTCACCGCGAACTTCTAATGATGCTCCCGTGCGATCCGCGCGACCAGTGGTAAGTGATCGGATGCGACACGCGCGAGCGTGCTGCGATGCACCGTCACGTCGACCAGGCGGTCGGCGGGGTGCATCCAGATGCGGTCGAGCGCGAACACGGGCAGGCGCGACGGAAAGGTGCGCGGCGCAGGCGCCGCCCGAAAATGGGTGACGAGCAGGCGCAACGCGTGGCCCCAGACGAACCACTCGTTGAGGTCGCCCATCAGCAGCACGGGCATGCGCGGTGTATCGAATGCGGCAATCAGCGCGCGGATCTGCGCGCGCCGCTCGCGCGCCGACAGGCCCAGATGGGTGGCGACCACACGCAGCGCCGAACCGGGGCCGTCCGTTTCCACATCGACGTCGAGCGCGCCGCGCGCTTCGCGCGTGCCGAACGACAGATCGAGCGAACGCGTCGCGCAGATGGGCAGCCGGCTAAGGATTGCGTTGCCATAGCGTCGTTCGGGCGTATCGAGCGTCGGCCCGGCGATCGCGTCCATGCCTGTCATTTCGCGCAAGACAGGCAGCGCATTCGGCGCAAAGCTGCCGCCTAACGGCACTTCCTGCAACGCGACGATATCGGCGTCGAGTTCGCGGATCACCCCCGCGATGCGTTCCGGCGACGGCTGTCTGTCGGTGCCGACCGTGCCGTGGATGTTGTAGGTGGCGATGCGCAACACACGAACGTCGTGGGTGGCCGCCGGTTCGTGCAAGCTCAGGGCGATATCGTTCATGAGCGGCGCGCGAAAAAGCGTTGCAAGGCAACTGACAGTCCGATCAGCGCTGCGCCGATCAGCGCGACGAGTGCAAGCCCGGCGATCGACGGATGACGGACGGCGGCGACGAGCTGATGGGCGAACGTCGTCGCGAGCACGATGCCGGGCGTCATGCCGAGCACGGTGCCCGCCAGATAATCGCGCAGGCCGATATGCGATGCGCCTGCCGCGAGGTTGATGATCGTGAACGGCGCAATCGGCACGACGCGCAGCACGAGAACCGTAACCAGGCCTTTTTTGCCGAGCTTTTCGCTGATCCGGTTGATGCGATGTCCCGCGAGTTTGCGCACCGCATCGTGACCGAGCGATAGCCCCGCGTAGTACGTGATGCACGCCGAAATCATCGTGCCCGCGAACGCGTAGGTACTGCCCCAGAGCGCGCCGAACACGAAGCCGCTCACGGCGATCAGCAGCGTGACGGGCACCGAGACGCTCGCCGCGATCGCATACAGCGCGACGATTGCAAACGGCCCGAGCGGCGACGCATGAACCCGCTGCGCGCCGTGTACGAGCGCGGTGAAGCTGACGGCTTCGCGTAGCGGCGTAAAGCGCCACAGCACGCCGAGCGCGACGACGATGAGCGCGAGCGCGCCCAGCGCAAGCAGTTTGCCCGTCAGCGGCCGGCTGCGTTCCTCGGGCAGAAAATGCCGCACGAGTTCATGCGGCGCGACGGGCGCTTCCGCATCGAGCACGGACACGTGCGCAGCCAGTTCGTCGAGATCGGCGGAAACGGTGGGATCGAGCGGCATTAGCGTGCGATCGCCATGCTGCAGATGTGAGATCGCGTCGTTCAGGCGCCGGGTTTCGAGCGCGGCTTGTACGTCGGCGGGCGCGACGTCGAGGTGTTCGGCCAGCAGCCGGTTGCGCACCGACGCGATAGCGGCCTGCACGCGCAGATCGCCGCGCGCTTCGAGCGTGATGTTGCATTCCGTGTCGAGCACCATCGAACGATTGTTGAGGTTCGCGCTGCCGACGATCAGCACGTCGTTGTCGACGGTCATCAGCTTGCTGTGTACGTTGATGATCTGACCGCGCGTGCCGCTCATGCCCGCAATGGTCGGCGCGTACATCGCGTAGCGTCCACGGCCGTCGGCCTGTTTCAGCAGGCCGTGAAGCCGCGCACGCAGCACGCCCATCGTCGCTTCCTGAAGCCAGCCGCTCGTTCTTTCGGGACCGACGACGGCGATGTCGGGGCTATCGCCATCGGCGAGGCGCGCGGCGAGCGCCGCGCCGACGCGGCTTGCGGTGAAGTATTGATTCTCGATGTAGATGGTGTGCTTCGCGGCGGCAATCGCATCGACATAAAGCTGCTGGATCTGCTCGACGAGAGGCCGTCCTTCGAACGCCGGTTCCGTCAGCGAGATGCCGAGTTCGACGTCTTCGATATCGGCTGCGACGCCTACAGGCCAGATATTGGCGTGGTCGTTCGCGTCAGGCGACACGCCGAGCGGCTTGCCCGTCGCGAGGCGCCAGCGCTCGCGCACGAGCCTGCTGACGGCATGCGCGGCGGGGCCGTCGAACATCGCCTGGACGTCGTGCATCGGCTGATAGGGCGTGTCGCCCGCGTTGCGGCGCAGGGGCGCGTGAGGATGATGCTCGGGCGTGTCCCAGCGCGAGCTGGTGAGATCGATACCGCCGACGAACGCGAGCGCATCGTCGATCACGACGATCTTCTGATGATGCGACGCTCCGATGGGATGCCGTCCATCCTGCCGGAACCGGATGCGCCGATGCGTGCGCCAGCCCATCTTGTACACGGGCAGCCATTCGCGCTCGAACGCGTATAGCATCGCGAAGTCCCACGCGAGGATGTAGATGCGCAGATGGCGGTTGTTCTCCGCGAGCGCGCAGAGGAAATCGGCGAGACCGGCGGGAAGACGGTCGGGCGCGCCGCCGGGGACCAGTTGCAAACGGCTGTCGATATCCCAGCCGACGATATGGATCGTATGGCGCGCGCGGGACATCGCCTTGCGCAACGTCGAGAAGTAGTCGGCGGCGTCGATCAGGATGCGAAAGTGCTGCGCCCGCTCTAGCCACTCGCAGTTGTGGTTCACGCGCAGCAGGCCCGGCGCTGCGCGGGTGTCGATCACAGGTGGCTCTGCTGCGGCGGCGGTGATGGTCGGGGTTTGCGTCATCGTCGTGGTGTGCTTTTCGTTGTCGTGTGCAACGGCGCGTCGCTCGCGGAAATGCGAACCACGTTACAAAACCCGCCATTGCGTACGCCAGAAAGAGTCCATCGCGAACATTCAGGAAACCCGCAGCAAACGCCGTTCCTCGTATTAGCTGGAACAAATGGCGTGTGTCGACAGGAACACCTGCTTCCTGCATTGAAGGCGCAAAGCCTGTCGCCCGGCGTGCGACTTCGTGTTCCACATGAACCAGGGCAGTTGATGGTGGAGCCGAAGCGCAGCAGGTTGCGGCACAGCGTGATTCAGTTCCGTTCACGCGGACTCGGCAATCTTCATCGCGTCGGCGAGACTCAATGAATTGCGCATCGCTTCCACGAGCATGCCCGTCTGTTTCTCGCGATTGCAACCGACAGCAGCCACCAGTTTTCCCTTCTCGCCGAGCAGCGCAATAAATTCGAACGTATCCGGCGTTCCGGTGAACTTCGTTTGATCCCAGTGTTTCGCGTGGCCGAGATACTCGAACGTCTTGCCGAAGTGATACGTCCAGAAGTACGGCACGTACGGTTCTTTCGGGGGCATGCCGAGCATCGCGTGCGCCGCAATGCGCGCATGCTGTTGCGCGATGCGCCAATGCTCGATCCGCACACGCTCGCTGCCTTGAGACGGCAAGACGAAGCGCGCGATGTCGCCCGCTGCATAGAGACCGTCGGCTGCGCGCATCGACGCATCGACGTTGATGCTCCTGTCGTCGTTGCGCTTCACACCTTCGATGAAATCCGTCGCCGGTGTCACGCCGATACCCGCGACGATGAAGTCGCACGCTACCGCTTCGCCGTTATCGAGCGTCACGCGCAATGCGCCGTCCGCGCCGCCCGCACCGACGGAACGCGCATGGTGACCCATGCGGATGCGCACGCCATGTGCTTCATGCAAGCGCATGAACAGCCTGCCGAGTTCCGTGCCGAACTGCTTTTCGAACGGAACGTTGCCGGGCGATACGACCGTCACGCGCAGCTTGCGCTCGCGCAGCGCCGACGCGACTTCCAGCCCGATAAAGCTCGCGCCGAGCACGAGCGCGTGCTGCCCTTGCTCAGCCGCCTCGACGAGATGTCGCGCGTCGTCGCGATTGCGCAGCAGGCAGATGCGCGACTTCACGCCGGCCGCATCGCTGCCTTGCAATGACAGCCGCTTCGGTATGCCGCCCGTTGCAACGAGCGCCGCGTCGTAGTGAATCGACGGCGCGCTGCCGATATCGATTCGCCGCGCGCTGGCGTCTAGCGCGGTGACCTCGGCCTGAATCACGTCGATCGAGTGAGTGGCGAAGAAGTCGACGGGCAGCAGCGGCGGAATGTCGTCGGGCGACATCTCGCCGGACGGCACGAATTTGCTCAGCACGGTGCGGTCGTACGGCGTGCGCGGCTCGCGATCGATCAACGCGATGCGTCCCGCAAAGCCCGCTTCGCGCAGCGCGGCGCAGGCGGCCGCGCCCGCCGCGCCTGCGCCGACGATCGCAAACGTGCGCTTTTCCGCTGCCGTGGACGTGGCGGGCCTGGACGGTTCCGGTGTGCTGTCGACGAGCACATCGTCCTGTTCGACGCGCACCGGATAGCGCGTCAACGGCAACAGCGCGGGCGGTTCGACGAGCGCGCCTGTCTCGATGTCGAAGGTTCCCTTGTGCCACGGACAGATGAGCCGCCCGTTGCATAGCGCGCCCTGTTCGAGCGGCGCGCCCGCATGCGGACAGTCGGCGCTGTACGCATGCACGGTGTCGCCGCGACGTATCAGCAGGATTGGCGTGCCGTTCACCTCGACGCGCTTCATGCCGTGGTCGGCGAGGTCGGAGAGCAGGGCGACCTTTTGCATGTTGGTGTTCGTGTTCGTGGCCATGGTTTTCCTCGTGGAGACCGGCCGCGCGGCGCATGCCGTCAGCCGCGCGCGAAGGGCGTTTGCTTTCACGGGTGCAATCGGCATGCCGTCTCGCGGCTTGCGTCCATAGACGTCCGTAGACAGCTTACGTCGGAACGGCACACGTGGCTTCGCATGGGCATGCCGCTTGCGTCGTCGCTCGCAACGCATCTGTTTGATGGGCGGATGCAACGTTGGACCCAACACTCTCCCAAGCTTGCCATGGAGGTTTGCATGAACGATATCGGCCACGATCCCCTGCGGCGCGCGGCGCCCGCTGCGTGGTACATCAACAGCGGACTGCGTCTGTCTGACGAGGAACCGGGCGCCGACATCGAGCCGAAACGCTATGCGCTCGTTCCTGCCCTCGAGCGTTATCTGGCGAACGTGCGCTTCAGTGACGAACAGGCGGCCAGTCGCGCGGCCACGCTCGATGCCTTGCGCGCGCGTGGCATGGACTGGCTGCCGCTGCCGGGCCGTGGCGAAACGGCGACGCGCTGGCGCGGCCTCGCAGCCGTTGCGGCATGCGACCTGTCGCTGGTGAAGCTCTACGAAGCGCACACCGACGCGCTCGCCATCCTCGCGGAATTGGGCCGCACCGAACTCGCCGACGACGGCAACTGGGCCGTGTGGGCCGCCGAGCCGCCGAACGCGAAGCTGATCGCGCATTCGGCGGACGGTAACGCGCTGACGCTCGAAGGCACCAAGCCCTGGTGTTCGGGCGCGCCGCATGTCACGCATGCGTTGGTCACGGCATGGCGCGGCGACGAGCCGGTGTTGGCTGCCGTCGAACTGTCGCAGCCGGCGATCGCCATCGATCCGGGCGGCTGGCAAGCCGTCGGCATGCGCGCGACGGGCACGAGCAGCGTGCGCTTCGATGGCGCGCGCGCCGTGCAGGTCGGCAACGCCGGTGCGTATCTGTCGCGTCCGGGCTTCTGGCACGGCGGCGCCGGCATTGCGGCGTGCTGGTATGGCTGCGCGGCGGCGCTCGCGTCGATTCTGCGCGACAGCGTCAAACGTCACGACGATCCGCACGCGTGCGCGCACCTGGGCGCCGCCGATGCCGAACTATCCGCCGTGGCCGCGCTGCTGCGCGAGTCAGCCGCATGGATCGACGGGCATCCGCGCGACGATGCGCAGCAATGCGCGCTGCGCGTGCGTGTCGCCGTCGAACAGGCGGCGGAGCAGGTGATGCAGCACGTGTCGCGCGCGCTTGGCGCGGCGCCGTTCTGCACGGACCCGTGGTTCGCTCGCGCGATCGCCGATCTGCCTGTGTTTTTACGGCAGAGCCATGCCGAGCGCGACGAATGCGCACTCGGCCGGACGCTGCTCGACGACGAACCAGGCGAGCCCTGGAACCTTGGACTTCATGCTGGACGCGACTGAGGTTCGCACGCATGTCTTTCTCCGCCGCCTATTTCGACGATCTGTACCGACAGGACGACGACCCCTGGGACTATCGCGCGAGCTGGTATGAGCGCCGCAAGCGTCTGCTGACCATCGCGGCGCTGCCGCGCGAGCGCTATTGGTCGGGCTTCGAGCCGGCCTGTTCGAACGGGGAGTTGTCGGCGCTGCTCGCGCAGCGTTGCGACAGCCTGTACGCGTGCGACATCAGCGACCACGCCGTGCGTCTTGCACGCGAGCGTCTCGCAGGCGTGCGCAACATCACCGTCGAGCGGCGCGCGGTGCCGGACCAATGGCCCGACGCGAGCTTCGATCTGATCGTGATCGGCGAGTTGTGCTACTACCTGTCGCGCGAAGCGACGGCGGAACTTGCGCGGCGCGCGTGCGCGTCGTTGACGGCGGATGGCACGCTGGTCGCGTGCCACTGGCGTCATCCGTTCGAAGGCAAGCTGCAAACCGCCGACGATGTACACGCGTGCTTCGACGCGCTGCCCGCGCTGAACCGCCTCGTGCAACATGCGGAGCACGATCTGCTGCTGGACGTGTGGTCGAAGGATGGGCACTCGGTTGCGCAATACGAGGGGCTCGCATGATCGGCATCGTGATCCCCGCGCACGACGAAGAGGAACTGCTTGCCGATTGTCTGCAGGCAGCACGGATCGCGGCTGCGCATCCAGAATTGCGCGGCGAACTGGTGAGAATCGTCGTTGCGCTCGATAGCTGCACGGACGGGTCCGAGTCGATTGCGCGCTGCTTCGACACACATGCGTTGACGCTCGATGTGCGCAACGTCGGCAAGGCGCGGGCCGCGGGCGCGGCGACGCTGATCGAGCAGGGCGTGCGCTGGCTCGCGTTCACCGATGCCGACAGCCGCGTCGCGCCGGACTGGCTGGTCGCGCAACTCGCGCTCGATGCGGAAGCGGTGTGCGGCCCCGTGCTCGTCGAAGACTGGCGCGAGCATGACGAGTTGACCCGCGAAGCGTTTTATCGCGCGTACATGAATGCGGACGGGCACCGGCATATTCATGGCGCGAATCTCGGCGTGTCGGCGCGCGCGTATTGCCGCGTCGGCGGGTTTCCGCCGCTCACGTGCAGCGAGGATGTCGCGCTGGTGGGGCTGCTCGTCGAGACGGGTGCGCGGATCGCGTGGAGCGCGGCGCCGCGTGTGGTGACGAGCGCGCGGATTACGTCGAAGGTGCGGGGCGGGTTCGGGGATACGCTGATGGGGCTGGCGGCGCATGAATGATGCGCGTGACGGACGAGATCAGGCTGTGCCGTTAACGCCCGTCCCGTAGCGCGCCAGAAACATATCGGCCGATGACTCGGCGACTGTCTTCTGTTCTTCCGCTGTCAGCGACGGCTGGCCCATCGTCACCTGCGGCCAGAACGCAAAGCCCTTCACGAGACCATGCAACTGCTGCGCGGCGAACGCCGGGTCCGGTGTATCGAGCCTGCCATCGGTGGCGGCCGCGCGTATCCACACAGTCAGTCCTTCCTCGCGTTCACCGATGCGCGCCACCATGTCCCGCGCGCGCTCCGGCGAATGAATGCCCGCCGCGATCGCGACGCGCGCGAGCGACATGAACGCCTCGTCGTTCAACAGCCGCAGCTTCTGCGCGAGCAACTCGATCAGCTGAGGGCGCAACGGCTGGTCCGCGCGATAGCCGGGCGCATCGCCCGCCTTGCTGGCGTCCCATAGCTGCTGGAGGATCGCTGCGAACAGCGCCTCCTTGCTGGGAAAGTGGTTGTACACGGTGCGCTTCGACACGCTCGCGCGCGCGGCGATCCGGTCCATGCTGGTCGCGTCGAAACCGGCCGCGCGAAATTCGTCGATGGCCGCTTCGATGACGGCCGCGCGCTTGCGATCGGTCAGACGGGGAAGGGTGGTGCTGTCGTCCATCGTTTAATTTTACACCGATGGGTTTACTTTTCGAGATAATAAACTACACTGTGCAGTCTACCTTCTGTCTCGAGTGACGCTTCGCATGAAATCGATCATCGGCTCTATCAGTCAGGTTTTGGGATTCACGGCGGCGCAGCGCAGCCGCGCGTTGTCGAGTACGTCGCCGCAGCACAATGGCGAGCGCTTTCGCAACGTGAAGCCGCGTCCCGTCGAAGGGTTGGGCAAGACGCTGCGAATTGTGTGGAACGTGCTGCTCAACAAGCCTCGCGGCACCGAGCCGTCCGGCGCGCTACCCGTCGATCCGCTGACGCCCGCGGATCTCGACGCCGCGCCGGACCGGAGCCTTTTCCGTCTTGGCCATTCGACGATGCTGCTCAAGCTGCGCGGCCAGTTCTGGCTGACCGATCCGGTGTTTGCGGAACGCGCGTCGCCGTTCAAGCGGATGGGGCCGAAGCGTTTTCATGCGCCGCCGATTGCGCGTGAAGCGTTGCCGCCGTTGCGCGGCGTGATTCTGTCGCACGATCACTACGATCATCTGGATCGCGAGACGGTGCTGGCGCTGGCTGAAACGACGGGCGTGTTTCTGACGCCGCTGGGGGTTGGCGACCGGCTGATCGAGTGGGGTGTCGATGCGTCGAAGGTGCGGCAGTTCGACTGGTGGCAGGGTGTCGAGATCGACGGTGTGCAGTTGACGGCGACGCCTGCGCAGCATTTCTCGGGGCGCAGTCTGTTCGATGGGAATAGCACGTTGTGGGCTTCGTGGGTGATCGTCGATGATGACCTGCGGGTGTTTTTTAGTGGTGATACCGGGTACTTCGACGGTTTCAAGGCGATTGGCGAGCGGCTCGGGCCGTTTGACGTCACGTTGATGGAGACGGGCGCGTATGACGCGCAGTGGCCTTACGTGCATATGCAACCCGACGATACGGTGCAGGCGCATGTCGATCTGCGTGGTCGCTGGCTGGTGCCGATTCATAACGGGACGTTCGATCTGGCGATGCATCGGTGGCAGGAGCCGTTTGAGCGTGTCGTCGGACTTGCCGCTGCGCGCGGGATTGCGCTTTCTACGCCACGGATGGGGGAGAGAGTGGACTTGGCTGCGCCGCATCGGGGGGAACGGTGGTGGCGGGATGTTGTTGAGGTTGATGCTGATGCTGATGCGCCTAAGGCGGCGCGGCGGGTTTTTTGTCGGGCGGCTGGCGTGGAGTGATTTTTTTTGTCTGCGACGCTGAGTGGTTTTCGTGCCTTTGCGCTGGCATCCGCGCTTTGCGTTCGTGCTTCAGGTGTTGCCGTTCGGTGTATTAGCCTTTGCGCTGGCATCCGCGATTCGTTAGCGTGCTTCAAGCGTCGCCCCTGTGCGGGGCGGCACCTACTTTTCTTTGCCGCCGCAAAGAAAAGTAGGCAAAAGAAAGCGGCTCACACCGCCAGCTTTTGTGTTTACCTGAGGGCCCCCAACGGGTCTTACCCTTCACACGGCAGCTTTTCTGTTCGCGTGCGTTGCCAACGCGCTGAACGAGCGCCTCACCCACTTCAAACACCCGAACAAGAACTAGCGGCAGCGAATCGCATGTGCCGCCTAGGTGGCAAACTGTGTGTAGGTTGTCGCGGCGTACAGCGTGGCGCTCTTACAGGGTGGAACGCGTGCGCTATCGGTCCGAAGTGAGGCGTGCGAGGCACTACGGCCTACACACAGTTTGCCACCTGGGCGGCAGTGGACTATCTGGCATGGCATGGTCAAGCGTGGGTGCGTGAAGCGGGTGAGGCGCACCGCAAGACCGCTGGCAACGAACGCGGGTCACTTGGTTGCCGTGTGAAGCGTAAGAACCTTCGGGGGCCCTCAGGCAAATACAAGAACTGACGGTGTTAGCCGCTTTCTTTTGCCTACTTTTCTTTGCGGCGGCAAAGAAAAGTAGGTGCCGCCCCGCACAGGGGCGACGCGTGAAGCACGCTAACAAAGCGCGGATGCCAGCGAAACCACAAGCAAACCAACCAGCCGTCGCAGACAAACCAGGTGCGGCCCCGCACAGGGGCGACGCGTGAACGGCAAACACCATAGCGCGGATGCCAGCGAAAACACGAGCAGACCACCCAACGCGTCGCAGACAAAAACCAAAAACCCTTCTGCATAACAAAAAAATCCGCGCTAAGGTATGACCTTGCCATTCAACCAAGCGCTGCAACCACCGAAACAAAACAAAACCTGGAACCCAAACCGATGACCGAACCCACCCAGTTCTGGATGATCGAAGGCGCGCCGACGCCGGTCGGCCCATTTTCCCATGCGACGGAATCAGGCGGCTGGGTCTTCGTCACCGGCCAGATGCCCACATCCCCGGACGACGACACCGCCCCCTTACCCGAGGGCGTCGCCGCACAAACCAAACGCGTCATGGACAACCTCGTGCTGGTGCTCAAGGGCATCGGCCTCGGCCTCGAACACGTGGTATCGGCGCGTATCTTCCTCACTGAATTCAAACGCGACTACGCAGCGATGAATGCCGTCTACGCCGCGCATTTCCCGCCAGGACGGCTGCCCGCGCGCACCTGCGTCGGCGTAACAGGCCTCGCGCGCGACGCACTAGTCGAGATCGACTTCATCGCGCGCCGTCCGGGCTGACGCAACGTCAATGCGTCCTCATCGACCATCCGCGCGCCGCGACTTCCTGCAACGCGCGCTAATGCTGCCGCTCGCGATGTCCATTCCATCCCTCGGCGCCGCCCAGCAAAAATCAACGCCTCGCATGGAACGGCGCGCGATCCCGTCAACCGGCGAACCGCTGCCCGTCGTCGGCTGCGGCACGTGGCGCACCTTCGACGTCGGCGACGATCCGAACGGCCAGGCGCGGCTCGCCGAAGTGCTGAAAGTTCTGTTCGCAGCGGGCGGCTCAACAATCGACTCGTCGCCGATGTACGGCTCGTCCGAAGCCGTCGCGGGCACGCTGCTCACGCGGCTCGACGCGCACAACAAGGCGTTCGTCGCGACCAAGGTGTGGACGCAAGGCAAAGCCGCAGGCATCGCGCAGATGGAAGAGTCGATGCGCCGCCTGCAGCAACCGAAGATTGACCTGATGCAGGTCCACAACCTCGTCGACTGGCGCACGCAGCTCGCGACGCTGCGCGACTGGAAAGCAAGCGGGCGTATTCGCTATATCGGCATTACGCATTACACGTCAGGCGCGTTCGATGAAGTCGCCAGCGTGATGCGCAGCGAGAAGCCCGACTTCGTGCAGATCAACTACGCCGCCGACGATCGCGACGCCGAGCAGCGCATTCTGCCGCTCGCGCGCGATCTCGGCATCGGTGTCGTGATCAATCAGCCGTTCGGCGGCGGCGGGTTGCTGTCGCGCGTCGGCAAGACGCCGCTGCCCGCGTGGGCCGCCGACATCGGCTGCACGACGTGGGCGCAACTGCTGCTGAAATTCGTGCTCGCGCAACCGGCCGTCACCGTCGTGATTCCCGGCACGGGACGCCCCGAGTACATGGCCGATAACGTGCAGGCAGGCGTGGGCCCATACCCCGACAAGGCGATGTGCAAACGGATCGTCGAGGCCGTGGGCGGGTAAAAGACGACGCAAGCACTATGCACGCACGGCCATACTGCAGGCCACATCAGGCCGTACGGCGCGCCACCATCATGAAGCCGACGCCTTCAGCAACACGGGATCGTTGCGATAGACATCCGGGAACATCTTCTTCAGATAATCGATTTTCGGCAGATCGTTGATCGCGATGTACGGCGAATCCGGATGCAGCACCAGATAGTTCTGGTGATACTGCTCGGCAGGATAAAAACCCTTGAAGTCCTCGATCTTCGTGACGATCGGCGCAGAAAACACCTTCGCGCCGTTCAACTGCGCGATATAAGCCTGCGCGATGCCACGCTGCTCGGCATTCTGCGGAAACACCACCGAACGATACTGCGTGCCGTGATCCGGTCCTTGGTAGTTCAGCTGGGTCGGATTGTGCGCGACCGAGAAGAAAATTTGCAGCAACCGGCCATAGGTGATCTGCGTCGGGTCATACGTGATCCGCACCGACTCCGCGTGCCCCGTGTCGCCGCCGCTCACGGTCTCGTACTGCGCGGTGTTCGCCGCGCCGCCTGCGTAGCCCGAGGCGACCTGCTGGACGCCCTTGACGTGCTCGTACACGCCCTGAACGCCCCAGAAGCAGCCGCCCGCGAAGACGGCCGTTTCCGTGTGTACGCTGCCCACTTTTTCGTCCTGCGCGGGCGGCGGAATCCGGACCGCCTGTTCCGCCGAAGCAACGTGTTGCCACGCAAGGGCGCCCGCGCCGATGGCGACGCACGCCACGATCCTGCCCGCCGACGTGCGGCTCCAGCCCAATGCGCTTGCGATGAGTTTCTTGTTCACGGTGATAGTCCTCGAATAACAGGGTGATGTGCAGTCAGTCGGAATCCGGTTAACCGAACGTGAACGCGTACGCCTCGACACCCGGATCGAGAAACTCGATCGCAAAGGTGTGATCGGCTACGTCGCCCGTCTGACGCACGAGCTGATAGAGACGCTGTTCCGTCACGACGCCCGTGCCGTCGGCGCTCACGTCGGTGCCGCGCGCGTCGCCCGGCGTGGCGCCGTCGATCGTCACGCGAAAATGCACCGGCTTGCCGGCAGCGCCCGGCCCGAGCACCAGATGCAGGTCACGCGCATGGAAGCGATAGACGATGCGTCCGTTCGGCGCGGCGAGCGTCGCGTGCTCGGCGCCCACTTTCCACGTGCCCGCGAGTCCCCAGTCGTTAACGTCGGGGCTCGACGGCGCGGCATAGGTATGTGCGCGGTTCTCGGCTTCGCCACCCGGCGATGCGAAATTCTCGGCACGCGCATAGCCGATGTACGTTTCCGGCGACATCATGTCGTTGCCGTCGGCGGCCGCCTCGACGCCTTTCGCGCGCTGCGTGAGACCCGTCGCCACCTGAGCTGCTTCGGGATGACCGGCTTCCACGAGCAGTTGCTGGATCACTTTCTCCGACTGTTCATACTCGCCTTCACCGAAGTGATGATGACGCACGCGACCCTGCGCATCGACGAAATAGTGGGCCGGCCAGTACTGGTTGCCGAACGCACGCCAGATTGCATAGTTGTTGTCGATTGCGACCGGGTAATCGACGCCGAGATCGTGCGTGGCCTTCTTCACGTTATCGATATTGCGCTCGAATGCGAACTCCGGCGCATGCACGCCGATCACGACGAGCCCCATGTCGCGATACTTCTGCGACCACGCTTTCACGTACGGCAGCGTGCGCAGGCAGTTGATACACGAATAGGTCCAGAAATCGACCAGCACGACCTTGCCCTTCAGCTGCGCATTCGTGAGCGGCGGCGAGTTCAGCCATTGCACGGCGCCCGTCAGCGACGGCAGCGTGCCCTCGACAGGCAACGGTGCCGCCGCAGCCGATGCGCGCATCATCGTGCCTGCGGGCGGTGTGGCATCGGTGGAGGCAGGCTGCGTGTCGGCGGCCTTCATCATGGCGGGGCCATCTGTTTGCACATTCGCCGACATCATCGCGTCGCTGGCGGGTTTGCGCGGCGACAGGCTGTCCACGAGGTGCTGTTCGATGCCGCTCGTCGCCACCGTCGATACCTTCGTCAGCACGCCCGTATCGAGGCCGAGCGCGATGGCCGCGACGCCGCACAGCATCGCCACGCCGATTCCGCGCCGCACCCATTCACCCGCGCCGAGCGAGCGCTTCATCGCCGTGAAGACCCGTCCGCCGATCAGCAGCGCGATGGCCAGCGAGGTCGCAGCGCCCGCCGCATAGGCGAGCAACAG
The DNA here is from genome assembly GCF_002902925.1 of Paraburkholderia terrae. Classification (GTDB taxonomy): domain Bacteria; phylum Pseudomonadota; class Gammaproteobacteria; order Burkholderiales; family Burkholderiaceae; genus Paraburkholderia; species Paraburkholderia terrae. Next base: position 1,476,646 of record NZ_CP026112.1, on the reverse strand, counting down.
AAAGGTCGTACCGACGCTCGCGCCGCGCAACGCGGCGCCCGTCAGCACGAGGCCGAGGATCGGGCCCGCGCACGGCGCCCACAGTAGGCCCGTTGCGATGCCGAGCAGAAACGACGAGCCGATACGCGGCTTTGCGCCGTCCGCCTGCGCAAGCTCGGACAACCGGTTGCCGGCACTGACGAGCGGGTGCATCAGACGGTCGGCGAGACGCGGCAGCAGCAGCGTGAGCCCGAACACGCCGAGCAGCACGATCGCGATCCAGCGGCCGTACTGGTTGGCCTGCGTGACCCAGCCGCCGCCGACAGCTGCGAGCGTCGCGACGAGCGCGAACGTCAGCGCCATGCCCCCGAGCAGCGGCAGGCCGGAGCGTGCGAACGGCTGGTCGGCGCGCGCGAAGACGAAGGGCAGCACGGGCAGAATGCACGGACTCAGGATCGTGAGAGCGCCGCCGAGGTAAGCGAGGACAATGAGTAACATGATCGTTTGGTTGGTTGATCGTGCGAATTGGGGCGATGAAAGAAGATGTCAGGCGGCGCGCGGTGTGAAGGTCATCGCGAGCCCGTTCATGCAGTAGCGCAAGCCCGTGGGCTTCGGGCCGTCGTCGAACACATGTCCCAGATGGCCGCCGCAGCGCCCGCAATGCACTTCCGTGCGCACCATGCCCCATGAGCCGTCTTCGCGCGTCGCGACAGCATGATCGAGCGGGGCCCAGAAGCTCGGCCAGCCCGTATGGCTGTCGAACTTCGTGCGCGACGAAAACAGTTCACGGCTGCAACCCGCGCAGGCGAACACGCCGCTGCGATGCTCGTCGTTCAGCGGGCTGCTGAACGGGCGCTCCGTGCCTTCCTCGCGCAGCACGTGATATTGCGCTGGCGTGAGCTGCGCGCGCCATTGCGCATCGGTGCGCGTGACTTCGAAGCGCGCGGGTGCGCCGGGCGCTGCGTCCTTTGCGTCCGCTGTGCCCGGCGTTCCCGCCGCAAACGCCCGCCAGTGCGTAAGCGCGGCCAGCGCAGCGAGCGCGCTGCCGCCCGATAACAGGAACCGCCTGCGGCTTTTCATCGTGTGCTCCTTGGTGCGACTCGATTGAATATGGCGTAGCGTAAGTCCGCTGTGATATCCGGGTCCTCACGAAAACTTAAATTAATTGTGATAACCCGGCGGCCGAAAATTCTGCACAATGTCAGTGCTGTAAACGTTGTATGGCAACGTTTAATCCCTGCATTCAATCCCACGTTGATTCAAGCCAGCCGATGGACCATCCAAAGCGCGTACTGATCGTCGAAGACGATGTCGACATAGCGAATGTGCTGAGCCTGCACCTGCGGGACGAACGCTACGAGGTTGTCCATAGCGCCGACGGCAACGAAGGGCTGCGGTTGCTGGAGCAGGGCAACTGGGATGCGCTGATCCTCGACCTGATGCTGCCGGGCGTCGATGGCCTGGAGATCTGCCGGCGCGCCCGGGCGATGGCGCGCTATACGCCCATCATCATCACCAGCGCGCGTTCGAGCGAAGTACACCGCATTCTTGGTCTGGAACTCGGCGCGGACGACTACCTCGCCAAGCCTTTTTCCGTGCTCGAACTGGTCGCGCGCGTGAAGGCGCTGTTGCGACGCGTCGATGCGATGGCGAAAGACGCGCGGATGGAAGCGGGCAGCCTGAACCTCGCCGGGCTGTTCATCGATCCGCTCACGCGCGAGGCGAGCGTCAACGGCAAGCGGATCGAACTGACGCCGCGCGAGTTCGATCTGCTGTACTTCTTCGCGAGCCGTCCGGGCAAGGTGTTCTCGCGTATGGATCTGCTGAACGCCGTGTGGGGCTATCAGCACGAAGGCTACGAGCACACCGTCAATACGCACATCAACCGGCTGCGCGCGAAGATCGAGGCCGACCCCGCGCAGCCCACGCGCATCCTGACGGTGTGGGGACGCGGCTACAAGTTCGTCGCCGATCCCGCGGCGCACGAAGGAGACGCGTCGTGAACCTGTCGTTGACACAGCGGTTGTCGCTGGTGTTTTCCATCTTGCTGCTCGCGTGCTGCGGCGCGTCGGCGTGGCTGCAGATACGTTCGAGCGATCTGCACGAAAAGGAAGTGATCCAGAGCCTGTCGCGCGATCTCGCCTCGCATATCGCGCGCAGTCCGGCACTGGCGGACGACAGCAACGACGGCTCGCGCAAGGACGCATTGCGCGAGATTTTCGGGCAGTTGATGGTGGTCAATCCGAGCGTCGAGGTGTATCTGCTCGATCAGAACGGGCATATAGAAGGCGACGACGCACCCGCCGGACACCTGAAGCGGATGCAGGTCGACGTGCGGCCGGTGCGCGAGTTCATCGCTGGCGATCCGCTGCCGATACTCGGCGACGACCCGCGCAGCGTCGACGGGCGCAAGGTGTTCAGCGCGGCGTTGCTGCCGCACGCGAGCAACCGGCCGCCCGAATACCTGTACGTCGTGTTGCAGGGCGAAGCGCACGACGCGCTCGCCGCACGCGTCGCAGCTAGCTCGGTGTTGCGCACGACGTTATGGTCGATGGCGGTCGTCGCGCTGCTTGGTCTCGTGGCGGGTTTGATGGCGTTCGGGCTGATTACGCGGCCGCTGCGCCGTCTCACCGACGCGATGCGCAAGTTCGACGCGAACGGCGAGCCGGATACACAACCCGCGATTGCCAACGCGGCGCGCCCGTCGCCTTCGAATTCGCGCGACGAAATTGCAACGCTCGAATCGACGTTCGCGCAGATGGCCGAGCGCATCGGGCAGCAATGGCGCGCGTTGACGCGGCAGGACCAGGAGCGGCGCGAACTGGTGGCGAACATTTCACACGATCTGCGTACGCCGCTGACTTCGCTGCACGGCTACCTGGAAACGCTGTCGATGAAGTCGGACACGCTGAGCGACGCCGAGCGCAAGCGTTATCTGGCTATCGCGCTTGGGCAGAGTGTGAAGGTCGGCAGGCTTGCGCAGTCGCTGTTCGAACTCGCGCGGCTGGAGCACGGGAACGTGCAGCTTGCGCTTGAGGATTTCTCGCTGGTCGATCTGTTGCAGGACGTGTTTCAGAAGTTCGAGCTGTCTGCCGAAGCGCGGCATATCCGGCTGCGTGCCGGCATTCCGCCACGTTTGCCGAACGTGACGGCGGACCTTGGGATGATCGAGCGCGTGCTGACCAATCTGCTCGATAATGCGATCCGTCATACGCCGGATGCGGGCGCTGTCGATGTTGATCTTGCGGTGCGGGACGGTAAGGTGTTGGTGACCGTGAGCGATACCGGGCCGGGGATGTCGGAAGAAGTGCGGGCGGGTCTGTTTCAGCGCGCGTTTACGTCGGGCGGCGCGCATCGCGGGGGGCTGGGGTTGCTGATCGTGCAGAGGATGCTGCAGTTGCATGATAGCCAGATTCGGCTTGTTGAGCGGGATGGCGTTGGCACCGCGTTTTGTTTTGAATTGCATCCGGCGGGTAGTGTGCAGAAGGGGGGGCGCGTGGTGGCGTCCATGCAGTAGGTTTGCACGTAGGGGTTCGTGCGGGAGGTTTGGGGTTTTTGGGGTTTCTGCCTTTGCGGTGGCATTCGCGAGGCGTTTGGTTTTTATGCCTCTGCGTTGGCATCCGCGTTATGCGTTCGTGCTTCAGGCGTCGCCGTTCGGTGTATTAGCCTTTGCGCTGGCATCCGCGATTCGTTAGCGCGCTTCAAGCGTCGCCCCTGTGCGGGGCGGCACCTACTTTTCTTTGCCGCCGCAAAGAAAAGTAGGCAAAAGAAAGCGGCTAACACCGCCAACATCTCTTCTTGCCTGAGGGCCCCCAACCGGTCTTACGCTTCACACGGCAGCCTTTCTGTTTGCGTGCGTTGCCAACGCTTCGAATGAATGCCTCACCCGCTTCAGACACCCGCACAAGAGCTAGCGGCAGCGAATGGTATGTGCCGCCCAGGTGGCAAACTGTGTGTAGGTTGTCGCGTCGTATAGCCTGGCGCTCTTACAAGGTGGAACGCATGTGCTATCGGTCCGAAGTGAGGCGTGTGTGGCTCTACCGGCCTACACACAGTTTGCCACCTGGGCGGCGGTGGACAGTCTGGCACGGTGTGCCGTAACGCGGGTGCGTGAAGCGGGTGAGGCGCAGCGCAAGAGCGCTGGCAACGAACATGGGTCACGTGATTGCCGTGTGAAGCGTAAGAACCTTCGGGGGCCCTCAGGCAAATACAAGAACTGGCGGTGTGAGCCGCTTTCTTTTGCCTACTTTTCTTTGCGGCGGCAAAGAAAAGTAGGTGCCGCCCCGCACAGGGGCGACGCGTGAAGCTAGATAACAAATCGCGGATGCCAGCGCAAACACAAGCAAACCAAACCAAATCAAACCGCCCGCACAGGGCTCAAACGCGAATGCCAGCGCAATGGCATAAAAACCCTTCCCAGCAAATACATAAAACCCCTACAAAACAAGCCAAATCCAAACACCAGTTTGAAACGCACGAAAAATTGAAGTGCGCCCCACGCACCTTACCCGCAGTAATTTTCTGAAACGCTGTTTGAAAAGTTCGAGCACGCCAATCGTTAAAGAAGCGGCCATGCAGGCCGTTATCTGCAGTTAGACCACAACAGGGTATATTTTGGCGCGCGCGATTCCGCTAGACTGCTGTTCCTTCTCCCGAAGAAAAGCGTCGCGCGTCTCTCGCCCGCGACCAAAAGCCGTTTCCCTCGTATGTGGCGGCCGCATCACCGCCATCGAGCCGATGCCGCCCCTGGTGTGCGCTTTAAAGTGCATTGAAGTCGGATCGCAATAAGGACAGACGAAATGCGGTGGTGCTACTCAAATGCATGTGTCTGGCAGCGGGGCATGCCTGCCCGCACCGCGCACGCGGCTGTCCGTCCCAATCGTTTCCTTGACGCAGTCATCCTTTTTATCGGCTGCTGCATGCTGATCGCGCATGCGTCAGCGGCCGAGAACGTGCTGCGCGTGCTCGCATGGCCGGGCTATGCCGACCCCGACGTCGTGAAAGGTTTCGAGAGCCGGTATCACGCGAAAGTCGAAGTCACGCTGATCGATTCCGATGAAGCGCTGTGGGACAAGATGCATCAGGGCAAGGCGCCGCAGTTCGACGTGCTCGCGGCAAATACGGCTGAAATCCAGCGCTACGCACACGACAATCTGCTCGCGCCGCTCGATCTCGGCAGTCTGCCGAACACGAAACGGCAGTTGCCGCGCTTTCGCGCATTGTCGTCGATCGACGGACTGACGAAGCAAGGCGCCGTCTACGCGATTCCGTTCACCTATTCGACGATGGGCCTCATCTACGACCGCAAGCAGGTGAGCGTCGCGCCGCATTCGATGAACGAACTGTGGAATCCGCGCTATCGCGGCAAGGTACTCGACTACAACAGCGCGCAGCACAATTTCTCGTTCACGGCGCTCGCGCTCGGTTACTCAGATCCGTTTCAGCTGAACAGCGCACAGATGCAGACCATCACGCGCAAGCTGATCGATCTGCGGCGCAATCTGCTGACCTACTACAACCTGCCGGAAGAGGCCGCTGCGTTCTTCGTGCAGCACAAGGTCGCGCTGATGTTCGGCAACTACGGCACGCAGCAGCTCGAATTGCTGCGCCGCGCGGGCGCCGACGTCGGCTATGTGATTCCCGACGAAGGCGTGCTCGCATGGCTCGACTGCTGGTCGATGACGAGCGCAGCGGCGAACCAGCCGCTCGCGCTCGCGTGGATCAACTACATGCTGGAGCCGGACGTCAGCCAGCTGTTGACGCAGCGCCAGGGTCTCGCCAACACGCTCACCGAGCCGCCCGAAAACTCGGACAAGAGCCACATTCTCTGGATCGAGCCCGTCGAGAACATCGACAAACGCGAGGCGCTGTGGAGCCGCATCGTCTCGGGTGACCGCCCGGAGCGTTTCTGATGATGCGCCCTGGGCTCACGTTCAAGCTCTCGGTGCTGCTCGCGCTGATCGGCGTGCTCGCGTCCGGCACGACGGGCTATTACGCGTATCGCGCGAACCGCACCATGCTCGTGCATGAAGCGGAGCGCAGTCTGCTCACGTCGACGGAACTGCTCGGCCAGCGTTTCACGATGGCGATCAACGACATCGCCGCGGACGCCCTGGTGCTGTCGACGATGCCGTCGGCCGCGACCGTCGCGCTCAACGACGACGGCCGGTCCGCCGACAACCCGACGCGCGACCGGCTCGCGCAGGTGTTCGCGAGTTTTATCGCGCAGCATCCCGAGTATCTGCAGGTGAGGCTCATCGCGCGCAACCACTATGGGCTCGAGCTGATCCGTATCGACCGTGAATCGGGCGGCACGGTGCGCGTGCAGGAAAGCGCGCTGCAGGAGAAAGGGCAGTTCGCGTATGTGTTCGATACGCTCGCGCTGTTGCCGGGGCGCGTCTACATTTCCCCCATTGCCGTCAATCACGAGCACGGCGCGCACGCGGCGGAGGGCAAGCCGACGCTGCGGGTCGGCACGCCCGTCGCCAACGCGCGTGGCGACGTGGTCGGCGTGGTCGTGATCGACGTCGATCTCGCGAGCCTGTTGCGGCTCTCGCAAGCCGATCTCCCCGCCGACTATCAGGTCTATCTCGCCAACGAGTGGGGCGACTTTCTCGTGCATCCCGACCCGTCGCTGACGTTCGGCTTCGACAAGGGCAGGCGCGTGTTCATGCAGGAAAGCTTCGCGGCGACGAAACCGCTGTTCGAGCAGTCGACCCAGCCCGTGCTGATGAACGGACTCACGCAACCGAACGAGGCGACGGGCCACGTCTTTTCGTTCGTGCGCCGGCCGTTTGGCGAATCGCAGGGCAACCGCTTCATCGTGATCGGGCTCGGGAAGCCGCTGCACGAGGTGCTCGTCGGCGCGAACATGCTCGGCAACAGCATCGTGCGGATGGTGCTGATTTTCAGCGCGTTCGCGATCCTGCTCGCCATTCTGTTCGCCCGCGCGCTGACGCGCCCGCTGCATAGTCTCGCGGAGGCCGCCACGCACTTTTTCTCCGAGCACACGGTGGACGCCTTGCCACTCAGGCGCACCGATGAAATCGGCGTGCTCGCGCGCTGCTTCGACCGCATGCGCCGCGAGATCCGCCTGCAGATGGACGAACTGCGCAGCAAGCAGCACGAACTCACGCATCTCGCGAGCCACGACGGGCTGACGGGACTCCCGAACCGGATGCTCTTCATGCAGAAGCTGGAGGAAGCCATCGACCGGGCGCGGGTCAGCGGCGAGCGGCTCGCCGTGCTGTTCATCGACCTCAACCGCTTCAAGCAGATCAATGATCAATACGGCCATTCCGTCGGCGACGACGTGCTGGCCGTCGTCGCGCGACGTTTGCAAGATGTGCTGCATACGGGCGACATCGTCGCGCGCCTGGGCGGCGATGAGTTCATCGTGCTCGTCAAAGGCGAGCGTTCCGCCGATGCGGCGCCCGCGATCGCCGCGCGCATCGTGCGCACGCTGGACGACGAACTGATGATCGACGATCAGCCGATGGCCGTCGGCGCGAGCATCGGCATCAGCCAGTTCCCGGCGGACGGCGATTCCGCCGAAGCGCTGCTGCTCAACGCGGACGCCGCAATGTACGCGGCGAAGTCGGGCGGCTCGGGTGCGTGGCTGTCGTATGGCGAGCTGATCGACATGCGGCGCGCGCGCGCCGGACGCGGCAAGCAGCGCCGACGCGAGCGCGAATCCGAAAAGGTCGAACCCGCCGACGACGGCACCGACGTCATCGCATAAGGGCTGAAGAAACGCATCGTGTTTTCCCTTTCCACGCGGCATGGTTCTTGCAAAAAGCTTGCATGTCAAAGCGGAAAGGAGAACCCGATGACCTTGGCCATTTATCTGATCGGCTGGCTGATTTTCATTGGCGGCGTGTCGTGGGCCCTCGTCACCATGCACGTCGCGCAGCACTACGTCTTGATCGTCGCCGTCATTCTGCTCGGCATCGGCGTCGTCACGGGCGCGACCCGCGCACGTGGACGCGACCGCTCTTCATAGCATTTCATCGCACGCACGCAGGTCACGGCGCAGGCATTTTTTGCACGTCGCCGTGACCCTCCGTGACACGGGTTGTGACATTTCTCGACATAGTTTATGAACTGACCTGAAGGGCAGTTTCTTCTACGATTCATTCCGTCGCCACTGCAAACGCCAAGTGGCCCGAACCGTGAAGGACACTGCCGTGAAAACCCGCTCGCACATCTTCTCTTCGTTGTCTGGTCTGCTGAATCGTTCGTCGGCATCCGCTGCGCGCGGCGTGTCGGGCGGCATCTCGCGCCGCATCGCGCTGGCAGCGGCAGCGACGGTGATCGGCGCAAGCGCGTCGCTCGTCAGCGTGCCCGCGTGGGCCGGCTGGTACGGCCACGGCACCGCGTACACGTCGCATGGCGAATACAACGGCGCGCACGGCGGGTACTGCAGCGGTGGCACCTGCAATCACGCGGGCGGCGTGGCCGGCCCCTACGGCGGCGTCGCAAGCAACTCGGGCAGCGTCACGCGTACGTCGCCGGGCCAATTCTCCAACTCGGGCACGGCCTACGGACCGAACGGCCGCTCGGTGCAGCATTCTGGCGACACCAGCTGCGCAAGCGGCACCTGCGCGCACACGGGCACGATGACGGGCTCGGACGGCAAGACGGCATCGACGTCGGGTGAAGTGACGCGCAACGGCGCCGGCCAATACTCGTCGTCGGGCACGGTGACGGGCGGCAACGGCAACAGCTACAACCACTCGGCATCGACGAACTGCGGTGGCTGGACCTGCTCGCGCTCGGGCACCGTGACGGGCAGCAACGGCGGCACGGTCACACACTCGGGCAGCGCGACGAGCGTGGCACCTGGCGTGGTCGTCACGTCGGGCAGCGCGACGGGCACGCACGGCAACACCGTGACGACGAGCGGCACGGTCGTGCATGGCGGCGTTGTCACGACGGGCGGTACGGCTGTGGTGACGGGCACGACGACGGTTGGCGCGGCTGTCGTGGTGCCGCCGCCCGTGATCGTCCCGCCGCCTCCCGCTGTGGTCGTCGCCGCGCCTGTGCCTGCGCCCGTCGTCGTGGTTCCGCCGCCCCCGCCGGCCGCGGTGGTGGTCGCGCCGGCTCCCGTCGTCGTGCCGCCGCCGCCCGCACGTGTGGTGGTCGTCGCTCCGCCGCCGCCCCCGCATGTCGTGTATGTCGCACCGAAGCCGCGTCCCGCTGTCTGGATTCCGGGGCACTGGATCGGCCGCGTGTGGATTCCGGCGCACTGGGCGTAAATGAACAAGGCAGACGTACAAACACAAACGGCGCGTGAAGCGCCGTTTGTGTTTTGTGTGTGAAGAGGAAGCTCAGCTCGGCTTCATGCCGGGGCCGACTGTCACGGTTGGATCGACAGGCACGGTTTCCGCAACCACGCTTGCGGGCACGGGCGGCTTGCTGCGAAAGCGCCTGCGAATGCGACGCCGCATCGGCTCTTCGAAATACGTGAACACGATGACGCTGAGCAGCAGCGTACACGTGAGCGGAATCCAGCCGTTGCTCGCGCGAAAACCCACCAGCCACGCGAGATACGCAAGCGGCACATGAATCAGGAAGAGTGCATAACTCGCTTCGCCGAATCGCACGAGCCAGCGCTGATTCAGCAGGCCGATTACGGGCCGCTCCAGCAGCGCGAGGCCGAGAATCAAGGTCGCAAAGAACGGGCTTTGCGGATAGAACACGGGCGTCGTGGGTTGCCACAGCGCGAGCACGATCAGCACGACGACGGAACCCGACACCAGCGCGATGCCACGGCCATGCATCGACACGCCACGCGTGCGCAAGGTCTGGAATGCGAGCGCCGCGCCGATGCCCAGCATGAATTCGGCGATCCGGCACAGCGGCAGCGTGCCCGCAAGGAAGTGACTGCGCGAGACGGGGAACGCGGCCATGATGAACAGGATCATCAGGCCCTGCGCGATCCAGATGCCGAGCAGCGTGACGGCGAGCGTCGATGCGCGCATCTTCACGAACCGCGCGAGGATCAACGGAAAGAGCGCGTAGAAAAACGCCTCGCATGACACACTCGAAGCCGGACCATTCCACGGCTGATTGATCGCAGCGAACGGAAACCAGGCGGTGATCAGGAACACCTGGCAAATGAAGCTCACCACCAGTGAAAGATTGATCGACGTCTTCAGCGCGAACCACTTGAGAAACAGCACATCGTTGTGCGAGATCACGAGGTATGCAGTCGTAACGGACGCAATGGCAAGCGCGAACAGGATGTTCGGATAGATGCGCGCGACGCGCGCGACGTAAAAATTATGCGGGCCTTGCGTCGCGAGTTCGTCGCGATACGTGTACGTGAGAATGAAGCCCGAGAGGACGAAGAAGAGGGAAACCGCCGAGCGCCCGCCATCGACGAAATTGAAGAACGAAACGGGCGTATTGAGCAGTTCGAGTTCGCGGTAATGCGACAGGACGACGGTCAGCGCCGCCAGAAAGCGGATGCTCGTCAGCGCAGGAACGATGCCGTTGGCCTGAGTGCTCGTCGCTCGCATTGGGCTCTCATTTTTAAAAGGATGCGCCAAAGTTTCCGCATCGACAGTTCAGTTTAACGGTCTGCCATCACCTTCTTTCCGGTTCAACCCGTAGGTGTCGGAAAACACCGAGACATTGGCCGAGCAATCCCCGTTGCGCGTTGTGTACCGGCACCGATTGATTGTCACGACAAATGAAACGCACCCCTGTCGTGATCCGAATTGCAATGCGTGTTGCATGGCGATTTCGGACGGGCTCTGTCCGATCCAGACAAACCCTGATTGCTGCGCCGAAAGCGCCGCTGATATCGTGCGCAGGTCATGTGGAAGCGCTTCCACTCCAGCTTTCGTTTCGTCGATCGATTCGTTTCAGACACGCGTCAAACCATTCAGCGAGAGGAGGTTCCGTGGCATACGATGCAGTGGCAACCGGCGGCATTCAGTCGAACAGTCAACAAAGCGATCCCTTCACGCCGTCCGCCGACTCCGTTCTCTGGCGCAAGGACTTTCTGCTCGGCGCGGCAACGGCGTCGTATCAGATCGAAGGCGCCGTCAACGAGGACGGCCGCCTGCCGTCTATCTGGGACACGTTCTCCGCGACGCCGGGCAAGGTGCTCGCGGGCGACACGGGTGCGGTGGCCTGCGATCACTATCACCGCTGGGAAAGCGATCTCGACCTGCTGTCGGGGCTCAACTTCGAGGCGTACCGGCTTTCGGTTGCCTGGCCGCGCGTGATGGACGAAGCGGGTCGCCCGAACGCAAAGGGTCTCGATTTCTACAAGCGGCTGCTCGGCAGGCTGAAGGACAAGGGCTTGCAGACTTTCGTCACGCTGTATCACTGGGATTTGCCCCAGCACCTCGAAGATCGCGGCGGCTGGCTCAACCGCGAGACCGCCTATCGCTTCGCCGACTACGCGGACCTGATGAGCCGCGAACTGTCGGGCCACGTCGACGCGTGGATGACGCTCAACGAGCCGTGGTGTTCGGCGTTCCTCGGCTACGGCAACGGCCATCATGCGCCCGGTCTTGCGAACATCCGCTACGCGACGCAGGCAATGCATCATCTGCTGCTCGCGCATGGACTCGCGACGCAGGTATTGCGCGCGAACGATCCGTCGTCGATGAAAGGCATCGTTGCGAACGTGGGGCGCGGTACGGCTGCAACGCAGAGCGAAGCGGACCAGCGTGCCGCGCATCTGTTCGAAGTGCAGCACAATGCGTGGATTCTCGATCCGCTTCTGAAGGGCGAGTATCCGGCCGATCTATGGGAGCTGTGGCCGGGCGCCGAGCCGCTCGTGCTCGAAGGCGACCTGCAAACCATCGCCGCGCCGCTCGATTTTCTCGGCATCAACTATTATTTCCGCACCAATGTGAAGAGCGACGGCGCGCATGGTTTCGTCGACGCGCCGCTGGCCGATGTCGAACGCACGCAGATGGGCTGGGAAGTCCATCCAGACGGGCTGCGAGACCTGCTGACGGGATTTCACGGCACATATCCGAACTTGCCGCCCATCTATATCACCGAGAATGGCATGGCCTCGGACGACAAGGTGGAGAACGGCCGTGTCGAGGACCCGCAGCGCATCGCGTTCCTCAAGCGGCATCTGGCCGCCGTCGATCAGGCTGTGAAGCAGGGCGTCGATATTCGCGGCTACTTCGTCTGGTCGCTGCTGGATAACTTCGAATGGGCGTTTGGCTACGAGCGGCGCTTCGGCGTCGTGCATGTCGATTACGGCACGCAGCAGCGCACCGTCAAACGCAGCGGCGAGCTGATCGCGAAGTTCATCGAGGCGCGCAAACAGCAGCGCTGATAACGACGCGCTGACACGCAGTCACAAGAAGCTGATAAGCAGTCGACCTGATAAATCGGGCCTCGAGCCTGAAGGAGACGGAATGAACAGCAGAAAACAGTGGGCGTTGAAAAGCGGTATTGCACTTGCATTGGCCATCACGGGCGTCATCGCGCAAGCGGAGCCGCTGAAGGCGAATGTGATTCACTGGTGGACGTCGGGCGGCGAATCGGCGGCGATCCGGCAGTTCGCCGACGCGTACAACCAGGCGGGCGGCCAGTGGGTCGACAACGCCGTGGCGGGCGCGGACCAGGCGCGTGCGACCGCGATCAACCGCATTGTCGGCGGCGATCCGCCCACGGCTGCGCAGTTCAACACGTCGAAGCAGTTTCACGACCTGATCGATCAGGGCCTGCTCAACAACGTCGATGCCGTCGCCACGAAAGAGAACTGGGCCGCCATCTTCCCGCAATCGATACTCGACAGCATCAAGGTCAACGGCCATTACTACGCGGCGCCCGTCGATATCCACATGCCCGCGTGGTTCTTCTATTCGAAGCCTGTGTTTGCAAAAGCGGGCATTGCGGGCGACCCGAAGAGCTTCGATGAATTCGTCGGCGATCTCGACAAGCTGAAAAAGGCGGGCGTGATACCGCTCGCGCTGGGCGGCCAGCCGTGGCAGGAGAAGATCACGTTCGATGCCGTGTTCGCCGATGTCGGCGGACCTGATCTGTATCTGAAGGTGTATCGCGACCGCGACCAGAACGCGGTGAAATCGGATGCGTTCAAGAAGGTGCTCGCGTCGTTCAAGAAGCTGCATGATTACGTCGATGCCGGCTCGCCGGGCCGCAACTGGAACGACGCGACAGCGCTCGTGATCTCCGGCAAGGCGGGCGTGCAGATCATGGGCGACTGGGCGAAGGGCGAATTTTCTGCGGCGAAGCAGGCGCCCGGCAAGGACTTCGGCTGCTTCCCCGGTTTTGGTCCGCGCTCGCCGTATCTGGTGGCGGGCGACGTGTTCGTGTTCCCGAAAACCGACAACGCGACGGCGATCAAGGCGCAGAACCTGCTCGCGACGGTGATGACCTCGCCGCAGGCACAGGTCGCGTTCAGCGCGAAGAAAGGTTCGATCCCGATCCGGCCCGACGTCGACGTGAATCAGTTGGACATATGCGCGAAGGAGGGCATCGCGATCATGAAGGACAAGTCGCGCCAGTTGCCGAACCCCGAAATGCTCCTGTCGCCTGACATGCAGGGCGCGTTGACGGACGTCATCACGAACTTCTGGAACAAGAACCAGTCGGTCGACGATGCACAAAAGGCCTTTGCCAGCGCATTGAAGGGCTGACGCGCGATGGGCACGCTCAAGTCGCATGCCTTGCCTGAGATGGCGGCGAGCCGGCGGCCCGTCGCGAAGACGCGCGGGCGGCCGTTGAGGAAGCGCTGGTCGCTCGCCGCATGGATCGCGCTGATTCCGATGGTAGTCACGGTCGTCTTCGCGTATCTCGGCACGATGCTGTGGACGGCGCGCGTGTCGCTCAGCAACTCGCGCACGTTTCCATCGAACGACTTCGTCGGCTTCACGCAATACGTGCGGCTGTTTCATAACGACCGCTGGCTCGTGTCGCTGCAACACATTGCGATTTATGGCGTGTGCTTCATCGTCGCGTGTCTCGTAATCGGCATGCTGCTTGCCATCTTCATCGATCAGCACGTGATGGCGGAAGGCGTGTTGCGCACGGTGTTCCTGTATCCGTACGCGATGTCGTTCGTCGCGACGGGGCTGGTGTGGCAATGGATTCTCAACCCCGAGCTTGGCGCGCAGTCGCTGCTGCACAAGATGGGCTTCACGCATGCGCGCTTCGACTGGATCGTTGATCAGGACTTCGTGATCTATACGATCGTGATCGCGACCGTCTGGCAGGCGTCGGGCCTCGTGATGGCCGTGATGCTGGCGGGCTTGCGGGGTATCGACGACGAGTTGTGGAAGGCTGCGCGCATCGACGGCGTTCCGCGCTGGCGCGTCTACGTGAGCATCGTGATTCCGATGCTGGGCCCGTCGATTTCGACCGCGTTCGTGCTGCTATTCGTCGCCGTGGTGAAGCTGTTCGACGCCGTCGTTGCGATGACGCAGGGCGGTCCCGGCACCGCGAGCGAAGTGCCCGCGAAGTTCATCATGGACTATCTGTTCGGGCGGGCGAATATCGGGCTCGCGTCGGCCGCGTCGATCGTGCTGCTCGCGACGGTGCTCGCGATTCTTGCGCCGTTCCTGTATGCCCGCAGCCGAAGCGCGTCGCGCAAGGAGGTGTGATGAGCACGACGCTTGATTCGTCCCCTCGCGTGTCGCGGCGGCGTCATGCGCACAAGAAGCGTTTTTCGCCTTCGCGCCTCGGCATCTATGGCTTTCTGATCATCGCGGCGCTGTTCTTCCTGTTGCCGCTGTACGTCATGCTCGTGACGTCGGTGAAGCCGATGGACGAAATCCGCCTGGGCAATCTGCTCGCGCTGCCCGCGCACTTCACGCTGCAACCGTGGAGCGATGCGTGGCGGTCGGCATGCACGGGACTCGATTGCAACGGCATCCGCGTGGGTTTCTGGAACTCGGTGCGTATCGTCGTGCCTAGCACGGTGTTCTCGATCGTGATCGGCGCGATCAACGGCTATGCGCTGTCGTTCTGGCGGCCGCGCGGCGCGGGCATGTTCTTCGGCGTATTGCTGCTCGGCGCGTTCATTCCGTATCAGGTGATGATCTACCCGATGGTGCGCGTGCTGGCGAGCGTGCATCTGTTCAGCTCGCTGCCGGGCATCGTGATCATTCACACGATCTTCGGCATGCCCGTGATGACGCTGCTGTTTCGCAACTACTACGCGGGCATTCCGCTGGAACTATTCAAGGCCGCGCGCATCGACGGCGGCGGTTTCTGGCGCATCTTCTTTCAACTGATGCTGCCGATGTCGCTGCCCATCATCGTGGTGGCGATGATTCTGCAGGTGACGAACATCTGGAACGACTACCTGCTCGGGCTCGTGTTCGCGGGCACGCGCAACCTGCCGATGACGGTGCAGCTGAACAACATCATCAACACGACGACGGGCGAGAAGATCTACAACGTCAACATGGCGGCGACGATCCTGACTTCCGTCGTGCCGCTCGCCGTGTATTTCATTTCGGGCCGCTGGTTCGTGCGCGGCATCGCGTCCGGCGCAGTGAAGGGTTAAGGGACGAATATGGCTACCGTACCGAATATCGCAAATGTCGCCGTCCGCGACCTGAAAATCCAGCTGGGCGCGAACACGGTGATCGACGCGCTCGATCTCGATGTACGCGCCGGTGAATTCGTCGTGCTGCTCGGACCGTCGGGTTGCGGCAAGTCGACGTTGCTGCACAGCATTGCCGGTTTGATCGACGTGACGGAGGGCAGCATCGAGATCGGCGGCGAAGACATGACGTGGGCCGATCCGAAAGACCGGCGCATCGCGCTCGTGTTCCAGTCATATGCGCTGTATCCGACGATGAGCGTCGAGCGCAATCTGTCGTTCGCTTTGCGTATCAACGGCACGCCAAAGGCGGAGATCGAACGACGTGTAGCGCGCGCGTCCGACATGCTGCAACTCGGGCCTTTGCTCAAGCGCAAGCCGTCACAGCTGTCGGGCGGACAGCGGCAGCGCGTGGCGATCGGACGCGCGATCGTGCGCGAAGCCGACGTGTTTCTGTTCGACGAACCGCTATCGAATCTCGACGCGAAGCTGCGCACGGAATTGCGTCGCGAACTCAAGCAATTGCATCAGCGCCTTGGCGCCACGATGATCTACGTGACGCACGATCAGGTTGAAGCGATGACGCTCGCCACGCGGATGGCCGTGATGAAGAGCGGCGTGATCCAGCAGTTCGGCACGCCCGCCGAGGTGTATGCACGCCCTGCGAACCTGTTCGTCGCGACCTTTCTCGGCTCGCCGGCGATGAACCTGCTGAACGGCACGCTGCATGCTCAGGGTGACGGCGTGCGCTTCATGGGCGCGAAGCTTGATCTCGACGTGACGCCCTACGCGTTCGCCGCGCAGCCCGAGTACGGCAAGTCGTGCGTGCTGGGCGTGCGGCCCGAGGACGTGCGCGTGCGGATCGGCGCGGACTCGAATCAGCGAGGGCAAGTGTCGCTTATCGAACCAATGGGCAACCACCGGGTTATCTGGCTCGATTATCATGGCACTCAGATAGCGTCGATCGATCAGGAGAAAACGCCCGTTGCCGTTGGCGATTCAGTGGCGTTCGCGATCGATGGCGCACATATATCGCTGTTCGACGAGGCGGGCGGGGCGCGCCTCTGAACGGCACGCCCAATACTACAAGCGGACGGAGACACCGTGGCGACCCTCAAAGATGTAGCGGAGCTGGCGGGCGTGGGGCTCTCGACAGCCTCGCGCGCCATTTCCGGCAAAGGACCCGTATCGGCCGAGGCGGCGGCACGCGTGCAGGCCGCGATCGCCGAACTCAACTTCCGGCCTTCGTCGATTGGCCGCGCGATGGCCACGCAGCAACTGGGCATCATTGGCCTGTTTGTGCCGACTTTCTTTGGCTCATATTACGGCACGATCCTCAAGCAGACCGATCTGGAACTGCGCTCGGTACACCGGCACGTGGTGGTGGCGACGGGGTGTGGCGAGTCGACGCCGCGCGAGCAGGCGCTCGAAGCCGTGCAGTTTCTGATCGGGCGCGATTGCGACGGCGTCGTCGTGATCAGTCACGACCTGCACGATGAAGACCTCGATCAGTTGCACCGGATGCATCCGAAGATGGTCTTTCTCAACCGTGCGTTCGATGCGTTGCCTGATGCGTCGTTTTGCGCCGATCATCGGCGCGGTGGTGAAATTGCGGCGGCGACGCTGCTGGAGCATGGGCATCGCAAGATTGCTGTGATCTCGGGGCCGTATACGGCATCGGACAATATCGAGCGGCTTGAAGGTTTCTTCGACGAACTCGCGCGTCACGGCATTGCGCGTGAGTCGGTGCCGTTGATCGAGTCGGACTTTTCGCCGGAAGGCGGGTATGCGGCGACGTGCCAGTTGCTTGAATCGAAAGTGCCGTTTACGGGGCTTTTTTGTGCAAACGATACGATGGCCGTCAGTGCGCTTGCGCGGTTTCAGCAGTTGGGCATTTCGGTGCCCGGCGATGTGTCTGTGATCGGCTATGACGATGATTACTCGGCGGCTTATTCGGCGCCTGCTTTGACGTCGGTGCATATTCCGACCGCTGAACTCACGCAGAACGCGGTGCGTTGGCTCATCAATCAGTGCTATGGGACCAAGTGGGATATCTTTCGCGAGTTTCCCGTGACGGTGTCGATGCGGGCTTCCGTTGGGCCGCCGAAAGCGGCGTGAAAGTGTGTCGGGGCGGCTTGATCTGTCGTGGTTCGCGGTGCTGGATTAGCATGAGGGCTCAACCGCCGCAGGAGATCATATGCAGCCGCCACCACTCGATAATCCCTTTCTCGAATCGCTCGCGGTCGAATTGACCGAATGGAAGAGCGGTTACGCCGAGTTCACGATGCCGATTCGGCCGGAGACGCTTAACCGTCAGCGCGTCTTGCAAGGTGGTGCGATTGCTACTCTTCTTGACGCTGCCGCGGGGTATTCGGGGCTCTTTAGTGAAGGGGACCCGATTCATGCGTTTACTTTGTCGTTGACGATCAGTTATCTCGACAAAGGGCTCGGGGAAAAGGTCATTAGTAAAGGGTTTCTTGAACGTAAAGGACGGTCTGTGTTCTTTGCTCGCGCTGAGGCGTGGGTCGATCACAAGGTGTTGATTGCTAGTGCGCAAGGGGTTTTTAAGTACGCATGAGGTGGGGTGGGGTTTTTGTCTGCGACGCTGGGTGGTTTGCTTGTTTTGATGTTGGCATCCGCGATGCGTTAGCGTGCTTCAAGCGTCGCCCCTGTGCGGGGCGGCACCTACTTTTCTTTGCCGCCGCAAAGAAAAGTAGGCAAAAGAAAGCGGCTAACACCGCCAGTTCTTGTACTTGCCTGAGGGCCCCCGAAGGTTCTTACGCTTCACGCGGCAACCACGTGACCCATGTTCGTTGCCAGCGCTCTTGCGCTGCGCCTCACCCGCTTCACGCACCCGCGCTTCACCATGCCGTGTCAGTTATGCCACGGCCGCCCAGGTGGCAAACTGTGTGTAGGCCGTAGCACCTCACACGCATCACTCCAGACCGATAGCGCATGCGTTCCACCCTGTAAGAGCGCAACCCTGTACGACGCGACAACCTACACACAGTTTGCCACCTGGGCGGCACATACCATTCGCTGCCGCTTGCCCGTGCACGGGTATTCGAAGCGGGTGAGGCGCTCATTCGAAGCGTTGGCAACGCACGCGAACAGAAAGGCTGCCGTGTGCAGCGTAAGACCCTCTGGGGGCCCTCAGGCAGGAAGAAATGTTAGCGGTGTGAGCCGCTTTCTTTTGCCTACTTTTCTTTGCGGCGGCAAAGAAAAGTAGGTGCCGCCCCGCACAGGGGCGACGCTTGAAGCAAGCTAACGAATCGCGGATGCCAGCGAAAAGGCAAAAACTGGAAGGCAACGCTTGAAGCACGAAGACATAACGCGAATGCCAGCGCGACGGCTAATACACCGAACGGCAACACCTGAAGCACGGATGCCAGCGCAACCCCCAAAAAACCAAACCGCCCGCGCAACGGCACAAACCCACCCCAGCGTCGCAGACAAAAACAAAAACCACCACCTTCCGGCATACTTCCCAGCAATCAGTTAACATCAACATTCCCCGAAGAATTCCAGCCCGCGCGCGCAGCGCGCAAAAAATCCTCAGGAACACAGCATGGTCACATCCAGCAGCTACACCGATACCCGTCTGTTGATCAACAACGAGTGGTGCGACGCCGCCAGCGGCAAGACCCTCGACGTCGTCAATCCCGCGACGGGCAAGCCGATCGGCAAGGTCGCGCACGCGGGCAAGGCCGATCTGGACCGCGCGCTGGAAGCCGCACAGAAGGGCTTCGAAGCGTGGCGCAAGGTGCCCGCCAACGAACGCGCCACTACGATGCGCAAGGCCGCCGCCTTCGTGCGCGAGCGCGCCGACAGCATCGCGCGCCTGATGACGCAGGAGCAGGGCAAACCGTTCGCGGAAGCGCGTGTCGAAGTGCTGTCGGCCGCCGACATCATCGAATGGTTCGCGGACGAAGGCCGACGTGTCTACGGCCGCGTCGTGCCGTCGCGTAACCTGAACGCGCAATCGCTCGTCATCAAGGAGCCGATCGGCCCCGTCGCCGCGTTCACGCCGTGGAATTTCCCCGTCAACCAAGTGGTGCGTAAGCTCAGCGCCGCGCTCGCAAGCGGCTGCTCGTTCCTCGTCAAGGCGCCTGAAGAGACGCCCGCATCGCCCGCACAATTGCTGCAGGCCTTCGTCGACGCAGGCGTGCCCGCCGGCACGGTCGGCCTCGTGTTCGGCGATCCCGCCGAGATTTCGAGCTACCTGATTCCGCATCCCGTCATCCGCAAGGTCACGTTCACGGGTTCGACGCCCGTCGGCAAGCAACTCGCCGCGCTCGCCGGCCAGCACATGAAGCGCGCGACGATGGAACTCGGCGGCCACGCGCCCGTGATCGTCGCGGAAGACGCGGACGTTGCGCTCGCCGTCAAGGCAGCGGGTGGCGCGAAGTTCCGCAACGCCGGCCAGGTGTGCATCTCGCCGACGCGTTTCCTCGTACACAACAGCATCCGCGAAGAGTTCGCCGCGGCGCTCGTCAAGCACGCTGAAAGCCTGAAGGTCGGCGACGGCCTCGCTGAAGGCACGCAGCTCGGGCCGCTCGCGAACGCGCGCCGTCTGACGGCGATGGCGAACATCATCGAGAACGCGCGCTCAACGGGCGCGACGGTCGCGACGGGTGGCGAGCGCATCGGCTCGGAAGGCAACTTCTTCGCGCCGACCGTGCTGACGGACGTGACGCTCGAAGCCGACGTGTTCAACAACGAGCCGTTCGGCCCGATCGCCGCAATCCGCGGCTTCGACAAGCTCGAAGACGCCATCGCCGAAGCGAACCGTCTGCCGTTCGGTCTCGCGGGCTATGCGTTCACGAAGTCGTTCCGTAACGTGCATCTGCTGTCGCAGAACCTCGAAGTCGGCATGCTGTGGATCAACCAGCCCGCCACGCCGACGCCGGAAATGCCGTTCGGTGGCGTCAAGGATTCGGGCTACGGCTCAGAAGGCGGACCGGAAGCGATGGAAGCTTATCTCGTGACGAAGGCTGTCACCGTCATGGCTGTCTAAAGTCTGCTGAAAACGTAGACCTGCCGCCCGCTGCAATGGCGGGCGGTTTGCTGAAAGACGCGCGTCGCGTACGCCGCGTCCAGCCGGTTCGTCGGACGAATCGAAAGCTGTTGGTAAAACTCCCGATTGGTGGCACCGCGTTGCGCTCCTAGCATGGCGTTCGAAGCCGCACGCTCGCGCATCGAATGCTTATGCCGTTGCTTCGTTTTCAAACGCGGCAGATCGCTTCCGTTCTACTACTCACTGCATTGCCGCTGCAAGCTGGGCGTATGCAGCAATTCGCTGCTTTGCCCATGCCGCGCGCGTGACAAGAAAAACGAAAACGCACGACGCGCAGGCCCCAACGTGAGGCGCCATTGCGCCTGAGCGTCGTTGTCACGTCACGAGTCACTGGAGAGTTTCGATGATCTTTCATGCGTCCATTCCCACGCAAAATCCCGAGCGCGTCGCGCGCACGCTTGCCGAAGTGTGGGGCGGTTTCGCCGCGCCTTTCTCGCCTTTCGAAGGCGCGTGGATGGCGGTAGCAGGCGACGACCGCGGCACGATCATCGAGACCTATCCGAGCAACCTCACGCTCACGCCCGGCGACACCCAGGAGCCGCTCGCTTCGATGACGAACACGCGCGCGCAATACAGCGGCTTTCATATGGCCGTCGCGTCGCCGCTGTCGGCAGAGCAGGTGATCGCGATCGGCGAGCGCGAAGGATGGCGTGCCGTGCGCTGCACGCGCGGCAACAACTTCTTCGACGTGATCGAGCTATGGATCGAAAACAGCACGCTGATCGAAGTGCTGACGCCCGAGATGCAGGCGCAGTATCTCGGCTTCGCGACGCCCGAGAACTTCCGCGCGCTTGCCGAGCAAGCTTCCGCTTCTGTTGTTGCATCGCAATGACTACACTGCGGTGATGGCCCATCTCCGGAGTCCGCGATGACTGCCGCAGCGAAATGTCCCGCGTCGGTTGCGACGTTCAGGAGCGAGCACGGCTTTTCGATCACGGTCGCGCGGCTGCGCGGCCTGCTCGCCGACAAAGGCATGACGATCTTCGTCGATATCGATCAGGCCGACGCCGCCGCGCAAGTCGGCATGACGCTGCGCCCGACGCGTCTGATCGTGTTCGGCAACCCGAAGGGCGGCACGCCCGTGATGCAGGCGAACGCCTTGGCTGGGCTGCTGCTGCCGCTCAAGGCGCTCGTGTGGGAAGACGAAGCGCGCGTCACATGGCTCGCCATCGACGACCTCACAGACGCGCTGGTGACCGGCTATGGGCTGGAAGCGTCGCTCGTCGAGCCGCTCGCCAAAGCGAAGGCGCTGATCCAGATGGCGGCTGCGCGCGATTCTGCGTGAGCAGTAGCGTCCGTGTTCCGATGCGCGAGCGCCGCGCCGCCAGGCGTTCGATCAATAAGTGTCACAAAGGTTTGCGTACGCGAGGCGTAGAGTCGGGTTCGCGTCTACCATGACGCGTTGCCGCGCGCGGCGCGATCGTTCATGACACGACACGTATGCATCGAATGCGGATACCGGGGTTTGTTTTTGCCTTATCGATTCTCACGGCACTTTCAGCGTGCATGGCAGGTTCCGCCGTCGCGCCACTTCACGCCGACAACGCCCGCACATTGCCGGCGCTGATCGCCCATCGCGGCGGAACGGCTGATTATCCCGAGAACACATTGGCCGCCATCGAGGGCGCGCTCGCGAATCATGCCGACGTCATCTGGCTCACGGTGCAGTTGAGCCGGGACGGCGTGCCTGTGCTGTATCGTCCGAAAGACCTGTCGGCGTTGACGGACGCAAGCGGTCCGGTGACGAGCCGGACGGCAGCGGAACTGGCGCGCGTCAATGCGGGCTGGCAGTTCGAGGCGCTGGACGCGCCGGGGGCCAGGCCGTATCGGTCGAAGCCTGTCGGCATACCGACGCTCGAAGACGCGCTGCAGATCATTCCGCGTGACGTGCCCGTCGTGCTCGACATGAAGGCGTTGCCCGCGGCGCCCCAGGCGGCGGCCGTCGCGCGCGTGCTCGATGCGCTGGATGCGTGGCCGCGTGTCACGATCTATTCGACGGAAGCCGATTATCAGGAGGCATTCGCGCAGTATCCGCAGGCCCGTATGTTCGAGTCGCGAGATGCCACGCGTCAGCGGCTCTTCGGCGTCGCGCTGACGGGGCGGTGCGATGCGCCGCAAGCCGGAACGCGAGCGGGCTTCGAATTGGGCCGCAAGGTCGAGGTGATCGAGCGCTTCACGCTTGGCGAAGGGCATTCGACTTTTACTGCTCGTACATGGACGCCCGCGTCGGTGCAGTGTTTTCGCCGCGCTGCCGATACGTGGCTGGTTGCGTTCGCCGTGAACGATGCGGCGGCTTATCGCGAAGCGGCGTGTCTACATATGGATGCTGTGCTTGTTGATTCGCCAAGGATGCTGTCGGGGGTGAGGAGGGCGCTGCAGGCGGCGCGCGAGCCGCTCGATTGCAATGTGGGCGACGGCGGTGCGGCGCGGTAGGGTGTGGGATGTTGTTGATGCGCCTAAGGCGGCGCGGCGGTTTTTGTCGGGCTGATACGCGGAGTGATTATTTTGTCTGCGACGCTGGTGTGGTTTGCTTTGGCTTTACGCTGGCATCCGCGTTATGAGTTCGTGCTTCGGGCGTTGCCTTCGGTGTATTAGCCTTTGCGCTGGCAGCCGCGATTTGTTATCTAGCTTCACGCGTCGCCCCTGTGCGGGGCGGCACCTACTTTTCTTTGCCGCCGCAAAGAAAAGTAGGCAAAAGAAAGCGGCTCACACCGCCAACATTTCTTCCTACCTGAGGGCCCCACAGGGTCTTACGCTTCACACGGCAGCCTTTCTGTTTGCGTGCGTTGCCAACGCTTCGAATGAGCGCCTCACCCGCTTCGAATACCCGTACTCGGGCTAGCGGCAGCGAATCGCATGTGCCGCCCAGGTGGCAAACTGTGTGTAGGTTGTCGCGTCGTATAGCTTGGCGCTCTTACAGGGTGGAACGCGTGCGCTATCGGTCCGGAGTGAGACGTGTGCAGTACTACGGCCGACACACAGTTTGCCACCTGGGCGGCGGTGGATTATCTGGCACGGCGTGCCGCAACGCGGGGGCGCGAAGCGGGTGAGGCGCAGTGCAGGAGCATTGGCAACGAACGTGGGTCACGTAGTTGCCGCGTGAAGCGTAAGAACCTTCGGGGGCCCTCAGGCAAGAACTAGCACTGGCGGTGTTAGCCGCTTTCTTTTGCCTACTTTTCTTTGCGGCGGCAAAGAAAAGTAGGTGCCGCCCCGCACAGGGGCGACGCTTGAAGCACGCTAACAAATCGCGGATGCCAGCGCAAAGGCAAAAAAACAAACCGCTTGCGCAATAAACACCGCCTCGCGGATGCCACCGCAAAGGCAAAAAGACCAAACCGCTTGCGCAGCAAACACCGCCTCGCGGATGCCACCGCAAAGGCAAAAAGACCAAACCGCTTGCGCAGCAAACACCGCCTCGCGGATGCCACCGCAAAGGCATAAAACCCAAACCGCACCGCCATTTCACTTCACCCCAGCGGGGCCCTGCGTCCTCCGATCCCAAATTCTCAGACACCCCCCAAGAAACTCCGCAAACCCATCAGCAGACGGCGACAACGACCGATCCACAGGACGATAAACACACACTTCCCGAATCGTCTCCGGCTCAACAACGCGCCGCATCACGAGCCCAAACGTCTGCGCCAGCGGCTTCACATAAAGCGGCGCAAGCGTAACCGCAAGCCCCTGCGCAACGAGCCCAAACGCAGTGGTCACATTATCAACAACCTCAACAGGCGCAATCCGCGCATCCGATGGCTGATCGGCCAACATCTGCGCGACACTCGCTTCGTGATCGCGGCCCGTCGCGATGATCGGCGTGCCGCGAAGATCCTGCCACCGCAAGCGCCTTTTCCGCGCCAGCGGATGCTGCTCAGCGCACCACAACACCCACGGGCTCTGAAAGATCGCTTCGCGCTGCACGCGGTCGCCCGTCGCGCGATCGGGACCCACGGCAAGATCGACGTCGCCGCTCGCAACACGCTCCACCAGTTGCTCGACATCCGTATCAACAACCCGCACCACGACCTTCGGCTTCTCGGTCGCGTAGCCCGCAATGGCAAATGGAATCGCCGTGCTCGCCAGCACCAGTGGCGCGCCAACCCGCACGATGCCCGCCGCCCGGTTGCGGATGTCGCTCGCGGTCTGCTCGGCGGCACGTAAATGCCGCAGCACCGATTCCGCCGAAGATAGAAAATCGCGGCCAGCCGTCGAAAGGCTCACGCGCCGTGTCGTGCGGTCGAACAGCCGAAAGCCAAGCTCGCGCTCCAGCTCCGCCAGCAACTGGCTCACGGCCGACGAGGTCAGCCCCAGCCGTTGCGCCGCAGCGGCAATGCCGTTCTGGTCGACAATCGCGAGAAACGCCTCGAACTGGCGTATGGTGATGCGTGTGAGGGCCATCCGCCGATTCTAAAGCGTAACTTACGAATCGTGCAGAATCGATTGATTGTGACAACACGCGCTTTTCGACACACTGTTTCGCATGCGTCGGTGCATGCCTTCGCAACCTCTCGCAGAGTCAAGCAACATCCAGCACACATAGACAGAGACACAACCATGTTCGAACACATCCCCGCGTATCCTGGCGATCCCATCCTGAGCCTCAACGAGGACTTCCAGCGCGACCCGCGCACCAACAAGGTCAATCTGAGCATCGGCATCTACTTCGACGAAAACGGCACGCTGCCCGTGATGTCGTCGGTGCGCGAAGCCGAAGCGGCCATCGTCGCGCAAGGCACCCCGCGCTCTTACTTGCCGATGTCAGGCCTACCGCAATACCGCGACGCCGCCCAGACACTCGTGTTCGGTGCCGACAGCGCAGCGCGCGCCGCGGGCCGCATCGCAACGGTTCAGACGGTGGGCGGCTCGGGCGCGCTGAAGGTCGGCGCGGATTTCCTGAAGCGCCACTTCGCGGGCTCGCAAGTGTGGCTGAGCGATCCGAGCTGGGAAAACCATCGCGTCGTGTTCGAAGCGGCGGGCCACACGGTCAACACCTATCCGTACTACGACGACGCAACGGGCGGTCTGCGCTTCGACGCGATGCGCGACACGATCGACTCGCTGCCGGAACGCAGCATCGTGTTGCTGCACGCGTGCTGTCACAACCCGACGGGCGTCGATCTCACTGCCGACCAATGGCGCGAGCTGGTGCCCGTGTTGCAGCGTCGCAAGCTGATCGCGTTCGTCGACATGGCGTATCAGGGCTTCGGCGACGGCCTCGAAGAAGATGCCGCCTGTGTGCGCATGCTCGCGGACGCCGACGTGCCGATGATCGTCGCGAACTCGTTCTCGAAGAACTTCTCGCTGTACGGCGAGCGTTGCGGCGCGCTGAGCGTCCTCTGCAAAGACGCAGCCGAAGCACAGCGCGTGCTCGGCCAGCTGACCTTCACGATCCGCGCGAACTACAGCAATCCGCCGATGCACGGCGCGCGACTCGTCGCGGGCGTGCTCGGCGACGCGAAGCTGCGCGCGTCATGGGACGACGAACTGCGCGTGATGCGCGAGCGGATTCATGAAATGCGTCACGCGATTCACGAAGGGCTTGCCGGTCGCGTCGATGAAGTGATGCGTGCGCGTTACACCGCGCAGGTCGGCATGTTCACCTATACGGGACTGTCCGCCGAACAGGTCGAGACGCTGCGCCTGGAACACGGCATCTATCTGCTGCGCTCGGGGCGCATGTGTGTCGCGGGCCTGAACCGCAACAACGTTGCGTACGTGGCGTCGGCGATTGCGGACGTCGCCGGGTCGGGCGCGCGCCAGTAAGGAGGCACGAGATGGAGATCATGGAGCGAGACGAGCGGGCCACGGGCATGGGCACAGGCACGTCAGCGATGCATCCCGACGAATGGCAGGCGCGCGTTCAATTGGCCGCCTGTTATCGCGTCTTCGATATGTTGGGCTGGACCGAACTGATCTACAACCACATCACGGTGCGTCTGCCCGAAAGCGTGACGGGCGGAGCGAAGCAGTTCCTGATCAATCCATTCGGCCTGCATTACAGTGAAGTGACCGCGCGCAATCTGGTGAAGATCGATGCGCAAGGGCGCATTCTCGACGGCTCGACGTATCCGGTGAATCCCGCGGGCTTCACCGTACACGCGGCGCTGCACGAAGGCATACCCGATGCGCATTGCGTGATGCATACGCATACCACGGCGGGCGTCGCCGTGGCATGCTCGGAAGGCGGCTTGCAGCAGACCAACTTCTATAGCGCGCAGTTGCATGAACGCATTGCGTATCACGACTTCGAGGGCATCACGATTCACGCTGAGGAAGGGCCGCGTCTCGTCGAACACATCGGCGACCGGCAAGCGGTGATTCTGCGCAATCACGGGCTGCTGTCGTGGGGCACGACATTGCCGCAAGCGTTCGCGATTCTGTGGACGCTGAACCGCGCCTGCGAGATTCAGGTCGCGACGTTCGCGATGGGCCGCGCGCGGCCCGTGCCCGAAGCGGTCGCCGAGCAATGCTCGCGCGATGCGCTGCAATTCGACGTGCGCTACGGCGCGGGGCAGGACGTGTTCGACGCGCTGGTGCGCAAGGTCGATAGAATCGACGCCAGCTACAAGGATTGAGGAAGAACAACGATGAAGGTATGCATTTACGGCGCCGGCGCGATCGGCGGATGGATGGGCGTGAAGCTCGCCCAGGCGGGCTGCGAGGTGAGCGTCGTTGCGCGCGGCGCGACGCTCGACGCGCTGCGTGAACACGGCCTGCGCCTTAAAGAAAACGGCGAGACGCATGCGGTCCGGGTGCAGGCGAGCGACAAACCGGAAGCGCTCGGCGTGCAGGATCTCGTGATCGTCGCGGTGAAAGCGCCCGGCATGGCAGCCGTCGCGCAACACATCGCGCCGCTGCTCGGCCCGAACACGCTCGTGCTGACGGCAATGAACGGCGTGCCGTGGTGGTTCTGTGCCGGCTTGCATGGCGAGTTCGCGGGTGCGCGTCTCGCTTCAGTCGATCCCGACGGCTCGATTGCCGCCGCGATTCCCGCTGAGCGCACGCTCGGATGCGTTGTGCATGCGAGTTGCCGCGTCGATGCGCCGGGCGTAGTCGCGCATCATCAGGGGCGTGGCTTGATCGTCGGCGAAGCGACGGGGCATGCGAGCGAGCGCGTGGCGTCGCTCGTCGAACTGCTGCGCAAGGCCGGCTTCGATGCGAGCGCGACGGATCAGATCCAGCGCGACGTCTGGTACAAGCTGTGGGGCAACATGACGATGAACCCCGTCAGCGCAATCACGGGCGC
Organism: Paraburkholderia terrae; assembly: GCF_002902925.1. Taxonomy (GTDB): domain Bacteria; phylum Pseudomonadota; class Gammaproteobacteria; order Burkholderiales; family Burkholderiaceae; genus Paraburkholderia; species Paraburkholderia terrae. The sequence continues at coordinate 1,448,794 of NZ_CP026112.1, read as the reverse complement.
GACCACCGACAAGATCCTGAGCGACCCACTCGCGCGCGATTTCGTCACGCGCGTGATGCTCGAAGCGAAAGCCATCGGCGCGCGCTTCGGCATCCCCATCGAGCAGGCCCCCGAAGATCGCCACGCCGTGACGCTGAAGCTGGGCGCGATGCGCACGTCGATGCTGCAGGACGTCGAAGCGGGCAAGGCGGTCGAACTCGACGCGCTGGTGGGCGCGGTGTGCGAGTTGGGCAAGTTGACGGGCATCGATACGCCGTATGCGAACGCGCTGTTTGGGCTGGCTCGTCTGCACGCTCGCGTGCGAGGGCTGTATCCTCTCGACTGACGCTGCACCTTCAACAACTTTAAGCCCCACGCATCAAAGCATGAAATTCACCGATCTGTCGTCCCCGGCCTACTTCGACAATCCTTATCCGTTCTATGAAGGCATCCGCAGCGCGGGCGCCTTCGTGCCGCTCGCGCCCAGCATCATGTTGACGGGCCGTCACGCCGTCATCGACGCGCTGCTGCCCGACCGCCGCATGGGCAAGACGTACATGCCCAGCGTGGTCGCGCGATACGGCGAGAGTGCGCGCGAGCAGCCCGTGTTCCAGGCGCTCGAACGCACTTTCCTGATGATGAACCCGCCCACGCACACGCGCCTGCGCGCGCTGCTGATGAAGGCATTCAATGCGCGGCAGATCGAGACGCTGCGCACCATCGCGGAAGAAACGACGGACAGTCTGATCGACGCGATGCAAGGCAAGCGCGAAGTGGATCTCGTCAGCGAGTTCGCGATGCCGCTGCCGTTGCAGATCATCTGCCGGCTGCTCGACGTGCCCGTCGAGGATGGCGTGCGCTTCGGCGACGCGGCGAGCCTGCTGGTGTCGGCGTTCGATCTCGCGCCGATGTCCGCCGACGCGCTCGCGCGCGCGAATCAGGCGGCGCTCGAACTCGAACAGTATTTCCGGGCAGTGGTCGCGCAACGGCGCGCTACGCCGGGCCACGACATCGTGTCGTCGCTGATCCAGGCGGAAGAGGGTGGCGAGCGGTTGTCGGAAGACGAGATCATCTCAAACGTGATCTTGCTGTTCGTCGCGGGGCACGAGACCACGTCGAACATGCTCGGCAACGCGTTGATCGCGCTGCATCGGCATCCGGCGCAACTGGAGAGGCTGCGCGGCGACCCGTCGCTGGTGTCGAAGGCCGTAGCCGAATGCGCGCGCTATGACACGGCCGTGCAGATGGTGGTGCGTACCGCGTTCGACGATATCGACGTCGACGGACAGACGCTGCCGCGCGGCTCGATCGTCTTTATGCTGCTCGGTTCGGCCAATCGCGACCCGGAGCGTTTCGACGCGCCGGATACGCTTGATATCGGCCGCGAGCCGTCAGGCCATCTGCTGACGTTCGGCGCGGGCATTCACTACTGCCTCGGCGCGCGCCTCGCGATGATGGAACTCGAAATCGCGCTCCACAAGCTGCTGACACGTCTGCCGCAACTGCGCCTCACGAATCTCGATGCATTGCAGTGGCGCAGGCGGAACAACCTGCGCGGCGTCGAGTCGCTGATCGCCGCGCTGTGACCGGCTAGTCAGGAAGGCGTGACGTCCGTACGACGCTCACGCCATCTCGCGATGCCAGCGCTCCAGTTGCTCGACGGTCGTAGCCGCGCCGCCGCACACGATCACGAGCACGCTTTCGAAACGCTGTAGCGCTTCCGTCTGCCGATAGACGAGGGCGAGGCTCGCTCCACACGCAGGTTCGACCAGCACACGGTGATCGTCGACGAAACGGCGCGACGCATCCACGGCTTCCTTGTCCGACACCACCACGCATTCGACAGGATGCGTCTGCGTGAGCATGAACGCCTGCTCGCAGACCTGCTTCGCGCCCAGCGACGTCGCGACGCTCGTAATGCCCGGCAGCTCGATCCGCTTCCCGGCGCGCACCGATTGCGCGAGCGACGACGCGCCTTCCGTTTCAACTGCGATCAGTGGCACATGGCCAAGACCGTTGCGCCGCAGCCCTTCAATAGCGCCCGCCATCAGCCCGCCGCCGCCGACCGACAGCACAACGGCATCGAACTTCGCACCCGCGCGCACGACCTCGTCGATCATCGACGCATGGCCGTGCCACAAGAGCGGATCGTCGAACGGATGGATGAAGGCGTCGTCGGGACCGACCTGTTCGAGCGCGAACGCGTTCGCTTCCTGCCAGGTCGCGCCATGCACGATCACGTCCGCGCCCTGCAGGCGGATTAGTTCCTTTGCGCGCTCGCCCGTGCTTTGCGGCACGACGACCGTGACGGGAATCGACAGCGCGCGGCCCGCATACGCGACCGCGATGCCCGCATTGCCGCCCGACGAAGACACGAAGCGGCGTTTGCCACGCTTCGCATGCTCTTCGGCCGCGTAGCCGATGCCGCGGATCTTGAACGAGCCGGGCGGCTGCAGCGCGTCCATCTTGAGCAGCACGCGGCGGCCCAAATGCTGGCTGAGCGGTTGGGATTCGAGAAGCGGGGTGTCGATGTGCAGTGTCATGGCGGTGTTGCCGGAAGCGGCTTCGCTGAAGCGTTGAATCGCAGATGATAGCAAGCCGCAGCCGTCTGGGCTTGTTGCATCTGCGCATGAAAAAGGGCGGTTCGAAAAATCGAACCGCCCTCGGCCTCGCAGATAGAGCGATGGATTATTTGCCGGCGATCAGGCTCGGATCGCTGGCAAACCGCTCGCTGCCGCGCACCGGTCCATCGTCGAGCAGGCCCTTGGTCAACTCGAGCGCCTGACGTTCGAACAGCCGACGGTACACGCCGCCGTCAATCCGGATCAGTTGCTCGTGGCTGCCTTCCTCGACCACGCGGCCCTTGTCCAGCACTAGCAGACGGTCGAGCGCGCGTACCGTCGACAGCCGATGCGCGACGACGAGCGTCGTGCGTCCGACCATCAGCCGCTCCATTGCCTGCTGGATCAGCACCTCGCTTTCGCTGTCGAGGCTCGACGTGGCTTCGTCGAAGATCAGGATCGGCGCGTCGGCGAGGAACGCCCGCGCGATCGCGACCCGCTGGCGCTCGCCGCCCGACAGCTTCACGCCGCGTTCTCCGACCAGCGTGTCGTAGCCATGCGGCAGCGCATCGATGAAGTCGTGCGCGCTGGCGAGCTTCGCCGCCTGCACGATGTCATCGAACGATGCGCCGGGCCGCGCGTACGCGATGTTCTCCGCCAGCGAGCGGTGGAACAGCACGGGCTCCTGCTGCACGATCGCGATGTGCTGGCGCAGCGACGCCTGCTGCACGTCGGCGATGTTCTGCCCATCGATCGTGATGCGGCCTTCGTCGATATCGTACAGGCGCTGGATCAGCTTGATGAACGTCGTCTTGCCCGAGCCTGAATGTCCGACGAGACCGATCCGCTCGCCCGGCGCGATGCGCAGTGAGAAGTCGTTGTAGAGCGCCGTGCGCTGCGCGCCATAGCGGAACGTCACGTGCTCGAAGCGGATTTCGCCTTGCTCGATATCGATGGCGGGCGCGCCGCGTTTGTCTTCGATGCCGAGCGGCTCGCGTTCGAGCGCGACGAGTTCCTCCATGTCGTTCACCGAGCGTTGCAGGTTGCGCACGTGCATCCCGACATCGCGCAGATAGCCTTGCAGCACGAAGAAGGTGGTCAGCGCATACGTGATGTCGCCGACGCTCGCTTCGTCGCGCAGCCACAGCAGCAGCGCCGCGCCGAGAATAGCCGCCTGCATCAGCGCCAGCATGCCGCCCTGTACGCCGCCATTGGTCGTGCCGCGCTGCCACGTGCGGCGCGTGCGCTGCCGCCACTTGGCAATCACGCGATCTAGCCGGCTTTCCTCGCGCTCTTCCGCGCCGAACGCCTTGACCACGGCGTTACAGCTGACGGCGTCGGCGAGCGAGCCGCCCATGCGCGTGTCCCACAGATTGCCGAGACGCGCGGCGGGCGCAACGTAGCCGAGCGACAGCGCGACCGTTACCGCGACATACGTGAGCGAGCCGACACCGACCACGAGGCCCATCACGGGCCAGTGAAAGCCGAGCAGCACCGTCGATCCGGCGAGCATCAGCAGCGAAGGCAGCAGCGCGATCAGCAGCGTGTCGTTGAGCAGGTCGAGCGCCCAGATGCCGCGCGTGATCTTGCGCACCGTCGAGCCGGCGAAGCTGTTCGCATGCCAGTCGGTCGAAAAGCGCTGCACGCGATGAAACGCGTTCGCGCAGATCTCACTCATCATCTTGAGCGTCATCACGATGATGCTGCGATAGACCAGTTGCCGCAGCAACGTGCCGCCAATGCCAAGCGCGATCAGCACGCCGAACGCGACCAGCGCCGGATGCGACGCGACGTCCTTGCCGAGTGTGCTGCCCGATGCGAGCGCGTCGACCAGACGGCCCGCGAACAGCGGCGTGAGCACGTCCGCGAGCGCGGCCGACAGCGCGAACAGCGCAATGCCGACGACGCGCACGGGCTGCTTGCGCCAGTGAAGGAAAGTGAAGCCGAGAACGCTTCTGAACGCTTGCGCGCCAAAGTCGAGTTTTTTGCTAGCCATGTATGTCAGCGTGCGGCGCGAGGCGGCGCAGCGCTATCCAGTCAGGAGATTCGGAAGTCGACGACCGATGCCCGCCAACGCGCGGCGGCGACAAAGAAAACCGGTAGTCTGATAAAGGCGCGGGCGCTTGCGAGCCAGCGCGGACGGCAACCTAGCTAGGGGAGCAGAGGAAGCGTCGCGACATCCCGCGAGAGACTGCGATGTACATTGCGTGCATGGAATGCCTCCCTTGGGTGATTGAGTGGATGAAGAACGACTACGTTGAGGCTTGAATTCTAGCAGGAAAGCTTACGCGAGGTGATCGCAATGCGCGTTGACATGACGCAAAGTGTTGGTTTTATGCGTGCCTCATCGAATGATCGCGACCTGCCTTTGCAGCGCGCTTTGCAGCCCGTCACACGCGCGCCGGATACAATGCGGCAGCGCCGAATAACACCAACACCGCGTCCGTGCCCGACTGAAGCACGGACTCAACCTGATCGACTTCAACTCATGTCCAGTTCCACTCGGGCCTTTTTGCTGGGTCCGTTGCTCAAAGGGGTTTCCCGTTCCTTCTATCTGACGTTGCGCATTCTGCCCGCCGGCATGCGCGATCCCATCGGCCTCGCGTATCTGCTTGCGCGCGCCGCCGACACGATCGCCGATACCGCGCTGATTCCGCCCGAACAACGGCTCGCGCTGTTGCTCGCGTTGCGCGAACAGGTCAACGGCGCGACCGACGACGGCGAGCTTGCGCAGCGCCTCGCGAACGAAGTGGCGGGCCAGCAGACGCAATCGGATGAAAAGGTCTTGCTCGAATCGATCGCGCCCGCGCTCGACGTGCTCCAGCAACTCGACGCGGCCGACCGCGCCGCGGTGCGCGAGATCGTCACGACGCTGACGACGGGCATGGAATTCGACCTGCGCACCTTCCCCGACGAACGCTCGGGCCGCATCATCGCACTGCGCGAATGGGACGAACTGGATCGCTACACGTATCTGGTCGCCGGCTGCGTCGGCGAGTTCTGGACGAAGATGACCTACGCGCATCTGCCCGGCACGCTGAAAACCGACGAGCCCACGATGCTCGAACGCGGCGTGCGCTTCGGCAAGGCGCTGCAGATGACCAACGTGCTGCGCGATTGCGGCAAGGATTTGCGCATCGGCCGCTGCTATCTGCCGTCCACGATGCTCGACCGCTACGGCCTGACGCCGCAGATGTTGCTGGAGCCGCAAGCATCGCAGCGCGCGCAACCCTTGATGCACGAACTGGTGCGCAAGTCGCTCGATCACTTCCGCGCCGCGCTCGACTACACGCTCGCCATTCCGCGTTTCTCGCTGCGCTTGCGCCTCGCGTGCGTGTGGCCGATCGTGATCGGACTCGAAACGTTGCTGCTGCTCGTCGATAACGCGCACTGGCTGGAGCCGGCGAAAGTATCGAAGATCCAGCGCAAGCAGGTGTACGGCATTCTCGCGCGCTCGCTGCCTGTGTCGGTGTCGGATGCGGGGCTGCGTAGCTGGATCGAAGGGCTGATCCGGGCGATCGAATCGCGCATCGGCGTTCGATAAAACTCACTCAGTTCAATCCCGGTTTGTTCATACAGCCATCGAGCGCCTATGATGAACCTCGCACAACCCGAAAGAAGGACGGCCCCGGCCGCAACGGACCATGACGGCAATCGCCAGCTGGCACGCGCATGTGTACTTCGATCAGGCGACGCGCGACGCCGCATGGACGCTGCGCGAAACCATCGAAGCGCAGTTTCAGGGCAGATTCCAAATGGGGCGTTTTCACGAGCGCCCCGTCGGTCCGCATCCGATGTGGTCGTATCAGCTTGCTTTCGGCCCCGAACTGCTCGCGGAACTGTTCGGATGGCTCGCGCTCAATCACGGCGCGCTCGACGTATTCATCCATCCGAACACGGGCGACGCGCTGCGCGATCACCGCGATTGCGCGGCGTGGATCGGGCGCTCGTACCAGTTGAATCTCGCCGCGTTAGGCGGTTAGCGCGTATTCGGCGCGGCGCATCGTTGCGCGCGCAGCGCGCATGGAGGTCGGGTCATGACGGTCACCAATGCGGTGTCGGGCACCAACGTCCATGAAGTCGCGGACAGCATTTACCGGATCAACACGCCTGTGTTCTTCGAGGGCGGGCCGGGCGGCTTCTCCTTCAACCAGTATCTGATCGTCGACGACGCGCCGCTGTTGTTCCATACCGGCCCGCGCAGGATGTTCGCGCTCGTGCGCGAAGCGGTGGCGTCAGTGTTGCCGCCCGAACGGCTGCGGCATATCGCGTTCTCGCATGTCGAAGCGGACGAGTGCGGCTCGCTCAATGAATGGCTTACCGCCGCGCCCCAAGCGCAGCCGCTGTGCAGCGGCGTCGCCAAGCTGGTGTCCATCGACGATCTCGCCGATCGGCCCGCGCGCGGTCTCGAAGACGGCGAAACCGTCGATCTCGGACGCCACCGTCTGCGCTGGCTCGCGACGCCGCATCTGCCGCATGCATGGGAATGCGGGATGCTTTTCGACGAGACGACGCAGACGCTGCTGTGCGGCGATCTGTTCACGCAAGGCGGCGCCGACTTGCCCGCCGTGACGGGCGCGGACATACTCGGTCCGAGCGAGGCGTTCCGGCGCAGCATGGATTACTACTCGCACACGAAACACGGCGACGCGATGCTGGAGCGGCTCGCCGCACTCGAGCCGCACACGCTTGCGTGCATGCACGGCAGCGCGTGGCAGGGCGACGGCGCGGCGCTGCTTCGCGCGCTGGCGGTCTCGCTGCGCGAGTGAGTGCGCGGGCGCGTTGACGCGGCGAATCGATGGCGCGAATCACGGCGATAAGTGACGCGCCCAGCAATCCACGCCGCAGCGCAGCAAAAGTTTTTTCGCGCGTACTGTCGATTCCCGTCGCCACCGCTCGTCGTCACAGTAAGCGGGCATATCGTCCGCTATCTGCCAGCAAGGACGACGACGATGACCTTGAAGCTCTACGCCCATCCGTTTTCTTCGTACTGCCAGAAGGCGCTCACCGCGCTTTACGAGAACGGCACGCCGTTCGACTACCGCCGGCTCGACGAACCCGGCGCGATGGACGAACTCGCTGCGCGCTGGCCCATCCGGCGCTTTCCGGTGCTCGTCGACGCGGGACGCACGATCGCCGAGGCGACCGTCATCATCGAGCATCTCGGCTTGCATCATCCCGGCCCGGTTCAACTGCTTCCCGACGATCCGCGCGCGGCGCTCGAAGTACGCTTCATGGATCGTTTCTTCGACAACTACATTGCCACGCCGCAGCAGAAGATCGTCTTCGACAGCCTGCGCGACGAGAGCGAACGCGATGCGCGCGGTGTCGCCGATGCGCGCGCGCAGCTCGAGGTCGCGTATGCGTGGCTCGACAACACGATGAGAGACCGCGAGTGGGCGGCAGGCGAGCGCTTCAGTCTCGCGGATTGCGGCGCCGCGCCGTTTCTCTTCTATGCCGAGTGGACGCACCAGATCGATCCGAAATTCGAATACGTGATTGGGTATCGCAAGCGTCTGTTGAAGCGGCCTTCGTTCGCGCGCGCCGTCGAGGAAGCACGGCCGTATCGTCATCTGTTTCCGCTCGGCATGCCGGAACACGACTGATTTCATGGTTCGTCAATTGAATGGGAGGTCGCGATGTCTTCTGCATCTTCTCTTGTGCCTGCCGCCGAACTGGCGAAGCGCAACGGCCGGCACTATCCGAACGAGAGCGTCGAATACCGGCGCGCCCGCGACGCGCTGCTCGCGGAGGAAATCGAGCTGCGTCGTCACATCGAACGCGTCGCGGAACAGCGCCGCGCGCTGCCGCCGGGCGGCGACGTGACGGGCGATTACCGCTTCATCGGCGAAGCGGGGCCCGTCGATCTCGCCGGGCTGTTCGGCGACAAGGACACGCTCGTGATCTACAGCTACATGTTCGGACCGCAGCGCGAGCGGCCTTGTCCGATGTGTACGTCGCTACTGAGCGCGTGGGACGGCGAGGCGCGCGACATCGCACAGCGCATCGCGCTGGCCGTGGTCGCCCGTTCGCCGATCGAGCGGCTCGTGGCGTTCAAGAAGGAGCGCGGCTGGCGCGATCTGAAGCTGTATTCGGACGTGAATGGCGAGTACAGCCGCGACTTCGACGCGATCTCCGACGACGGCGGCGACGACGCGGCGTTTCAGGTCTTCACGCGTCGCGACGGCACGATCCGGCATTTTTATGCGGCTGAGATGGGATTCCCGACCGTCGATCCCGGCCAGGACCCGCGCGGCGCACCGGATCTGATGCCGATGTGGACGATCTTCGACATGACGCCCGAGGGGCGCGATCCGCATTGGTATCCAAAGCTCGACTACGCGCGGTGACGCGAACGCGCGGCGGGTCGTTGGGGACGCCGCCGCGTGCGTATGGAGACAGGCATGAAGGCGAACGTGACCGCGCCGCGACCACGCGGCGAGTACCGTTCGCAGGTGTGCGCTGGTATCAGTCGGCGAGGCGCTTGTCGGCGAGTGCGCGTTCGCAGTCGCCGAGCACGGTGACGACGAGGCGCGCCTGAGCGTCGAGTTCGTCAGTGTCGAGAATCTCTTCGACGGCATCGCGTGCCCAGTCGGCTTCGACAAACGATGCATGCCGCTGCGCGATGTCGAGCGCGAGGGCCGACAGCCTCGCAATGCATAACCAGTCGGCTGTGCGCCCGTGCCGGTCGAGCCACTTGTGCGCGGCCTCTACGTGAAAGGACGGTGTGGGCCAGGTCTCGTTCAGATACCAGGCACCCAGGCTTCCGCACGTGAGCCAGCACAGCAGCTCCACGCGGTCGCGTTGGCTTAGAAGATGGCGTACATCACTCATGGCGACGCTCGCGAAGGTAACGGATATGACGTGAGTTCCGCGTAGCAAAGCTCGAACCCGTGTGTGTACGACAATAACACGACGTTGTGCCTTGCACGACAGGGTTTAACCGAATTAGGGGTGTCTCGCGTGATGTTGAATGTGTGCTGACCGACAATCGGGTGTTCTTGCTGCGCTGCATTGCACAGGCGCAGTGCAGCGCGGCTCGCGTTTTAGCGCGAACACGTCGAGTGTGAATCGGCCGATGTGTCGAGGCGGATCATCTGGCCGTGATGGAGAACCGTGAAAGCGTCATCGGGCAGGCCGGCTTCATGGGTCGCTTCGGCGAGTTTTTTCGGCGGTTCGTCGAGCGCCTCGTCGGTCAGTTCGAACGTGCCCCAGTGAATGCCGATCGCTTTTTTCGCGTGTACGTCCTCGAAGATCTGCACGGCCTGCTGCGGGTCCACGTGCTGAGGGCCCATGAACCAGCGCGGCTCATAAGCACCCACGGGAATCAGCGCGAGATCGACGCAACCGAATGCGGCGCCGATCCGCTTGAAGTCGTTCGAGTAGCCGGTGTCGCCCGCGAAATACACCGAGAACGGATGCGCGGCGCCCACTGGCGTCTTCACGACCCAGCCGCCCCACAGCGTCTCGTTGCGATCAGTCAGGCTGCGCGCGGACCAATGCGTCGCGGGCACGAACCAGAAGTCGAGGCCAGCAACGCTGGTTTCGTCGCCCCAGTCCAGTTCCTGCGCGTTCGTGATGCCTTTTTTCGCGAGCCAGTCCTTGATGCCGAGCGGCACGAGAAAGAGCGGCGGCCCGCCAGGCTGCCCGTTCAACGCCTCGACGCTCGCGGTGTCGAGGTGGTCGTAGTGGCTGTGCGAGATCAGCACGACGTCGATATGCGGCAACTCGTCGAGCGCGAGACCGGGCGGCACGCGCCGCTTCGGCCCGGCGAACGTGAAGGGCGACGCGCGCTCGGAAAACATCGGATCGGTGATCACATTGACGCCGTTGATCTGCAGCAAGGCGGTCGCGTGGCCGATCCACGTCATCGTATCGTCGCTGCGGTTCGCCTGGATCCACGCGACGTCGGGGTGATCGACGGGAAACGCGTAACCGTTCGCGGGCGGTGGCGGCAAGCCGTGCGTCCAGCGGTTCCAGCGCCATTTCCATACCGAGCCGCGCGCGAGCGGTCCGTCGTTGTTCTCGTAGCCGTTCTCGGTACGAGGCGCGTGATGGATGCCGCTTTCGGCGAGCTTGTCGGGCGATGGATCGGGCTGCTGCGCGCCGACGGCGCAATTCGCCGACGCGGCGCTCAAAACGATGGCGGCGCAGACGAGGCGCAAGCGGAGCGGAAAGGGCATCGTGTATCGAATGGGCTGCGGCCGTAGAATCGATGGTGAAACAGTGTAGACCGGACGTCGCGTGCTACGCCCGCGCGGTGGCGGAACGACGGTCGCCTTCGATCGCGTCGTGGCTGCAGAATCGTTCATCTTCACGCCATTTGCTACGCGCAATCTCGATCGGCGTCCGTTTGCCGTCAACACCGCATAACGGAACAATTGTGCCTGTGCCCGAATTGCAAAATGCAATGAAGTGCCGTTCGCGACGATGAAAAAGCAGCGAAGCGGCGCAAATCGTGCATTTTTTTGCCTTAAACGCGTTTCGACCGGCACGATTCAAACCGTCAAAATCCAAAATAAGGCAAAATTCGGGGCATTCGCGTCGGCCGTGGCGTCGCCGGCGGCATTTCCCAACCTTTCTCGACCAAGAGCAAAGCGATGAGTAACAAGCAACCTACGATCATCTACACCCTGACCGACGAAGCCCCGCTGCTCGCGACGAGTGCTTTTCTGCCGATCATCCGTACGTTTACCGCTCCGGCTGGCGTCAATGTCGAGACCAGCGACATCTCCGTGGCCGGCCGTATCCTCGGCGAGTTCGCGGAATTCCTGACGGAAGAACAGCGCGTGCCGGACAATCTGGCCGAGCTGGGCCGCCTCACGCAAGACCCGGACACGAACATCATCAAGCTGCCGAACATTTCGGCGTCGGTGTTCCAGCTGATCAGCGCGATCAAGGAACTGCAGTCGAAGGGCTACAAGGTTCCGGATTATCCGGAAGACCCGAAGAACGACGAAGAAAAAGAGATCCAGAAGCGTTACTCGAAGTGCCTCGGCAGCGCGGTGAACCCGGTTCTGCGCGAAGGCAATTCGGACCGCCGTGCGCCCGCCGCCGTCAAGAACTACGCGAAGAAGCACCCGCACAGCATGGCCGAGTGGAGCATGGCGTCGCGCACGCACGTCGCGCACATGAAGCATGGCGACTTCTACCACGGCGAAAAGTCGATCACCAACGACAAGGCACGTGAAGTCCGCATGGAACTCGTCACGAAGCGCGGCGAGACCATCGTGCTGAAGCCGAAGATCAAGCTGCAGGACGGCGAGATCGTCGACAGCATGTTCATGAGCAAGAAGGCGCTGGTCGAGTTCTATGAAGACCAGATGGAAGACGCACGCAAGACGGGCGTGATGCTGTCGCTGCACGTCAAGGCGACGATGATGAAGGTCTCGCACCCGATCGTCTTCGGCCACGCCGTCAAGGTGTTCTACAAGGACGCGTTCGCCAAGCACGCGAAGCTGTTCGACGAACTGGGCGTGAACGTCAACAACGGCCTCGTCGATCTGTACACGAAGATCGAAGCGCTGCCGGAATCGCAGCGCGATGAAGTGATCCGCGACATGCACGCGTGCCACGAGCACCGTCCGGCGCTGGCGATGGTCGATTCGGCCAAGGGCATCTCGAACCTGCACGCACCGAACGACGTGATCGTCGACGCATCGATGCCCGCGATGATCCGCGCGGGCGGCAAGATGTGGGGCGCCGACGGCCGTCCCGCCGACACGAAGTGCCTGATCCCGGAAAGCACGTTCGCGCGCATCTACCAGGAAATCATCAACTTCTGCAAGACCAACGGCGCATTCGATCCGAAGACGATGGGCACGGTGCCGAACGTCGGCCTGATGGCGCAGAAGGCGGAAGAATACGGCTCGCACGACAAGACCTTCGAGATCGCCGAAGACGGCGAAGCGCGCATCGTCGACAACGCGACGGGCGAAGTGCTGAGCGGCCTCACGCAGCAGGTCGAGCAGGGCGACATCTGGCGCATGTGCCTCGTGAAGGACGCGCCGATCCGCGACTGGGTCAAGCTCGCCGTCACGCGCGCGCGCAACTCGGGCATGCCCGTGGTGTTCTGGCTCGACCCGTACCGTCCGCACGAAAACGAGCTGATCCACAAGGTGCAGGCATACCTGAAGGATCACGACACGGATGGTCTCGAGATTCACATCATGTCGCAAGTGCGCGCGATGCGTTACTCGCTGGAGCGCGTGATTCGCGGCCTGGACACGATCTCGGCGACGGGCAACATCCTGCGCGACTACCTGACCGACCTGTTCCCGATCATGGAACTGGGCACGTCCGCGAAGATGCTGTCGATCGTTCCGCTGATGGCGGGCGGCGGCATGTACGAGACGGGTGCGGGCGGTTCGGCGCCGAAGCACGTCAAGCAGCTGGTCGAAGAGAACCACCTGCGGTGGGATTCGCTGGGTGAGTTTTTGGCGCTGGCTGTGTCGCTTGAAGAGCTTGGTATCAAGTCGGGGAATGCTCGCGCCAAGGTGCTGGCGAAGACGCTGGATGCTGCTACCGGCAAGCTGCTCGACAACAACAAGAGCCCGTCGCCGAAGACTGGCGAGCTCGATAACCGCGGCAGCCAGTTCTACCTGGCGATGTACTGGGCGCAGGAACTGGCCGCGCAGACGGATGACGCGGAACTTGCTGCCAAGTTTGGCACGCTGGCCAAGGTGCTGACGGAGAATGAGAAGACTATCATCGGTGAACTGGCGGACGTGCAGGGTAAGGGTGTTGATATCGGTGGCTATTACCAGCCGGATTTTGCGAAGCTGGAAGCGGTGATGCGGCCGAGTAAGACGCTGAATAACGCGCTGGCAGCGGTGACGGTTTAAGCTTTCTGCCTCTAGCGATTTGAGCGGAGCCCGCGCATTCTGGTTTGGATGTGCGGGCTTTTTGCTGCGCAGCCGGTTTGGTTTGCTTGTGTTTGCGCTGGCATCCGCGGTTTGGCTTCGTGGCGCGGTCGGTTTGGTTTTTTGGGGTTTTCGCTGGCATCCGCACTTCGTTAGCTTGCTTCAAGCGTCGCCCCTGTGCGGGGCGGCACCTACTTTTCTTTGCCGCCGCAAAGAAAAGTAGGCAAAAGAAAGCGGCTAACACCGCTAATTCTTGTGTTTGCCTGAGGGCCCCCAACCGGCCTTACGCTTCACACGGCAATCACGTGACTCACGTTCGTTGCCAGCGCTCTTGCGGTGCGCCTCACCCGCTTCACACCCCCGCGTAGCAACACACCGTGCCAGATAGTCCGCCGCCGCCCAGGTGGCAAACTGTGTGTAGGCTTTCAGGCCGTACACGCATCACTCCAGACTGAAAACACAGGCCCGTTGCAACGCTTGCTCCATGAGCATTACCTGCTTCACACCCCCGCGTCGCATCCATACTGCGTCAAGCTTCCCACCTTCTAAAGTGGCAAACTGTGTGTCGGCTTTCAAGCCGTACACGCATCACCCCGGACTAAACAGCAAGGTCGGTGTCTCTGATAAGAGCCCCCTCGCGTACGATGCGACAACCTACACACAGTTTGCCACCTGGGCGGCCGCAACCGTTCGCTGCCGCTGGCCGTTGTACGGGTGCCTGAAGTGGGGGAGGCGCTTATTAAGAGCGATGGCAACGGGCGGGGAACAGCGCGTTATCATCTGAAGTGTGGGACCGGTTGGGGGCCCTCAGGCAATAACAAGGGCTGGCGGTGTTAGCCGCTTTCTTTTGCCTACTTTTCTTTGCGGCGGCAAAGAAAAGTAGGTGCCGCCCCGCACAGGGGCGACGCGTGAAGCACGCTAACGAATCGCGGATGCCAGCGAAAGCAAAAGCGAACCCAAACCCAAAACACCAACAACGCCTGCACGAGCCAAAACGTCAAACGTGAGCCGCGTGCAACGCACAAACATCAACCCAACTGCATGCGCGCTCAACATCAGGCGTTCTTCGCTTCGCTGTTCTTCTCACGGCTCGCGGACCAGATACTGCTTTTTCTAGTGCCGCTCGTCGTCTTCCAGACGACCCAAAAGGCGACATGGTCCGGCATTGCGTTCTTCATCGAGGCGTTCCCGCGCTATATCGTGTTTCCCGTGTGCGGCGCGCTGTGCGATCGTATGTCGCCCGTTACGGTGCTGCGCGCAAGCCAGCGCTTTCGCGCAATGGCGTGCGCGGCAGGCATCGCAGGCTTCGCGGTGGCAGGCGGCATCGGCTGGCTGATCGCACTGTCCGCCGTATGCGGCACGCTGACCAGCCAGGGGCTCGTCGCGCGCGAAGTGCTGCTGCCGCAGGTATTCACGTCCGAGCGCTTCGAGAAGGTGCTGTCGTACGCGCAGATTGCCGATCAGGTCGGCGTGGTGCTCGGCCCGATGCTCGCAGGTTTGCTGCTCGGCTGGTGGCGTTGGGAATACGTCGTCGGCGTCGCGGCCGTACTGTTTTTCGCCGCCGATGGCGCGACACTCTTCTGGCAGCGCGCAAGCGCTTTCGAATGGACGCCGCACGGGCATGGAGGCGGCGACTGGTTCGCGCCCGTAAAAACGGCGCTGGCGCATGTCGTGAGGTTGCCGGGGCTGAGCCGGCTGGTCGCGCTGGCCGCCGCCGAGAATCTCGTGATCGGCGTGACGCTCGCGACCTCGGCCGCGATGGTGACGGGGCTGCATCGCCGGCCGGATGCGTTCTACGCGTTCGTGCAGACGGCGGGCGCGATCGCGACGATCGTGATCCTGCTGCTGATCGCCCGCGTGCGGATTCCGCGCAAGACGCTCGGGCTCGTATCGTTTCTTGCGATCTTCGCGGGCGGCCTGCTCGCGGGCGTGAGTCCTTCCGTGTGGGGCTACGTCGCGGGCTTTCTGCTGATCGTTGGCTTCGACAAGATGTTCAGCATCTATATCCGCAGCGTGCGTCAGGCGATTATTCCCGCGAAGGACTACGGCAAGACGCTTGGCGTCGTCATCATGCTCAATAACCTGACGCAACCGCTGGCGGGTTTGCTGGTCGGCGTGTTTTCCGGGAATGGGCGCATGAGCGTGGTCGTTGTGGCGATCTCGCTCGGGATGGGCGCGCTGGGGCTGATCGTCGTGCTCGTGGGTCTCGGCGCGGAGCGGCGGCGAGCACACGTTGCGCCGCTGAGCAAGCAGACGCCCGACAGCGCCGACGGAGCGTGAACTGTCACAATGAACCGGTAGCTTTTCTTCACGGAGCGCGATCGACATGCAATCGGACGACGAACTGAAACACTTCGAAGCGCACGGCGCGGCGCCGCTGCCCGAAGCGCAGGAAGAAGGCTTTGTGGACAACGCGGGCGCACGCATCGCGTGGTCGACGTACGGCGCGGGCCACCCCGTGGTGCTGTTGCACGGCGGCCTCGGGCATCGCGGCAACTGGGGTTATCAGGTGCCCGTGCTGGTTGCGGCGGGCTACCGGGCGATCCTGATCGACAGCCGCGGACATGGCCGCAGCACACGCGACGCGCAACCGTACAGCTACGAGCTGATGGCGTCCGACGTGCTCGCCGTACTCGACGCTCTGCACGTACAGCAAGCGGCGTTCATCGGCTGGAGCGACGGCGCGTGTACCGCGCTGATTCTCGGCCGGCGCGCGCCGCAGCGCGTCGCGGGCGTGTTCTTCTTCGCGTGCAACATGGACCCCGGCGGCGCGAAGCCATTCGTGCCGACGCCCGTGATCGACCGCTGCTTCAGGCGGCATCGCGCGGACTACGAGGCGCTGTCGGCAACGCCCGGCGAGTTCGACGCGTTCGTCGCCGCCGTCAGCGAGATGCAGCGCACGCAGCCCGATTACTCGGCCGACGATCTCGCGCAAATCCGCGTGCGCGTGACCATAGCGATCGGCGAGCACGACGAGTTCATCAAGCAGGAACACGCCGTGTATCTGGCGCAAACCATCCCGGACGCCGAGCTGATCGTGCTGCCGAACGTCAGCCATTTCGCGCCGCTGCAGCGGCCTACGCTGTTCAATGGCGTGATCGAGCGGTTCGTCGGAACCGCTTTCGAAGCGGACGACTGAAGCGGCTCAGTCGGCCTTGGCGCCGACTTTCTCGCTGGCGCTGCTGTCGTTCTTTTCTTCTTCCCAGCCGCCGCCGAGCGCGAGGAACAGATTCACCTGATCGACCGCAACCTGGCCTTCGGCCGCCGACACCTGCGCGGCGACGCTCGTGAGCGTGCGCGTCGCGTCGAGATCGTCGATGAAGGTGTCGCGGCCCGCGGCGTACAGGCGATGCGTTTCATCCGCCGACTGCACGGCCGACTTGTACGCGGTGCGCAATGCATCGGCGCGCGTCGTATCGGATGCGTAGGTCGACAGGCTCGTCTGCGTTTCGCGCAGCGCATTCAGCACGACGCCGTCGAAATGCGCGAGCGCGCCGCCCGTCGCGGCTTCCGCTTCGTGGACGCGGGCGCGCTGGCCGTTGATCGGGAATGTCCAGCTGATCAGCGGGCCGAACGCCCAGCGGTTCGTGGTCGGGCCGAACAGATCCTCGACGACGCCGACCGAGCCCGCCGATGCGCCAATGCTCACGGTCGGATACAGCGCCGCCGTCGCGACGCCGATGCGCGCCGTCGACGCCGCCAGCAGCCGTTCGGCCTGGCGCACGTCCGGGCGGCGCTTGAGCAGCGCCGCACCGTCGCCGACGGGAATCGGTTGCTTCAGATGCGGCAGCCGGCTGCAGGCGAGGGCGGCGGGCGGCAGATCGGACGGCGCGCGCGCGAGCAGCATCGCGAGCCGGTATTGCGCGGCGCGGCGGCGCGCGACGAAGCGCGGAATGTCGGCGGCGAGCGTGTCGGCCTGGGTCTGGCCGCGCGTCACATCGGGCTGGTTGCCGCGGCCTGCGTCGCGCAGACGTTGCGTGAGCTTGACCCGTTCCTTTTGCAGGGCCAAAGACTTCTGCGCGATCTCCAGTTCTTCCGCTGCCGAGCACGATTCAACGTAGGCGCGCACGACATCGGCGACCACCGTGATGCGGGCGAGGTCGCTTGCGGCTTCGACGGCTTCGTCGTCGGCCTTCGCGGCTTCCACGCCGCGCCGCAGCTTGCCGAACAGATCGATCTCATACGACACGCTCAGATCCAGCGCGCCTTCGTTGACGACGGGAATCTTTTCCGTCAACAGGTACTGTTCGGCGGATTCCTGCGCGCGCTGGAAGGCCGCCGACGTCTTGCCGGAAAAGCCGCCCTGTTCGTTCGCGAAGTCGAGCTGGGCGCGCGAGCGCGCGAGATTGGCGGCGGCGACGCGCAGATCGGTGTTCGACGACAGCGCTTCTGTGACCAGCTGATCGAGCACGGGGTCGTCATACAGACGCCACCACTTCGACGGCACGGCTTGCTGCGTGACGGGCGCCTTGTCCGCGCCGTCGATGGCCGCGTTCGCATACGGCGCGTTGACGGCCGCGTTCTCCGGCAGTTTGTAGTTCGGGCCGACCGTCGTGCAGCCGTTCAAAGCGAGCGCGATGGGCAACAAAGCCGGCAGCAACGCCAGGCCGGCGCGCGTTGCCGTGAGGGACGGAAAGCGTTTCATTGCGATGCGCCCGATGCAGAATGCGTAGCGCTAGACGGCGCGGTGCCGACGATAGCCGCGCCCGTGGTCGAAGCCCCCGCGCCAGCCGATGCAGCCGAAGCAGCCTTCGCATCCGATGCCGCCGGGCGGCGTCCCATCGAAGGCCCGATGCCGCGCACCGACACCGTCGCCGTGCGGCCCGCGATCATGCGGAAGTCGGCGGGCACTTCGTCGAGTGCGACGCGCACGGGAATGCGCTGCGCGAGGCGCACCCAACTGAACGCCGGGTTCACGTTCGGCAGCAGGTTCTGGCTTTGCTGGCGGTCGCGGTCCTCGATCGCGGCGACGATGCTCAACACGTGGCCGCGCAGCACGCCCGGTTCGCCCATCACCTTGATGTCGACGGGCTGGCCGATGTCGATGCCATGCAGCTTGGTTTCCTCGAAATAGCCGTCGACGCGGAACGAATGCATGTCGACCACCGACAGCACCGCGCGTCCCGCCGAAATGTACTCGCCCACACGCGGCGCGCGATCGTTCAGATAGCCGTCCACAGGACTGACGATCACCGTCCGCTGCAGGTTCAGGCGCGCCGTGTCGATCGCGACTTCGGCGTCGGCGAGCGCGGCCGTGGCCGTTTCGACACGCGAGTGCGTCTCTTCGACGACTTCACGGGCGACGAGATTGCCGAGCGCGCGGTTGCGGGCATCTTCGCGGCGCGCCTGATCGAGCGTCGCGCGGCGCTGCTGCGCGGTGGCCTGTGCGTTGCGCAGCGCGAGCGCATAGCGCGCCTGGTCGATCACGAACAGCACTTCGCCTTGCTTGACCTGCTGGTTGTCGACGACCTTGACCTCGGTGATGAGGCCGGATACGTCCGGCGCAACCTGGATCACGTCGGCGCGCACATGGCCGTCGCGCGTCCACGGCGCGAACATGTAGTAGTCGACCAGCTTCCACAGCACGGCCGCTGCGATCACGACGACGATAAGAGTGAGCAGGATCTGCCCGACTGAGAACCAGGTTTTTTTCACGTTATGAACCGGTGCGAAACGATGACGACAAGCCCCAGCACCAGAACATAAATGCCGAGATCGAAAATGGAACGGTGCCAGATGAAACGGTAAACGCCGATGCGCGCGAACAGGTTGCGCAAGACCAGGTTCACCAGATAGGCGATGAACATCAGCACCAGCACGGCTGGCACGAAGACGCCGAGGATGTCGATTTCGCCGATCATTTGCGTCGACAGAAAGTAAGAGATGGGTTTCGCATCAGGCTGCGGTCTCCGGTTGAGGCGGCGGATTGCTGCCGGGCGCGGGATGCGGCGGAAACAGCGACAGGCGCATGCCGACCAGCGCGTGCAGCGTCTCGCGCAGCCAGCGCTCGCCGGAAGGCGCAGCGGGGGCGGGCGCAGCGCCTTGTTCCGCCGCCTGTCCCTGTTGTCCCTGCTGCGTGCCGCCTTGCGTCTGCGCGATGTTGCGCGTGGTCACTTGCGCGACGGCGGCATCGATCGTTTCGATCAGCGCGGCGGGCACCGGCTGCCGTTCGCGGCGCGCGATACATTGCTCGAAATACTGCCGCACGCCGACGAGCACGTCATCGATGGAGCCTTGCAAGTCGGCTGCCAGCTTGCGGCGCGTGCGTCGCAGGTCGAGCGCGTTCAGCGCGACGCGGAAGTCGCGGAAGCTTTCGATCGACGGATGACGGTTCGAGTCCGAGGCCGCGTGGCGCGGCAACAGTTGCATCAGCCGGTCGAGCATGCGCGAGTACAGATTGCGCTGGTCTTCGATGGCGGCCGTCGACGCGCTCACCACGACGTCGGCCCATGCGGAACGCGTGAGCCGACCGGCGGCGAGTTCGGCGCCGAACGGCCGCGTGATGCGCGTCCAGATGAAAGCGAACAGCAAGCCCGCGACGCCCGCCAGATTGCTGTTGATGAACACGAAGAAGTCGGCCTCGTAAGCGCTCTGAATGCTGATGAAGGTCGCCGTGTTGACGGCCGTGAGCAACGTCACGAGCGTGAACTGCGGGCTCGGGATCAGCGTGCCGATGATCAGGAACGGCCCGGAGAAGATCAGGACCAGCATCGCGAAATCGTGGACGTGCGGCAGCACTACGAACACGTACAGTCCGGCCAGTACGACGCTCGCGCAGGTCGCAAGGAAGAACTTGAAGACGGAGGGCGCGGGATCGTCGAGCGCCGCGAAGAAGCAGCAGGAGACGGCGGCGAGCGTGACGGCGGCTGCGCCGTCGTTCCAGCCCGACGTGATCCACAGTCCGCACGCGACGATCACCGCGCCGACGGCCGAAGCCGTCGAGAACAGCATCATGCCGTAGTCGAAGAAGCGCTCGGTGCCGCCCAGCCGCCAGTGGCGAAAGTGCGGGCGCCACAGGACCGTTTCGTGAACGATGGCCGCGCGCAGGCAGCGGATGTCACGCCAGACGTCGATGACCTGGCCCAGACGCCACAGCGCGTTCGACAGCAGCGCGCCGTCCCAGCTCGTCAGCGCCTGTGCGGAAGGCCGCAGCGCATCGACGCGCGCGCGCAGCGCTTCCGCTTCCTGATCGGGCTCGTCGGCGTATTTGGCTTCGAGCGCGGGCGCCTTGATCCACTTCGCGACGTCCGCGAGCAGCGCCTCGACTTCGGGCGAATGCGCGCCGCGCTGCCGTATCAGTTCGATCAGCGGATCGGCCATCGACGAAATCAGCGGCAGGAATATCTGCATTCGCCCCTGCAACGCGCGCGCGCGGCGCACGATATCGGGCCGTGTGTGATCGTAGGTCAATTGGCTCAGCAGGAATTCGAGCCCGTTGACCGTGGCCGCGAGGCGTTGGCGCGAGGCCGAGATCGTCGCGCCGGCAATATGGCCGGACAGCGTTTCGCTGGCGTAGAACGCGGCGTCGCGGAACCAGGCGTCGGTGCGCTCGATCAGCGTCGGCGCGAGCCGGCTCGGAAACACCACGCTGCCGACGATGCTCGCGACCACGATGCCGAGCAGGATCTCTTCCGTACGCGTGATGGCGAGATCGAAGACGGTGGTCGGATTGGTGACGGCGGGCAGCGCGATCAACGGCAGCGTGTAGCCGGCGAGCAGGCACACATAGCTGCGCGCGGTGCGGTCATTCAGCGACACATAGAGCATCGTGCCCGTCCACAGCCCGACGATCGTGCTGAACAGGAACGGCGACTCGACAAAGGGCGGCACGATCAGCACCGCGCCCGCCGCGCCGAGCGCCGTGCCGAGCGCGCGGTACAGCGCCTTCGA
Source organism: Paraburkholderia terrae (assembly GCF_002902925.1). GTDB lineage: Bacteria > Pseudomonadota > Gammaproteobacteria > Burkholderiales > Burkholderiaceae > Paraburkholderia > Paraburkholderia terrae. The sequence continues at coordinate 1,427,502 of NZ_CP026112.1, read as the reverse complement.
GCGGGTCGCGCCGACGAATGGGTTCGAGACGATATAGACGGTCGCCATCGCCCAGTACGGGCGGGGCAGTTCGAGCGCAAGGCCGATGTACAACGCGATCATCGCGGCCGCGAACGTCTTGGCGGAAAACAGCCAGTCGCGGACTGAGGGATAGGCCATGGCGGTTATGCGTTGCGTTTGCCGCCGGATCGTGCGGCAGCGGCTGGCTCGTCGGATACGCCCTTGTCGGAAGTGACTGTAGCATCCAGCGACGCGTTGAAGGCATTCAGCACCCGCAGCGTCGTCTCCAGGTCCTCGCGGCTCACGCCTTTGAGCACGCGCGCGCGCAGTTCCATCAGCCGCTCTTCCATGCGCGCGGTGACGGCGCGGCCTTCGTCGGTGAGGGTGATGGTTTTGGCGCGCTTGTCGTCGGGGTCTTCGTCGCGGCGCACGAGGCCCGCCGCGCATAGCTGATCGAGCAGCCGCACCAGCGACGGGCCTTCGATCCCCACATGTTCCGCGAGCGTCACCTGACGCACGGCTTCGCCCAGGCGGTTGGCCGTAAGCAAAGGACCCGCGCACGCTTCCGACACGTTGTAGGCGGACAACACGCTATGGCTCGTGCGGCGCCAGCGGCGCGCGGCGACGACCAGCGTGCTGCTGACGGAGCGGCGTAGAAGGTGGAGATTGACCATGGGCCGGGATTGTATGTCGATTTTTATTCGTTAGCATCCTATCGACCTACATTTTTTAAGGAAATGCTACAAAGTTCGCTTGCCGTGTGTTTCATGGATGAGCGGCGGCGGGGCGTCCGCCCACCGCCCGCCGCTTTTAGAACTTTCCGGGCGGACTCACTCGTCGTTCAGACCCTTGCCTTCAAGAATCAACGGCATGCACTTTTCGATCCGCGATTCCCGCGTTTTCGATTGCTTCGCCGACGAGAAGTGCAGCAGATAGGCGCGTTGCCGTCCGGGTGTCAGCGCTTCGAAAGCAGTCTTCAGCTTGGGCAACTTGTCGAGTCTGGTCTGGAATTCCTCGGCGACTTCAAACTCTTCGGTCGATTTGTGGGCCACTTTCAGGCCGGCTTTTTCGACTTCGATAGCCGCGCGGATATAGGTCTTCAGAACGGATTGCAGCTTGACGATTTCCTGCAGACTCGTGAATCGCACCTGCCGGGCTGACTGCACGTTCTCTGTCTGCTGGATCAGGATGCCTTTCGGGTCCTTCAGCAACGCGCCCTTGACGAACAGGATTGCGCAGTATTCCTTGAAGCCGTGAATGAGCACGACGTTTTTGTCGTCGAACGTGTAGCACGGAACGCCCCATTTCAACTCCTCAGTGACGGGGCATTCCAGCACGATCGCTCTGAGTTTTTCGGTTTCTTCACGCCACTGTTTGAGTTTGCCGATATAGGCGTCGACCTTGGGATTCATTTTTGTCCCTCAGAAAATAAGGCGAGCCTATGGTACCGCCCGGCGCCAGGGGCGGTAAACCGGGCTAGAGGCGATCGGGCTAGAAGCGATCGGCGCGGAACGGATGCGGGTCGGCGACGGGCGTGGCGCCCGTCATCATTTCCGCGAGCAGGCGCCCCGTGACGGGCCCGAGCGTCAGGCCGTGATGCGCGTGGCCGAACGCGAACCACAGGTCCTTGTGGCGTGTCGCGGGGCCGATGATCGGCATCATGTCCGGCGTGCATGGACGGCGGCCGAGCCACGGACGCTCGTCGAGCCGCGCGCCGAGCGGGAAGGTGTCGCGCGCGATAGGTTCGATCGCATCGAGTTGCACGGGAGTTGCCGGCGCGTCGCAGGCGGCCAGTTCCGCGCCCGTCGTCAGCCGGATGCCGCGCGCCATCGGCGTGATCATGTAGCCGATCTCGGTATCGAGCACGGGTTGATTCAGCTTCGCGCCGTCCTGCGCCGCGTAGTGCATGTGATAGCCGCGCTTGACCGCGAGCGGCAGCCGGTAGCCGAAGCGCGCGCTGACGGTATCCGACCAGGGCCCGAGTGAGATGACGGCCGACTGCGCGTCGATGCGGCCCGCCTCCGTGTCGACGCTCCAATGCGGTTCGAGCGACGACGCATCGCCGATGAAGATCCGCCCGCCAAGCTGCTCGAAGTAACGCGCGTAGGCCGTGACGAGCGCATTGGGGTCGCTGACGGACTCGGCGTCCGTGTAGCGCAGCGCGCCCAGCAGCGCGTGGCTCAGCGACGGTTCCGCGCGCCTCAGTTGCGTTGCATCGAGTGCGTCGAAGGTGACGCCGTACTCGGCTTGCCAGCGCTCGACGTCACGCAATGCGGCGTCCTGCTTGCGCGCGCTGCGAAACACTTTCAGCCAGCCGCCCGTGCGCACCAGCGCCTGCGCGCCCGAAGCGTCGATCAACGCGCGATGCTCGCTCACGCAATGCTCGATCAGAGTTGCGTACGCACGCGCGATGGCCGTATGACGATCGGCGCGCGAGTAGTGCCAGTAGCGGTACAGAAACGGCAGCAGCTTCGGCATCGCGCTGAAGTGATAGCGGACATCGAGCGAGCGGTTGCGCGCGTAGCGCAGCAGCGTGCTGGCGTCGCGCGGAAACGCATACGGGTAGACGCCTTCGCGCTGGATCAGCCCCGCGTTGCCAAACGACGTCTCGTTGCCCGGCGCCTTGCGATCGACGAGCGCCACAGTGAGCCCGCGCTTTTGCAGATGCACGGCAACCGACACGCCAACCATGCCGCCACCGAGTACGACGGTATCGAACTTCATTGCTGCGTATCCTCGCGCGATGACGTCATGCGAGCGCCGTTACGGCGATTTCGACATCGAGGCCCGGCTTCATCAACAGGGCCTGCACGCAGGCGCGCGTCGGCGCGTGGCCCGTCGGCACCCACGCATCCCACACGGCGTTGAATTCGTCGAAGTGCTTCGGGTCGCTCAGCCACACGTTCGCGGTGAGCACGCGCGTCTTGTCGACGTTCGCCGAGGCGAGCAGCGTGTCGATGCGCGTGAGGATTTGCGTCGTCTGAACGGTGATTGACGCGCCCGCTGTGTCCGGCACCTGGCCGGACAGATAGACGATGCCGTTCGCAATCACCACCTGGCTCATGCGGGCGTTGGTTTGCAGTCGCTGGATTTCGTTGGACATGATGGATATCGCTGAGTTAGACGGATGACATGCCGGCTTGGGCTTCGCCGGTGGAATCGAAAATGGGCGGCGCGGTAACGATCGATTTGAGCGCCGGGTTCGGCTGCGTGAGACGCGACAGATCGGGACGCGGGCGGCGCAATGCGGGGTTCGTGTCGAAAGCCTGTTCCATCGCGCGCGCCACGGCCAGCGTCTTGAGGTCGCCATGAAACGGCCCGACGATCTGCAAGCCGAACGGCATGCCTGCCTCATCGACACCGCATGGCAGCGACAGCGCGGGATGCGTCGTCAGCGTTACCACATAGGTAAGCGCGAGCCACCGGTAGTAGTTCTCCTGCGCGCGTCCGTTGATCTGCGCCGCGTAAAGCTCGCGCCACGGGAACGGCGAAACGGGCGTGGTCGGCGAGAGGATCACGTCGTAACGGTCCAACGCTGACTGGAAGCGCCGGAAAATGCGCGTCTGTTCCGCCTGTGCCCATGCGCTGTCGGCGAGCGTCATCGCGGCGCCCATTTCGTAGTTCGCGCGCGTGTTCGGACCGAGCGCGCCCGGATCGCGCGCATACGCGTCGCGCAAGCCCGCGACGAAGCTCTCCGCACGAATCACGTCGAACGCCCGATGCGCGTCGCCGAGATCGAACTGGACTGGCTCGCAGGTTTTCACCATCGGCGCGAGCGCCGCCATGCGGGCGCGGAAGAGGGCGCGGATGCCGTCGTCGACGTCGCAGCAGCCGAAGTCTTCCGTATAGCCGATGCGCAGCGTGGCGAGATCGAGAGCGGGCAGCGTGGCGAAACCGAGTGGATCGACTTCGTAGCTGAGGGGATCGCCTGTGGAAAGGCCCGCTGTCGCCGCGAGTTGCAGTGCCGTCTCTTCGACGTCGCGGCCCATCGGCCCGACTACGGAGATCGGCGTCCAGCCGAGCAGCCGGCGCGAGTTGGGCACGAGCCCGGCGGACGGCCGGAAGCCGACCACGCCGCATTTCGACGCTGGAATGCGCAGCGAGCCGCCTGTATCCGAGCCGGTGCAGACGGGCAGCATGTCGCAAGCGAGCGCCGCCGCCGAGCCGCCTGATGAGCCGCCCGCGTTCAGTTCCGGATTGAACGGATTACCCGTCGCGCCCCACACGGGGTTGCGCGTGTTCGCGCCCGCGCCGAGTTCGGGCACGTTGGTCTTCGCGACGAGAATCGCACCCGCCGCGCGCAGCCGCTCGACCAGCACGACATCACGCGACGGCACATGGCCGCGCGACATCGGCGAGCCGTACGTGGTCAGCAGGCCCGCCGTGTCTTCGAGATCCTTCACGCCGAGCGGCAGCCCGTGCAGCAGCCCGAGCGGCTCGCCGTCCAGCACTTTGCGCTCGGCCGCCTTCGCGGCCTTGCGGGCGTCGTCGTAACAGGTTGCCGTGATCGCATTGACGGCGGGGTTGAGGGCTTCGATCCGCTCGATGCAGGCATCGAGCAACTCGACGGGGGAAATCTCTTTCGCGCCGATCATCCGGCGCAATTCGACGGCGTTGCGGGCGACGAGGTCGTCGTTATCAGACATGGTTCAGGTTCCGGGTTGTTCCTGCTTGTCGGTGATGACGGATGAGCTCAATCGAGCGCTTCGCCCGTGCGGTCGCGCAGCCAGATCACGGGCACGAGCGACACTGCGCAGGCCGCCGCGACGTACCACGCGGGCGCGAGCGGGTTGCCCGTCAGCGCGACGAGCCAGCTCGCGACGAACGGTGAAAAGCCGCCGAAGAACGACGCGCTCACCACATAGGTTAGCGCGATGCCCGTCGCGCGCACATGTTTGGGGAACAGTTCGGGGATCATCACGAGCACGGGCACGATCTGCCCGGCGACGAACAGTGCGAGAAACGCGGACACGGCGCACAGCATCAACGTCGAAGGCTGCGCGGACAACCATGCGAACGCGGGATACACGGTGAGCAGCAGCGTCACACGCGATATGACGAGCACGCGCTTGCGGCTGAACCGGTCGGCGAGCTTGCCCGCGATGGGCGCCGCGACGAACAGCACGAGCGAGCTGATCACGCCCGAAGCAACCGACGCCGTCGACGACAGATGCAGCGTGCGCACCGCATGGCTCGGCAGAAAGAACGCGGTGATATAGACGGAAACCGAGCCGCCGAGCTCGGCGAACGTGCCGAGTATCGTCAGCTTCAGATGCGTGGTGAGCGCCGCTTTCAATGCGCCGCGACGATGCGTGCGGGCGGATGATGCATCGCTGAGCGTTTCTTCGAGACGCCGGCGGATCAGCATGCCGACGGGCGCCGCGACGATGCCGAGCACGAACGGAATGCGCCAGCCCCAGGCGAGGATCGCGTCCTTCGGCAGCGAGACATTGACGAGCGTTGCGACGGCGGCGCCGAGTGCGAGACCGAGCGCCGTCGCCGCGAAGTTCCAACTGGCGAAGAACGCGCGCGTCGAGTCCGATGCGTATTCGACCAGCAGCGTCGTGCCGGGGCCGAACTCGCCGCCCGCGGCGAAGCCCTGGATCAGACGCGCGGCGAGCACGATGAAAGGCGCGGCCATCCCGGCCACCGCGTAAGGCGGCGCGCAGGCGATCAGCGCGCAACTCAGCGCCATCAGCATGATGGTCAGCACCATCGCCTTCTTGCGGCCCGCGCGGTCGGCGTACGCGCCGATCACGATGCCGCCCAGCGGCCGCACGACGAAGCCGACGCCGAACACGCCGATCGACAGCAGAAACTGGTTCACGGGCGACGCGGAAGGGAAGAACAGCTGCCCGATCTGGATCGCGAAGAAGCTGTAGATGGTGAAGTCGTAGAACTCCAGCGCCGTGCCGAGCGTCGTCGCGGCGATGACCTGGGTTTTCGACAGACCGGCTTTTTCCAATGCAAGCGTTGACACGTCGACCGCTCCTGAGTGGAACTGCATGGGACTGGAATCGATGCGAGTTATCATATACGAGAAAAAATAAATTCTCGTATACGACAAAACCCTTTGTCATCCCTTGAGATTCCGAGCATTGCCATGGCCAGATCCGTCGCACGCAAACAACCCGAACCTGTCGAGCCCACGTCACAGATCGATCACCAGGCGGTCGGCGCGCGGCTGCGCGACGCGCGCAAGGCACGCGGGCTGACCCTGATGCAGTTGTCGGAACAGTCGGGCATCGCCGTGTCGACGATCTCGAAGGCCGAGCGCGGCGACATCGCGCTGACCTACGACAAGTTCGCGGCGCTCGCGCATGCGCTGCAACTCGAGTTCGATGCGATCTTCGGCCGCACGAAGCACACACGGCGCGCGGGCGCGAACGCTATCGTGCCGACGTTCACGGCGTCGGGCCAGCAGATGATTTACGACACGCCCAACTACGAATACGGGATGCTCGCGAACGATCTGACGGGCAAGCGCATGGTGCCGATGCGCGCGCACGTGCGGGCGCGCAAGCTCTCCGATTTTCCCGACTACATTCGCCATAGCGGCGAGGAGTTCGTGTTCCTGCTGGACGGCACGCTCGAACTGCGCTTCGAGACGGGCGCGGTGTTTCAGTTGAAGCCGGGCGATAGCCTGTACTTCGATAGTTCTGTTGGGCACGTGTATCTATGTACGGGGAAAAAGCCGGCGGAAGTGCTCGTGTGTTGCGTGGACACGGACGCGCACCGGCCCGCCGACGCGATCTGAGCGCAACGCCCGGCGCGGGTAACATGGCGGCTTGAGCGATCTTCGGCGAGGGCGATGCGTGATGAACGCGAGCGATCTTTCTGACGTGTACCGAGGTTATATCGACTGTCTGAACCGGCAGAACTGGGCGACGCTGGGGCGTTTCGTCGATGACGATGTGACGTATAACGGTGAGCGCATCGGCTTGTCGGGCTACCGGGCGATGCTGGAGCGGGACTTCCGTGAGATTCCGGATCTCCGTTTTGACATTGCGTTGCTGGTTGCGCAGCCGCCTGTGATCGCCAGCCGGTTGCAGTTCGACTGTTCGCCCAAAGGGACGTTTCTTGGGCTTGCTGTCGATGGAAAGAAAGTCGCATTCACCGAGAACGTGTTCTATGAGTTTCGCGGCGGAAAGATCAGGCAGGTGTGGTCGGTGATCGACAAGGCGGCCATCGAGGCCCAACTCGCGCAGCGCTGAAGCGGAAGTCACGCAAGGAGATTTCATGTTCCGGCTATCGACAGCTATGTCTGAACGTCTTGTTCGCTGCTTGATTGCCGGCGTGATCGCGCAGACGTTTGGCTGCGCGTCGAGCAGCACGGCGACGGATGCGACGCCCGTCGCGCTGGAAGGCGTACGGCCCAACAGCGTCGCGGTCGACGCGAGCAACGGCGCCGTCTATCTGACCGACGATGCGAAAAGCAGCGTGCTTCGATCGTCCGATGGCCGTACGTTTGCCCCTTATGCATCGATCCCTCAATCGCCGGGCCAGGGCATCAGCCTGAGCCAGCTGACCCTCGACGATGCTCGCAATCTGCTGGCCGTGCGCTTTGGATTCGGCAGCGCGAGCGCGGTGTTCGACGTCAAAGGCGCGAATGGCGCAATCATGCTGTCGGGGCCCAATCCCGCTCGCCGTAGGCTCGGCATTGCGGCGATCGGTTCGCAGCAGGCGCTGTCGACGTGGTTCGTCAAGGAAGGCAGCGCACCCGCGACAGGCGGCGTGAGCCTGTTGACCTACGATGCAACTGCGGGCCGCGCCACCGAGCGCGATCTGATCACGGGAATGGGCAAGCCGGTGGGTGTCGTCGTATCGGGCGATACGGTTTTCGTTTCGGATCAGGCGCGCAACGTGATCGTGCGCGCGTCGCTGGCGAACTTGCTGCAGTCTGCGCAACCGGTTGCCGTTGCCGATACGTTCGCGAAGATCGAGAACCCGGATCTGATGGCGGGAGATGGTCACGGCGCGCTCTACACACACTGCAAGAGTGCGTCGTTGTGCAAGGTCGCGCCGGACGGCAGCGTGAATGAAATCGCCACCGACTTTCACGACGCGCGCGGCGTTGCCGCCGATCCGGCGCGACACCGTCTTTATGTCGTCGATCGCGCAGCGGCAGGCGGAACCAGCTACTTGCGGATTCTGCCGCTGCGTTGACGTTGCGCAGAAACGCGGCGTTATCAATCGACGCCGATAATCACGCTCGATGCCTTGAAGATCGCCGACGCGGCCGCGCCGCTCGACAGTCCGAGCCGGTCGACGCTTTCATTGGTGATGATCGCGGCGATCTCCGCACCGCTTGCGGACGCAACGATCACTTCGCTATTCACGGCACCCTTCGTGACGGCCGTGACCGTGCCAGCGACGCGGTTGCGCGCCGACACCTTGCCGTTGCCGTCATCGACCATCACGAGCACCGACGACGCCTTCACCAGCGCAAAAGCCGGCTTGCCGGCTGCGAGGCCAAGCGACGACGCGCTGCCGTGCGTGATCACCGCAACGATGTCGAGTCCGTCCTGGGTGCGCAGCGTGACTTCGTCATTGACGGCGCCGGGTTTGACTTCGGTGATCTGACCGGTGAAGTGATTTCGGGCGCTGGTTCGCATGATGATGTTCTCCTCGAATGGGTCCCGCGTTCGTGCCACGGAAACCCGTAGTGTTAAGCCAACCCGAAGTCTAGCGTTTATACCTATGGCGCTGCCGCCCGTGTTTACACGGTGTGTAAGGCGCTATATCGCGCGACGCAAGTGGCTTCAACTTCGCCTTGATAGGTTCGACGCGCCAAACACGATATATTGACGCGTATATATCGAGCGCACATTTGACATTTTCAGCTAACGACAACGCGGAGCAGTACGTTGAATTCGACACATAAAGAAGCCGTCGGCGAGCATTTCTCGCTGGACGCCATGCAGCACGCAAGAGTCATGACATGGAAGGCCGTCAACGCCATCGCCGCCGACGTGCGGCCGGGCATGCGGGAATCGGAGGCGAATGCGCTGGCGCTGCGCATTCTGAAGGATCTCGGGATGGACCGGATCTGGCATCCCGTACTCGTGCGTTTCGGCGAAAACACGCTGAGAACATTCAAGCAGCGATCGAACGTCGACCCCGTGCTGGCGGACAACGACATTTTCTTCATCGACCTCGGCGCCGTCTGGGCGAAGCACGAGGGCGACGCGGGCGCCACCTTCGTCTGCGGCGACGACCCGGACATGCAGGCGTGCGCGCAGGCGGCGCGCACGATCTACGACGAAGTCGAGCAGCACTGGCGCGCGACGGGCTGCGCGGGCGTCGACCTGTACGTGTACGCGGCGCAGCGGGCCAATGCGCATGGGTTTCGCCTGAACGTCGACATCAAGGGTCATCGTGTGAGCGATTTTCCGCATGCCATCTACAAGGCGGGCGATCTCGGCGACTTCGATGCGACACCCGCTGCGGGCGTGTGGATTCTGGAGATCCAGATTGCGCATCCGACGCGGCCGTTCGGCGCGTTCCATGAAGACCTTCTCGTCTGACGGCCAATGTTCATCCGCCAGCTCGACTACCTCGTCACGTTGGCGCGCGAAAAATACTTCGCGCGCGCCGCCGACGCATGCCATGTTTCGCAGCCGGCCTTGTCGTCGGCGATCCGGGCACTCGAGTCGGAACTCGGGCTGACGATCGTCAATCGCGGGCGGCGCTTCGTCGGCTTCACGGAAGACGGCGAGCGCGTGTTGGGATGGGCGCGGCAGACGCTGGCGACGCTGCAGAACATGCGGCAAGACGCATTCTCTGCACAGGACCGTCTGGTCGGCAAGCTGCGCGTCGGCGCGATACCGACCGTGATTCCCGTCGCGTCGCGCGTGCTTGCGCCTTGCCTGCTCGAACATCCACAGATCCGCTACGACGTGCATTCGCTCAGCTCGGAAGCGATTCATCGGCAACTCGACGAACTCGAACTGGATATCGGTCTCACGTATCTCGACTCAGGCGTGCAGGCGGGCTTTGCCGTGCTGCCGCTGTATCGCGAGCGCTCCATTCTGCTGTCGCCACCGGGCGATCATGCGGATCTCGTGGAAGGTGCATGCAGTTGGCGCGAGTTGTCGGGCCTGCCACTCGGCCTGCTGCCACAGACGATGCAGAACAGGCAGGTGATCAACGCCGCGTTTCGTCGCGAGCAGGTTCAGCCGGAAGTGCCGATCGAATGCGACTCGCTGCTCGCGTTGTACGGACATGTCTTGCACGCGGGCATCTCCAGCATCTTTCCGCACAGTCTGCTGAGCGTGTTACCGGCCGGCGATAACGTGCGTCGCGCGTTGCTGATGCCCGAACTGACACGTGAAATCGGCCTCGTCGCGCGCAATCGCGAGGCGATGCCGCCGCTCGTTGCCGCCTTCTGGCGCTGCGCCGAAGGACTTCGGTTGCAGGACGAATTCGACGCGCTGCTTCCCGTTTGCTGAGTCGTCGCAACTCGACTGCGCCGCGCGAACACACGCGTTGATAAGCGACGCTTATCAGACCATTCGCCCAAACGATTGGACGCACATAGCCGCGCCATCGACACTGCTTCACATCGTATGTGATGTATCACGTCGATATGTCGATAGAGCGCCGGCATGAAAATGCGCTCGACCAGACTGGGGCGAGACGAATGGCTAAGGTTCTTTGTGTGCTGTATGACGATCCCGTCAAAGGAATGCCGAAACAGTACGCCCGCAACGGCGTACCCGAAATCACGCATTATCACGACGGTCAAACGGCGCCGACGCCGAAGGCCATCGACTTCACACCGGGCGAGTTGCTGGGCAGCGTATCGGGCGAACTGGGGCTGCGTAAATACCTCGAATCGCTAGGGCATACGCTCGTCGTGACGTCCGATAAGGATGGTCCGAACTCGACGTTCGAGCGCGAACTTGCCGACGCCGAAGTCGTGATCTCCCAACCGTTCTGGCCTGCGTACCTGACTGCCGAGCGCATCGCAAAGGCGCCGAAGCTCAAGCTCGCGCTGACGGCGGGCATCGGCTCGGATCACGTCGATTTGCAGGCGGCCATCGAGCGCGGCGTCACGGTAGCCGAAGTGACGTACTGCAACAGCATCAGCGTCGCCGAACACGTCGTGATGATGATTCTCGGGCTGGTGCGCAATTACCTGCCGTCGCATGAATGGGTGAAGAAGGGCGGCTGGAATATCGCCGACTGTGTCGAGCGCGCTTACGATCTCGAAGCGATGCATGTGGGCACGGTCGCGGCCGGCCGGATCGGTGCGGCCGTGTTGCGCAGGCTCAAGCCGTTCGACGTGAAGCTGCACTACACGGATCGTTACCGTCTGCCGCTCGATGTCGAAAAAGAACTCGGCGCAACGTGGCACCCGGATGTCGAATCGATGGTGAAGGCGTGCGACGTGGTGACGATCAACTGTCCGCTGCACCCCGAAACGGAAAACCTCTTCAATGAAAAGCTGATCGCGAAGATGAAGCGCGGCGCGTATATCGTGAATACGGCGCGCGGCAAGATCGTCGATCGCGATGCGATCGTGCGGGCGCTCGAATCGGGGCAACTGGCGGGTTATGCGGGCGACGTGTGGTTCCCGCAGCCGGCACCGCGCGATCATCCGTGGCGCACGATGCCGCACAACGGCATGACGCCGCATATTTCGGGCACCACGTTGTCGGCGCAGGCGCGTTATGCGGCTGGCACGCGCGAGATCCTCGAATGCTGGTTCGAGAAGCGGCCCATCCGCGACGAGTATCTGATCGTCGATGGCGGCAAGCTGGCGGGCGTCGGCGCGCATTCGTATAGCGCGGGCAATGCGACGTCGGGATCGGAAGAGGCGGCGCGCTTTAAAACGGCGTAAGGGCGATAACGTTGAAGGCCACCCGCGGGTGGCCTTCAATTTTCGTTACGCGCGGATCGACGAAAGCGTTAGATGCTTTGGCGAAGCGTTTGCGCAGCCGCCACCATGTTCTTCAGCGCGGGAATCACTTCATCCCATGCACGCGTCTTCAGCCCGCAATCGGGATTGACCCACAAGCGTTCCGCCGGAATGCGCCCGGCCGCCTTCTTCATCAGGTTCACGATGTGGTCCTGGCTCGGAATGTTAGGCGAGTGAATGTCGTACACGCCTGGGCCGATCTGGTTAGGATAGTCGAAGTCGTCGAACGCATCGAGCAGTTCCATATCCGAGCGCGACGTTTCAATCGTGATCACATCGGCATCCATGTCGGCGATCGACGCGATGATGTCGTTGAACTCCGAATAGCACATGTGAGTGTGAATCTGCGTTTCGTCCTGCACGCCGTTCGCGGTGATGCGGAACGACTCTACCGCCCATTGCAGATACTCGCTCCACTGCGAGCGGCGCAGCGGAAGGCCCTCACGCAGTGCCGCTTCGTCGATCTGGATCACGCGCACGCCGGCCTTTTCGAGGTCCAGCACTTCTTCGCGGATCGCGAGCGCCAGTTGATGGCACGACACCGAGCGCGGCTGGTCGTCGCGTACGAAAGACCAGTTCAGAATCGTGACAGGCCCGGTCAACATGCCTTTCATCGGCTTCGTGGTTTGCGATTGCGCGTATCGAATCCATTCGACCGTCATCGCTTTCGGGCGGCTGATATCGCCGAACAGAATGGGCGGCTTCACGCAGCGCGAGCCATACGACTGCACCCAGCCGAACTGGCTGAACGCGTAGCCATCCAGTTGCTCGCCGAAGTATTCGACCATGTCGTTGCGTTCGGCTTCGCCATGCACGAGCACGTCGAGGCCAAGGGCTTCCTGTTCTTTCACGGCGCGCGTGATCTCGCGCTCCATCGCTTCCTTGTAGCCTGCCTGATCGAGTTCGCCGGCCTTGTACTGGCTGCGCGCATGACGGATGTCGCTCGTCTGTGGGAAAGAGCCGATCGTGGTGGTCGGGAACGCGGGCAGGTTGAGAATCGCGGACTGCTTTTCTGCACGCTGCGGATAAGCGCTCACGCGCTTGCCGAGCGTCGCGTCGATACGCGCAATCGCAGCCTTGACGGCCGGGTTGTGAACGCGCGGCGACACGCGCCGGCTTTCGATTGCAGCGGCGTTCGCATCGAGCGCACTTGCCACCGACGCGCGGCCATCATTCAGCGCGCCTGCCAGCACCGTCAGTTCGTCAAGCTTCTGCAGCGCGAATGCGAGCCACGATTTGATCTCGTCGCCGAGTTTCTGTTCGCTGTTGAGATCGACGGGCGTATGCAGCAGCGAGCACGAAGGCGCAATCCACAACCGGTCGCCGAGCGAACGGTGCAGCGGTTCGAGCCATTCGAGCACCGCGTTCAGATCGGTCTTCCAGATGTTGCGGCCGTTGATCACACCAACCGACAGCACCGCTGCGTCGGAGAGCTTCGCCGCGACCCGCGCGACTTCATCGCGCGCATTGATCGCATCGATATGCAGGCCGTCGACGGGCAGCTTGCACGCGAGTTCCAGGTTGTCCTGCAACTGCCCGAAGTAGGTGGCGAGCAACAGCTTGACGCGGCGTGCCGACAGCGCATCGTAGGCGGTGACGAACGCGTCGCGCCACTTCGCGTCGAGTTCCGTCACGAGCACGGGCTCGTCGATCTGCACCCAGTCGATGCCTTGCGCCGTGAAATAGTCGAGCAACGCCGCATACACGGGCAAGAGGCGCGGCAGCAGCGCGAGCTTGTCGGAGTCGTCTTTTGCCTTGCCGAGCCACAGATACGTAACGGGCCCGATGATGACGGGCTTCACGTTGACGCCGAGCGCGCGGGCCTCGTTGATCTGCTGGAGTAGACGCGAAGGGTCGAGCGAGAACTGCGTGTTCGCGTCGAACTCGGGGACGATGTAGTGATAGTTTGTGTCGAACCACTTGGTCATTTCACCCGCCGCCACGCCGCCGCAGCACGCGCTGTGCGCTTCGGCGTTCTGCGCCGAGCGGCCACGCGCGACGCGGAACGCGTTGTCGAGCGCATCGCCGTGAAAGCCACGCACGCGCTCGGGCAAATTGCCGAGCGTGAAGCTCATGTCGAGCACCTGGTCGTAGAACGCGAAATCGCCGACGGGCACGAAGTCCAGACGCGCCTGATCTTTCCAGTGACGCCCGCGAAGCTGCGTGCCGATGGCCTTTAGCTCGTCGCGCGTCGATTCGTTCTTCCAGTATTCCTCAAGTGCGAATTTCAGTTCGCGTTTCGCGCCGATGCGCGGAAAACCCAGATTGTGTGTCGTGACCATCGCTATTCCCCGTTCGGATAATGAATCTGGAAGCGATGATAGAATTTTCGATGTATGAATGAAAATGGATTTATTTCATACATCGATTAATTTTGCTCATGGAGCCGCAATGCTGGAGCGCAGTCATCTGATGGTCGTCAGGGAAGTGGAGCGGCAAGGTTCGCTGACGGGCGCCGCCGACGTGCTGAATCTCACGCAATCGGCGTTGAGCCACACGGTGAAGAAGCTCGAGCAGCAACTGGGCACGCCCGTGTGGACCCGCGAGGGCCGATCGATGCGTCTCACGCAGGCGGGCCAGTACCTGCTCGGTCTCGCCAACCGGCTGCTGCCGCAATTCGAGCTCGCGGAAGAACGCATGAAGCAATACGCGCAGGGCGAGCGCGGCACGTTGCGCATCGGCATGGAATGTCATCCGTGCTATCAGTGGCTGCTAAAGGTGGTTTCGCCGTATCTCGCGCGCTGGCCGGATGTCGATGTCGACGTGAAGCAGCGCTTTCAGTTCGGCGGCATTGGCGCGCTGTTCGGCTATGACATCGATGTGCTCGTCACGCCCGATCCGCTGAAAAAGCCCGGTTTGCGCTTCGAGCCGGTGTTCGACTACGAGCAGGTGCTGGTCGTCGCGGACGAGCATGCTTTATCCAGCGAGCCTTATGTGACGCCAGAGCAACTCTCGGCGGAAGTACTGATCACCTATCCCGTCGAAACCGACCGGCTCGACATCTACACGCAGTTCCTGACGCCCGCGAACGTCGTGCCGAGACGGCACAAGGTGATCGAGACCACCGACATCATGTTGCAGATGGTCGCGAGCGGACGCGGCGTCGCGGCGCTGCCGCGCTGGCTCGCGGAAGAGTACGCGGGATGGATGCCGCTCACGCCGCTGCGCCTGGGCAAGAAGGGCATCGCGAAGCAGATTTTTCTCGGCACGCGCGAGGCGGACGATGCGATCGATTATCTGAGCGCGTTCGTCGCGATGGCGCGCAAGGCGGATTGGACCGGGGCGCGGTTTCGGGAGTAGGGCGTGCCGAATGGAAAAGTGCTCACGACCGATGTCGCGAGCGCTTTGCCTACACGTTTTCCGTCTCTAACGGCTAGTCACGATACCGATTGCGGTTGCAGAAACTCTAGCGTCACGCCGTCCGGTCCACGGACATAGACGAGCCTCAGACCATCGCGCTCGCCGCCTTCGACACGCTGCGGCGGCCCGACGGGGTGCCATCCCGCTTCGCCGATCCGTTCCAGCAGTGCGTCGAGATCATCCACATACATGGCAATATGGATGAAGCCCGCGTCGCTGGCTCGCGCGTGAATGGTCGTGCGGTCGGCGGGCGCGTGGTACTCCAGCAACTCGATCTGATGCCCGTAGCCTTCGACCATCGCGAGGCTCAGTGCCGCGCCTTCGACACCGACGAGATTCTCAATGAACGCATCGTTCTCGAAATCCCACGTATAGAGGTGCCGAAAACCCAGCACATCGACCCAAAATCTCAGCGAGTCCTTCAGCGAAGATACCGTGATGCCCGTGTGGTCGACGCGGGACAGCGTGAACGCACGTTGCCCCTTCGTGTCTGTCAGCGAACTCATGCCTGCTCCCGGTCCGTGCGTTGCCAGAATGTGCGCAGTTCCTGCGAAATGAACGCTGTCTTCTCTTCGAAGACCCAGTGGCCGGTTGCTTCGATTACGCCGCCACTAACGTCGACGCCAATCGCTTTCGCGCTGTCGTAGGTGTGAGAACCGAACGAGTGGCTGCCGCCCCACGCGAGCACGGGCACTTTCAGCTTCTCTCTGGCGAGTTCCGCCGTCTGCTCAGCCATCTGCGGGATATAGCCATAGTGATTCAGGCTCGCCCGCAGGTTGCCTGGCTGCTTCATTTGCATCACATAGCGCTGCACGTCCTCTTCGGGAATCGCATCCGGGTTGTAGGCAAAGTCGCGGAAGAAATGACGCAGATATTGTTCTTCACGTCCTTCGATCAGAAAGCGCGTAATGTCCATATTCATGTGCATGCCGAGGTGCCAGTACGGCACACGCGGATCGACGTAGCCCGGGAAGTCGAGACCGAAGTAGGGTGTTTCGATCGTCGACAGCGAGATCGCGCGGTCGCCAGCCATGTACGCAAGCGCCACCGACGGCGGCCCGCCGAGATCGTGACTCAGGATATGAAAGCGCTCGACGCCTTCCACTTCGAGCAGATCGAGCATGTCCTGCGCGATCGTTTTCGGCTCGTAACCGGAATAGGGCTTGTCGCTGTCGGCATAGCCGCGCAGATCCGGGACGATGAAACGGTATTCGCCGCCTGTCGCCTCGATGACGGGAAGAAACTCGCGGTGGTTTTGCGGCCATCCGTGCATGGCGAGGACAACGGGGCCGGTGGGATTTCCCGCCGTAACGTAGTGGAGCGTGATGCCGTTCACTTTCGCGCGCTTGCTGGTCAACTTTTCCATGATCGTTCCTGCTGAGTCAAAGTACCGAAGGAAATGTCGTGTCGGCGGTGGCCGTCGACGACCGCGCTTTACACGACTCTAACGGAAGCAATGCTTGCTTGGACCTCTGCATCGCGCCGTGTTAAAAACATTATGGACCAATCGGTTTCCAATGACATGCATGGATGTCGATGGAAACGTTCTGGATCATCGAACGAGTTGCATTGCAGTCAGCGTTTACATTGTGGACCAAATGGACCATAATCGACTTAAAATAGACTGACACCTTCTGCAGGCACAGGCGTCAGAACGGAGACGGGGAATCCGAACCGTGGATCACGCGGAGCGCCGCGTAATCCATCCACACACACGTTGCGATGGAGCGGGATAGATGACCAGTCAGTCTGAAGACGACATCGTTCGACGCGCGCTGCTCGGCGTATTGGTGCCGAATCCGCAGGCCCTGCAACTGACAATCCGGGTGCACTGCGCACTGAAGAAAAAACGGCGCCTGCCGAGGCAGCTAATCAACAAGGCATTCAGTCCCGCCGAGCTCGAAGCGCCACCTTCGCGTGTCTCGATTCTGGAGCAACTGTCATCGAAGTCTCTGAGCGTGTACTGGAGTGATCCGCGCTCGGGCCATTACGCGAACCAGGTATGGCGTATCGGCATCGCGCGGATCGACGCGTATTGTGCGTTGTCGGGCATGCCGATTTGCCGCGGCGATGCCGTCTATCGTCCCCGCGTCAGCCCGACGTATTTGCCGGCGAATCACAACAGGATGATTCTGGCCGCCGTAGTGCCTGAACTGCCCAAAGCGAGAGCGCTCAAAAGCGAGTCTGGAGGCCTATTCTGACGAGCGCCTGATTCTGGCTCGAAGAGCCGCCATCGGCCTGCAACAGGCCGTTTATCCATGCCTGGGCGTCGTTGTCGCCGCTGGCGCGTTGATAGATGGCTTCTGCGTAGGCCGTGGTGCGCTTCGAGAAGTTGTACTGGATAGCGGTCGTGATCTGGTGTGCGTGGTTGTGTTGCAGTTCGGCATTGCCGCGCATGAACTGATAGTCAATGCCGTACGCCCACGGACCGGCAGGCTGCCAGTATCCGCCGACCTTGTAGACATCGACGGCGCCGCCCGATTGCGTATTGCGCGTGTTCGTGTACAGCAGCATGGCGAGCAGTTGACGAAACTCGTAATGCGCGCCGACGCCGTAGTTCCTGATGCTCCCATAGCCACCGTCGAGTTCGGGATAGCGCACGTCGACGTAGGCGGCGCCCATTGCGAAAGGGCCGCGCACGTAGCTGGCGCCGAAGCTCATGGTCGAGTCTTTGGCAAGCGAACCGGGCGCGCCGCCAAAACCGTACAATGCGCCCGCCTGCATGCCCGCCATTCTGGGTGTCTCGTACCGGACTGCATTCGAGACGCGCGTCGCACCCGCCATGCGGTCGAAGTCGAATGCACCCGTGGGATTCTCCGGCACACCGAGCGCGGAGAAGGGACCTTGCCGGAATCCGTACAGGCCGCCGTAAAGGAATGCGCCGTCGAACCGGTTGAGCGTCAGTGTCGAGAACATGAAGTCGTACTGCGTCCCGAACGTGACGGTTCCCCAATGGCTGTTTTCGATCCCCACCAGTGCCGTGCGGTTGAATATGTCGCCGGCTTGCGGGATGGTCTGTCCCGTCCCGAGATCGAATTGCGAAGTCAGTTCGAACAGTGCTGAATTTCCGCCGCCCAGATCTTCGCGCCCTTTGATAGTAAGCAGGTTCGGCGCCAGAATGCCACTATCGAATAGCACGCTCCTCGCGCCATTCTGATTGCTGATGTAATCGACACCGCCATCCATGTGGCCACTGATAGACAACGACGATTGCGCATGGGCAACGCCGAGCGTGATGCTGGAGAGCGCAAGTCCGCCAAGTCGTCTGAGAACCGGGTTGTTCATGATGGGCCAGGGTCGCACGAGACTACGGAAAACGCGTGCGGTGGCGAGCCTCTTTCAGAGGCCGTCACCGCGATCGAATTATGTGGACGGGACAGCGTGACCGCCGCCCGTTCATTCATTAGTTGACTGCACGCTCGTAGCCTTTGATGGGCTCGAGCCATTCGATGCGCCGCTCGGACTTCAACAGGTTCTTGAGCTTGCCTTCATAGTCAACCCGATAGTCTTTCTTCAGGTGATAGTCGACAAAGTACTCCGCGCTGCACGCCCAGGTTTCATAGAGTACCAGGGTATCGGGATCTTCTGTAGACCGATGGAGGTAAGTGTTCACGAAATCCGGCTCATGCGACATGGCGTCGAGCACCTTCACGAGGCTCGAATAAAGTTCTTCGCGTGCTTCCGGCTTACCGGGCAGACGGACGATGAACGAAATGGTTTCGGACATGGAGAGGCTCCTGCATTTGAACGAGGGGAGATTAAACGGCGGCTTCAGCGGCATTCAGCACGGCGCGGCCCGCAGCAAGTTGCGCGGCCACTGCCGCCACGCGGGCGCCGAGAAATTCAGCGGTGCGCAGATCGGCGTCGGGCGGCGTGACGTCGGCACTTTCGTCGGCGTTCGATTGCGCCGCGGCACCGAGAAAGAAGCCGTGACGGTTTAACGTTTCTTCCGTCGATTTCGAATGATTGTGTCCGGGCGGGAGGCCAAGATTGACCCAGTGCATCCGGTGTTGCGCGGCAAAGATCGCGATCTGCTGAAGCGTCGCCAATTTGTCGCCGGAGCGCGATGCCGCGTTGGTGAAGCCAGCGGCAACCTTGTCCGCCCACTTGCTTCCCTTGGCGAAGACATTGCGGGATGTCGCGTCCATGAACTTCTTGAACTCGGCCGATGCGCTGCCCATATACGTCGGCGCGCCGAAAACAATGCCGTCCACCTGTTCGAGCGCGTCCCAATGTCCGTCGATATCCTCGACGCGGATCAGCAGGCCCTCGACGCCCTCGACGCTGCCCGCGCCGCGTGCGACAGCCTCCGCGACCTTCCGTGTGTGTCCGTAGCCGCTGTGGTAGACGACGGCGATACGCGTTTCTTGCAATCCCTTCGACATGGTCTGCTCCGTGTTGAATGTCACTGCCGGTGACGATGGAGCGAATTATGGACCAATCGGTTTTAAATGTCGTTCGAAGGTCCTGGCCGTAACGTTCGATTGCATCGAACGAGGTTGGGAACCGTCTGGTCTACAATGTCGGCAGAGATAGAAGGAGTTGAAATGGCACGTCCACGAGAGTTCGATGAAGACTACGTTCTCGATCAGGCCTTACATGTCTTCTGGGACAAGGGCTACGACTCGACCTCGCTAGCCGATCTTCAGGAAGCGACGGGACTCACGAAGTCCAGCCTGTACAAGGCGTTCGAAAGCAAGGAAGGACTGTTTCGACGGGTCGTCGAGCGCTACCATCGCGACCATCTGGGATTTCGCGTGCATGCGCTGGCGCAACCGACGCCGAAGCGGATCGTCGAAGCGCTGCTCGATGGCATCGTCGAGCTTCATACGGGAAAGGACACGCCGTCCGGTTGCCTGGTGACATTGGCGGCGCTGGCGTGCAGCGGGGACGCGCGCCCGCTAGGCGATGAACTGTCGGAAAGCCGTAACGCATTCGAGCGCCGTTTGCGCGCCCGCTTCGAGGCCGTGAAGGATGCGGGCCCGCTGCCCGCAAGTATGACGAGCCATGATGCGGCCGCGTTCATATCGACGTTCATTCAGGGCCTGGCTGTGCAGGCGCGAGGCGGTGCGACGCGGCGCCAGCTTCGTCAACTGGTCGCCGCCGTGCTGAAGAGCTGGCCTGACAAGTGAAGCTCAGCGCATCGCGCGCTGAGCCTGGCGCTTACTCCGCCGGCACCACAGATACCGACGCCTCGCCCGTCAGCATCAGGAAGGTCAGCGTTTCACGCAGATAGAGGCGCACGGCCGAATCCGTATGGCTTTGATAGCCAATCGACACGTCCTGCCCGAGATGCAGCTCGTAGTCGCCGCCGCGCATCGACAGCACGCTGCCGCCTTCGATAGCCGGCGCCCAGATGATGTCGCCGTTCACGAGCCGTTTGATGTGTTCGAGCACGGGATAGCCCTGATCGCGCGCTTCGCCGAGCGCCGTGTACGCGTCGGCGCCCAGCAGCACGGAGTAGGGGCCGTCGACGCCCGCCAGCCGCAGCTGCTGCAGCGCGCCACCGATTGCATCCGGGTAGTCCGCGACATCGGCGGGCAGCGTGAGCGACGCATTCGACGAACCCTCGCGAATCCCGACGATACCCGCCGCCTTGTAGCCGTCGAAGATCGCACGGTCTTCGGCGTACGCGAGTTCCTTCGCGGCATCCTTGGCGGGCTGCCAGTCCGAGTCGTTCGCGCCGCGCTCGACGGCATCGATCGCATCGCGCGACAGTTCGAACGGCACGTTCAGCTGCACGAGCGCCTTGACCTCGGCCAGCTTCGCGATGACGCCGTGATGCGGCGCCGCGATCGTCGTCTGATGGCCCGTGCCGACGCTGGACAGATCGACGCCGCCGGGGCCCTTCACGTCGACCACGCGGCGGCCCGCGACCGAGCGCTTGAACGTACGCGCCACTTCTTCTTCGATTTGCGACCAGGCTTCGCTGGAGATCGGGGCAAGCTCGCGATGCAGGTTATTCATATTGAGAAGTTCCTTTCAAAGAGCCAATATTCAGAGAGCCGTCGTGAGTCGGTTCGGCGGATGCGGGGAGGTCGGCGGGCACGTTCGGACTCGCGTCGGCAGCATTGCTCACCGCTTGCGGATCGCGCTCGGCGAGCGCTTCGAGCAGCGGCGCCGAGGGCACGAAGAACAGTCCGCCCGTGGCCGCGCGGCTGAAGTCGAGCAGCCGGTCGTAGTTGCCGGGCGGGCGTCCGACGAACATGTTCTCGAGCATCTTCTCGATCGGATCGGGCGAGCGCGCGTAGCCGATGAAGTACGTGCCGAACTCGCCGGAGCCCGGGCGTCCGAACGGCATGTTGTCGCGCAGGATCTTCACTTCCTGTCCGTTCTCGACGAGCGTCGTCAGCGAACTGTGCGACGAAGTCGGCTTGACGGCATCGTCGAGCTCGATGTCGGAGAGCTTCGTGCGACCGATAATGCGCTCCTGCGTCTCGACGGACAGGGCGTTCCAGCCCGCCATGTCGTGCAGGTACTTCTGCACGAGCACGTAGCTGCCCGATACGAATTCGGGGTCTTCGTCGCCGATCATCGTGAAGTCGACGGCCTCGCGTCCCGTCGGATTCTCTGTGCCGTCGACAAAGCCGACCACGCTGCGCAGATCGAAATAGCGAAAGCCATGCACTTCATCGACGACCTGGACCGACTCGCCGAGCCGGTTCACCAGTTGCGTCGCAAGCTCGAAGCACAGATCCATCTGGTCGGCGCGGATATGCAGCAGGATGTCGCCCGGCGTGGCGATCGCGCGGCGCTCACTCGGGCCGAACTCGCGAAACGGGTGCAACTGCGCAGGGCGGGGCGCGCCGAACAGCTTGTCCCATGCGCCGGAACCGAAGCCGACCACGCACGACAGGTTGCCGGACGGAACGCGCTTGCCGACCGAGCGTACGAGCGCGGCGACGTCCGCGCACCAGGCGCGCGCGGTGTCGGCGTGCGCTTCGCCGTCGACGAGCGTCGCGACGATGAAAATCGCGCTGCGGTTGATGGGGGTGGTGACGGCTTGGGGTTCTGGAATGTCGTTGGGCATCGGACCATGTCCTGTTGAAACCATTGCGGAATGCGTCGTGGCAGAAAAGGTGCCGGATTAGGAGAGTACCGCGAACATGGGGTGTTTGTCGTACGAGAGGACGGGGCGGCCGCGTCGAAAACGCGGCGCTGCGTTCACGTCGGACCGACGTGACGTTATGGTGCTGTAAGCCGCCTTGTTATGCTTTTGCGGAGCGCGCGCGATTTTGCAATCGCACGGCGGGTCGGGTCGCCGGACGCACGACGTTCAACTCCAGTCGTCCATGTCGTGTTTGATCGTATGACGGTTGGCGATCAGCGTATCCACACTCGGCTCGTTGCTCATTGCGCGCTGGATCGCAAGCTTGGTCGCTTCGTAGTTCGTGCGGTACATGTCCTTCTTGTCGAGATTCGCATCTGTGACGCAGCGCGGATCGATCCATACCAGACTGACGATGCAAAGCTCGTTCGCCTGGTCTTTCGGCAAGATGCCTTCGATCAGGCAATCGACGATCGCATCGGCCGTGGCCGACTGCACGACGCCACCGAACAGTTCTATGGTCGCCATGTCTCTTAGCGTCACCTTGGGGACGATCATCGTCGCGGGTCGTACCATCTGGTTGCAGGCGCGAATCGCGAACATCGCCGTGTGGCCTTTGCTCTGCGCCATCATGTTCGCGAACGCATGCCCGACCGGGCCGTCGACGCGGCCGATCAGGATTTCGGGCATGGCGTCCGTCACCTGGCCGGGCGCCGCGAAGACGGTGGCTTCACCGGCGCGGAATGTCAGATCGATGCTCATCGTGGACCTCCTCTTTGATTGGACGACGTTGGAGGTGCGATGAACGCAAGGAAGGTGCCATTGATTTTGCCGCGCCAGAGCAGGGCGGCGGCCGTCGCGCGGTTATGCAATATGTCCCGGGTTCGTGACAGAGTGACAAATAAAAGCGGAGCGCGTGCCTACCCCGTGGCGAAGACAGTCGCGCCCCTATCCTCGAAGTGCGCGGCGCTGCGAATGAAGCGGTACTTCTGGCCGCCAATTTCGAGGTGGTTACGTCCGCAGCGGGTCAGCCTCAGAATGTCGTCGACAATCGAAGCGCTGATCGCACCGTGATAGCGCCAATGATCCTGGGCTTTAGTTGCGTCGCCGACGTATATCGCACAGAGGCCGTCGCACATCTGCATCACAAGCACGCTGCCGCCGTTATCGAGCGATATTTCCAGATACTCGGCCAGCGTCAGCAGTGAGTCCGTCGTCGCCATGATGACTTCCCCAAGAAGAGCGCAGCTTTGCGGGTGTCGTTCGGATTCACCCATCAACCGATCTGCCTGGTGGAGTTGACCCGGTACTTTTCAGGGCCCTACGAGCAACACGCGGATATGCTCGAGAAGCGTATCGAGTAGAACGGGTTTGACCAGGAAGCGATCGAAAACCGGTTCGCCGACGCTGATCGTTGCCGCCGTCCAGAGAATGATCGGTATGAATTCGAGCCTGCTATCGGCCTTTAAAGCGCGGCACAACGCAAGTCCATTCATGCCGGGCATCATCAGGTCGGTAATGACGAGCGCTGGCGGCGACTGCTGGACTTTATGCCACGCGTCCAGACCACCCGTCGCCGTCACGACCTCGAAACCTTCCATGCGCAGAAGCAGTGCCCATGCTTCCAGCGCATCGGTCGCATCGTCAACGAGAAGGATGGCGGGTCTCTCATCTGTGCTGCGGGAAGAAACGTTCACATTGGCCTTCGGTAGACCTGCCGGCTGAATTGCCCGCAGCCCGGAAAGCGCTGCTACATGGTCTTCTCGCACACTGCGTACCCGCGCTTCAAAGATAGGCGATCACGCGCGAATGCACCAAAAAACAGTGAAGATTGCGCGATGATGCGCCAGTCTGTCACAAACGGAACCGCACGTCGATCTTGCTGTACGGCACCGATCGGTCCACGCTCAGCGCGTCACGGCCGAAACCCGAATAGGTTTGCACGAGCCGCAAGCCCAGCCCTGTTCCCTCGGGCGACGGGAAGGTATCGGGTAGTCCGTGCCCTTCGTCCAGGACGCTCAATAGTGCCGAGTCTGGGGCGTCTGCACGTAGCGATACAGAGATCTTTCCGCGCCCATATTTCACCGAGTTTGTGACGAGTTCCGCCGTAATCAGACCAAGCGGGCTCAGGCGCACGGCAGGCACGATGATGGGATCGGCAAGCAGTTCGATCGGCCGCTCACCGATGACTGCCTGCAGGTCGGTAATCAGCCCCTGCAGATAGCGCGCGGCATCGGTCGCCGCGGAGCCGTTGTCCTGATACAGGCGTTGATGGACCGAACCGACCGTCATGACGCGAACGGCTGCCGCCTTGAGCTGTGCCTTGACGGCAGGCTCGGGAGCCAGATTGCCTTGCAGGCCGAGCAAGGTCTGGACGAGCTGAAGGCTGTTGCGCACGCGATGATGGACTTCTTTCATCATTGCCTCGTTCGCGCCGAGTTGCTGCTCCTGATCGCTGATCAGTGCCGCCAGCCTGGCTTCCTGCTCATGACGCTCGGTGACGTCGCGCGAGACGGCAACGAGACGCCCCGGCACGCCATGCTGCGGCTCGATCTTCGACACGGAGACATCCCACCATGTTTGGGCTCCGTCAGCGGCGACGATGGGCGCCTCGAAGCGGGCGGGCGAGTCTGTCCGGGCGTGGGCGACGGCCCCTTCAACGACGGATTGAAATTGTGCCGGCCAAAGCGTCGCCCATTTCACGCCTTGCACGGCGGCAACGTCGGTCACGCCGACATGCGACATCGCGCGAGCATTCATCGACTGCACGACGCCGTCTTCCGTCATCACTGTGACGGGGTCGGGGCTTGCATACAGGATGTCGGTGGACAGTTCTTCGGAGCGTCGTTCTCCGGCTTCGGCGGCCAGCCGCTCAGCCGACATGGCGATGATGTTCGCAACACCTTCGACAAAGGCGATGTCGCTTGCGATGAACGCTTCTTCGTCGGGACTGTCGGCTTCCAGCACGCCGAACGGAGAGGGCACGCCGCGGATCGGCACGTTGATCGCCCGTTTGATGCCGTAGCGCTCGAGCAGTATTGGTGTGCGAAAGCGCAACTCCGATGCGAGGTGATTCGACAGCACGGCCTTGCCGTTGGCGATTGCGTAGCCCGCAGGGCTGCCATTGTCCGCCGACAACCTTGCAAAGCCGATTTCAGCGGGTGACCAACCCACGCCCGCTACGAGCAGAAGATGATCGTGCTCGGGCACGTAGCGCAGCACCTTGACGAAGTGGGAACCCAGGCCGTCGGCCACTGTGCGACACGCTTCGTTCAGCACGGAAGTGAGATTATGTGCGGCGAGGGCGGTCTGACCAAAACAAACGACGAGTTCATGCTGACGCGCAGCCCGCGACGCGGAGCTTCCCATGGACGTCAGGAGGATTTCACTGCTCGGCAATTTTTCCATCTACCGTCTCGCGGACCAGAATGTCTGTGGCGAATTCCCCCGCCAAATTACCACGTGGAAAAGAAATTATCTGCATTCTGCGCGAGTGGATGTGAATCGGTAAAAAGTCCTGTACAGGTTTTGATGGAGGCGATCGGGCGCAGGTCGTTGCAGCGAGAAGAGGTTGCTTGATGTTGTCGCGGGTCAGGCCGCCGTTAAGCGTTGCGCGCCGTGATGCCGGTGCTGGTCGCCTGCGCGATGCGCAGCGCGACGACGAATGCATCGGAAAGCG
The DNA here is from genome assembly GCF_002902925.1 of Paraburkholderia terrae. Lineage (GTDB taxonomy): Bacteria > Pseudomonadota > Gammaproteobacteria > Burkholderiales > Burkholderiaceae > Paraburkholderia > Paraburkholderia terrae. Next base: position 1,401,492 of record NZ_CP026112.1, on the reverse strand, counting down.
ACGCGCGAGTCGTGATGCCGGACAGATCGACGCCAAGATGCACGACCGTCAGCGCAATCTGCGGGCGAATACCGCTGATAATGCAGTCCGTTCCCATCAATCGCGCGGCCGCCACCGTTTTCATCAGGTGTTGCGCAACGAGGGTGTCCACGGTCGGCACACCCGTGATGTCGATGATTGCGACGGCGGCGCCTGTTTCGACGATTCTCTGCAGCAGGTTTTCCATCACGACCTGGGTGCGCGCCGAATCGAGCGTGCCGACGAGCGGCAGCGCGAGGATACCTTCCCACAGCTCTACGACGGGTGTCGACAGTTCGAGCAGTTCTTCACGTTGCCGGGCAATGGTTGCTTCACGGCTGCGCTGGAAGACTTCTGTCGTATAGAGGCCCAGCGCATCCAGCAGCAGATTAATGGACCAGTTGGCGTCGGCGAGCGCGGTCATGTCATCGCCGAATGCCACGCGCAACTGCGTATAGAGCGGATGCTTCAGCGAGAACACAAATGCCGCGGTTTCGACGGGCGTGAAGCCTTGCCTCGTGCGCTGCTCCGATATCTCGCCCAGGCGTACACGCACGGGCTCCCACTCGGGACGGTTTGCGTCAAGCGTGTCACTCGACCTTAGCGTGTCGAGAAAAACTTCCATGAACCCGGCGAACTGACTGCGCATCTCGGCTTCTGTCGTGAGGCCTCGCCTCAACGACACGGGAAGATGCTGGTCCAACCAGTTATCGAGCAATTCACGTTCGTTCATGAAGCCCGCCAGCGCCTTGCCGGTGAAGTTGTTCATCTGAGCCTGATGAGTGAAAGACCCGCGTGGATGGCGTCCGATGAGCTGACGGATTGATGGGTTGCCGCGCCATGGTACTCCACGCGTGGTCCCCTTGCGCTGCGCATTCCGGCGGGCATCGGCCGCTACCGGAAACGCCCGCTTCAAGCGGTTCGGAAAGCAAAGTTTCACTGTACAAATGCACTAATGCGCGTACGATGGACTGAGTCCTCGCACCTCGCGCTCATTTCGGTTCTCATTTCGGTTATATCGCCCGCCTGAATGCACCGCAACGCTGTCGCCCGACAGTCGCGTGTGCGTCGATCGTGATGCGGCCGTTTGGTCCGCGCTCGTCCCACCTGCATAATCTTCGCCGCACATCGCGGCAACAGAGGTGTCTCATGGAAGCCGCTGCATATCTATACAGGGGACTTGAAGTTCGTCTGCTCGTTTATCCGCGTCAACGCACGATGTCGGGAACGGGTCACAGCTACGATCAGGGCTTCGATGCCGCTGTCCGGATCAACGAACCCGGGCAGAAGGAAGTGGAAGGGCGCAGCCGCGTTTTTCAACTCAAGGTTGAACGCGGCTTTGAAAACATCGGCGATGCGAGAAGGGCGTCGACGGCTTATGCCGAACATCTCATTGATGCGTGTCCGTCGGGTCGAACCATCTGGGATGCCGAGGTGTGAGAATTCGATGGTCCGCAGTGTTCGATGATTTCATCGCGCGTCCCCGAAAGTGATCGCCTGTGATAACGATCGTGGTGTGCTTCGATTGACGATCGAGGCTTAGCGTTGTTGGTTCGGCTGCATCCACGACACGCACGGTACAACTTCACTGAAAGCGAACTTTATATTCGCGCAACGCGCGATGGGAGCGTCGTATGCATTTCGATCCTGCAGTGTTCCGAATAGACCCTACGCCGCGTCGCGCCGATGGTGAATACATGGCTCACGCGATGATCAGTGGGCCGCTGCCGGACGGCGAATCGTTCATCCATGTGAGCGGTGATCTGGCGGGTTTCGATCTTCGCCAGGATGCTATCCAGTATGCGACCGACTGGGCGAACGACTGGCTGCAGAAATGCTTCGACGGGTCGTGGAATGCGCCTCGGGCCTCAATGGCGGCTGAAGGACGTGTGAACTGAAAGCGGGGAATTGGCCGTCTCCAGGCTGCGTTTGTGATTTTACATAAGATAAATTATCAACGTAAAATCGAATTTTTAAAAGTAGGGCCTGATAGCATGGATGGCGCACTAACAAGCCACGCGCGGCAACAACTCATCCACCCGACCTACGATACCGAATCCGCGCCGGCACCAGCCGCGAGTCCGGCGCGCCGTCACCCTCAAGCAGAGAAAACACGCAACGCAGACTGTGCTCAGCCAATTGCGCGCTGTCCTGGATAATCGCGTCGATCTTGAAAGGCAAACAGTCGAGCAGCTTGTGATCATCGAACGTCATCAGTTGGCCTGGCGCCTGCGCCAGTTGATGCGCATCGTTCATAAACTGCAGAACGCCTTCGAGCAACGTAATCGAGCCTGCGAACAGCGCTTGCGGATATCGCTGGTGTTCAGCGAACCATGACTTCATCAACTCGTAGCCCGATTCACGCTGGTAGTCTCGCTCGAACACCCAGTCCGGTTGCTCTTCGAGACCATGCTGACGAAGCGCCTGCCGGTATCCAGCCAGACGATCGCGGCTTGCGGACAACTCTGGTTGACCGCCCAGATAGACCACCTCACGCGCGCCTCGCGCAATGCTCTCGCCCACCAGTGTCGCAACCGTTTCAACCGCATCGGTGACGACGTACGGAATGCTGCTCGACTCGACGCGACGATCGGCAAACACGAGAGGCAGTCGCTTCATCCATTTCTCGTAGCGCTTCGCATCCCCGGTACACGGCACCACGATCAGGCCATCGACCTGATGCGACACGAGGTGCGCAATCCCCTCCGTCTCGCGTGTCGGGTTTTCATCGCTGGTGACAAGAACGAGCTGATATTGATAGCGTTCGCGGCACTGCCATTCCATCGCCTGTGCGAGCGCCGCGTGCGCAGAGTTGGTCAAATCGGGAATCACCAGACCGATCGTATTGCTGCGTCGGGTGCGCAACGCCCGCGCCGACTGCGACGGCGTGAAGTGATGGTCCTTTGCGACCTGCAACACTCGTTCGACGGTCGCCGCGGATATCCGGTAGCGCTCGGCATAGCCGTTGAGCACCATGCTGGCGGTAGTACGGGAAACCTTCGCGAGGCGGGCAATGTCGTCGATGGTCAGACGCTCGAACTGAGTCACGCGGGCTTCCTGCAGGTCAATGAGTCAGGCGCGAGCGCACCGCTTCGGTAAGCGGTGCGTGCGTACGATACAACTTCGTCGGGGATTCGCCGCCCAATCTCGATCGGAGGCAGAGGCAGGCGCACAGCGACGTGAGTCCTGGCGCCTGATGGTACTACGGGAAGGGACAGATGAGAACTTACTGCTTGTAGAGGTTCAGCGGTACCGGGATGAACTTGTCGACCGACTGGCCATCGACCAGCTTTTTCGCCGTCTGCACACCGTATTGGCCAATCAGCTCCGGCTGCTGCTGCACGGTCGCCGACATCTGGCCGCCCTTGACTGCCGTGATGGCGTCGCTGGTTGCGTCGAAGCCGACCACCGCCACGTTCTTCAGACCCGCCGCCTGCAGCGCCTTCACTGCGCCCAACGCCATTTCGTCGTTCTGTGCGAACACGCCCTGGATGTCCTTGTTGCTCTGGATGATGTTCTCCATCACCGAAAGACCCTTCGCACGGTCGAAGTCGGCAGGCTGCTTCGTCGCGATCTTCACGCCGCCCTTCGCCGTCACTTCGTCGTCGAAGCCAGCGCCACGCTCATTCGCCGCCGACGAGCCCAGAATGCCTTGAAGCTCGACGATATTGCCCTTGCCGCCCAGCTTTTCCGCGAGGAAATCGGCCGCCATCTTGCCGCCGGCCTTGTTGTCCGACGCGATGTGCGAACTGACGTCCGCGCCGTGTACGCTCCGGTCGAGCGAGATGACCTTGATGCCCTTGCTGGTCGCTTCCTTGACGACGTTCGCCACGGCCGAAGAATCGGTCGGGTTGATCAGGATCACGCTGACTTTCTTTTCGATCAGGTCTTCAACGCTCGCCTGCTGCTTCGCGGGATCGTTCTGCGCATCGACGGTGATCAGCGTCACGCCGTCTTTTGCAGCTTCGTCTTCCGCGCCTTTACGCAGCGAGACGAAAAACGGATTGTTCAGCGTCGAGATCGACAGCCCGACCGTGATCGCGCCGTTTGCAGCGGGCGCCGATGCCGCACTGGCTCCAGCGTCTGCCGACGTCGCCGGGCCCTCCTTCGAACACGCAACCAGACCAGCCATCAGCGTGCTTGCGCACAGCGCGGCGAAAAGCTTCGAGAATCGCTGCGAAACGGGTTTCTGCATTGTCTTCCTCTTCTTCCTTGTGTGGTGAAACTGGGTTTTGCTGTCCAGCAGTCGGTAATAAATAAAGCTCTCTAGAAAGGGCCTACGCCCTTCCCTCATCAACCTGCATCACGCCTTCTTGTTGCCGCGATCGATCAGCACGGCGAGCAGGATCACGCCGCCCTTGATGACCTGCTGATAGAAAGACGACACGTCGAGCAGATTCAGACCGTTGTTCAGAACGCCGATCAGCAATGCGCCAACGAGCGTGCCGAAAATCCAGCCGCGTCCGCCCGTCAGACTCGTCCCACCGAGCACGACGGCAGCGATGGCGTCGAGTTCATAGCCTGTGCCCGCCGTCGGCTGTGCGGAGTTCAGGCGGGAAGTCAGCACGACGCCCGCGAGCGCGGCCATGACGCCCGAGATCGTGTACACGTAGAGCTGAATGCGATCGACCTTCACGCCCGAGAGCTTTGCCGATTCAGCGTTGCCGCCCGTCGCATAGATGTGGCGGCCGAACACGGTCTTGCGCAGCAGCACCCAGAAGATCGCGAACATGACGAGCATGAGCACGACGGGAATCGGCACGAGGCGCGCGATGTAGCCGCCGCCGAGCAACGAAAAGAAGTCACTGTTGAAGCTGCTGAGCGGGCTGCCGTTTGACAGGACGAGTGCCAGTCCCCGCAATACCGTCATCGACCCAAGCGTCGCGATAAACGGCGCAACTTTGCCTTTGCTGATCACGAGCCCGTTCACGAGTCCCATCAGGCCGCCTGCAACGAGTCCGGCGAGCGTCGCAAGACCTGCCGGCATACCCGAGGTCAAAAGGCTCGCGATGATGACGGAAGACAGCGCCAGCACCGACCCCGCTGAAAGATCAATCCCGCCCAGCAAAATCACCAGCGTCATACCGAATGCAATGAGCGCATTGATAGACGCCTGACGCATCACGTTCAGCAGATTGTCGACGGTCAGAAAATTGTGACTGACGATAGAGAGTCCCACCGCAATGACAAGCAGGGCGATAAACGGCCCAAGCTTCTGCAGCGTCGCGCGGTTGGTCGGTGTGATACTCAGTTGCGCCATGATGTGTCTCGCGTGTTTTCCTGTCGCTAGCGACAGGACCGTTCAATTGGGATGCACGGCGCGCTGCCAATCGCGCGGCCGTTGTGGATCAGGTGTGAGGTGTCTATGCAGCAACCGAAACAGGCGTCGCGTTGCCGCCCGCCGCTGCCGTCATGATGAGTTCCTGCGTTGCGCCTTCCGCATCGAACAGGCCGCTCTGGCGACCCTGATGCATGACGAGAATCCGGTCGCTCATCGCAAGGACCTCGGGAAGCTCCGACGACACCATGACGATTGCGACGCCGCGCTCCGCCAGCTGATTGATGATCGTGTAGATTTCGGCCTTGCCGCCCACGTCGACGCCGCGCGTCGGTTCGTCGAGCAACAGCACCTTGGGCGGTCGCGCAAGCCACTTGGCGAAAACCACCTTCTGCTGATTGCCACCGGACAGCGACTTCACGTCCAGCTCCGCATCCCGTGTGCGCACACGCAACTGCTCGATCAATCCATCGACCGCCTGGCGCTCGGCCTTGCTGTCGACGAAACCAAGCCTTGCATAGCTCTCGAGATGGACGAGTGTCGCGTTCTCGCGCACTGACATACCCAGTACGAGCCCCTGCCCTTTACGGTCTTCCGTGACGAAGCCGATGCCCGCCGCGATGGCACTGGACGCATCGCGCACTTCGAGCGGCTTGCCATCCAGCGTGACGGTCCCCGCCGTTTTCCGGTTGGCGCCGAACAGCGTTCTGAGAATTTCGCTGCGCCCCGCCCCCATCAATCCGGCGATGCCGAGCACTTCGCCCGCACGTACATCGAACGAAACGCCGGAGATGTTGCCGTGGTCCGCGAGACCTTTGACCTGCAAGCGGACCGCGCCCGGCTTGTGCTGCCGCTTCGGGAAACGCTCGCCGAGTTCGCGCCCGACCATCAGCCGGACTATCTCATCGAAACTCGTGTCCCGGATCGCGCGTTCGCCGACGAAGTGACCATCGCGCAGCACGCTGATCTTGTCGCAGATCCGGAAGATCTCTTCCATCCGGTGCGAGACATAGACGATTGCAACGCCGCGAGCCTTCAGCGACAGCATGATCTCGAACAGCGTGTCGATCTCGCGATTGGTGAGCGCGGCCGTCGGCTCATCCATCACGACGACGCGCGCATCCAGTGAAAGCGCCTTTGCGATTTCGACCAGTTGCTGGCGTCCGATCGACAGTTGCCCCGCTTCCGTCTGCGGATCGATGTCGTGCGCGCCAACCATGTCGAGCCACTTGCGCGCCTCGCGGCGCATCTTCGCGTTGTCGACGATTCCGAACCGGCTCGGTTCGCGGCCCAGGAAGAGGTTCTCCATCACCGTCAGTTGCGGGATGAGGTTCAGTTCCTGGTGGATGATCGCGATGCCGGCATGTTCGGCCTCGACCGTGTTGCGAATCTGCGCGGCGCGGCCATCGATCAGGATCTTGCCTGCGTCAGCCTGATAGACCCCGCACAGAATCTTCATTAGCGTCGATTTGCCGGCGCCGTTTTCACCCATCAGCGCGTGGATCTCGCCCGCGCTGATGTGAAAATCGACGCCCTCGAGCACGCGTACCGGTCCGAAGGCCTTGCCGATGCCCTGCATCAACACTTCCATGGTGTGCCTCTCAGAAGATGACGCCGGAATGCAAGATCACATTCGCGTAAGGACTGCACTCGCCCGTGCGGATAATGGCTTTGGCCTCGCGCGAGCGCTGCTTGAACGTCTCGTGCGGCACCTGTTCGACTTCAATCTTGCTGGATGCCATCTGTGCAATGCGCTCCACGACAGCCGCGTTGTGTTCGGCGCTCTCGCTCGCAAACACCGCGCGTTCGACCTTGAAATCGGCGAGCACACTGTCGAGCACGTCGAAGAAACCCGGCACGTTGAGCGCAAGCGATACGTCGATGCACTCCACTCCTTCGGGAATCGGCAGGCCGCAATCGGCAATCACGAGGCTGTCGGTATGGCCCATCGATGCCAGCACGCGCGCGATGTCGCGATTCAAATGTCCCAGCTTTTTCATGATTGAGCTTCGAGAAACGTGTCCAGTTCGGCGAGCGTCGGCATGCCGCCTTGCGCGCCCGCGCGCGTGACGGACAGTGCTGCCGCAGCATTGGCGCGGCGTACCGCCTCGCCGATCCCGAGACTCCAGAAGGCCGCGAGTGCGCCGTTGAACGTGTCGCCGGCGCCCGTCGTATCGACCGCATCGACCGCGAAGCCGGATTGGTACACGAGCTTGCCGTCCGTGTCTGCGTAGCACACGCCTTCCTCGCCACGCGTCATCGCGATCTGGCCGGGACGTCGCGCGAGTTCGTCGGCCCACTGCGCTTCACTCGTTTGCAACGCAGTCGCGAGTTCGTGCTGGTTGGGCGTCAACAGCGTGACGAGATCCAGCAGTTCGTCGCTCAGTGCGACGGCGGGAGCCGGGTTCAGAAAGAACGGCTTGTTGAGCGCGCGGGCGCGACGCGCTGCATGCAGGACGGTCGCGTACGGCACCTCGAGTTGGGCCAGCACGACATCGCCCTGCTCGAATGCATCGGCGGCGCGGTCGATATCTTCGGGCGACAGTTCAGAGTTGGCGCCCGGCACGACGACGATCGCGTTATCGCCGCCCTTCAGCGTGATCGCGGCGATACCCGTCGCCTGGCGCGCGGTCGTGACGTAGCGCACGTCCACGCCTTCACGCACGAGCGTCGCCTTCATGTCTTCACCGAAGGCGTCGGCGCCTACCCGGCCAACCATCGTCACCTGCGCGCCAAGTCGAGCCGCCGCGACGGCCTGATTCGCGCCTTTGCCGCCAGGGCTCGTCGAAAAGCCCGTGCCGAACAGTGTCTCGCCCAGACGGGGAAACGTGTTGGTGACGACCACCATATCCATGTTGATGCTGCCCACCACAACTACGCGCGCCATGCCATTCCTTTCAAACGGTCCCGCTGAACCTTGCCAATCTTGCAAGAAATCGCCGTGCTAAAACGTCATCAGCTACGGAGCGCAATTTATAGCAGAGTCGGCGGTCGCGCGGAATAGGACTTAGGGTTTTACCCGATATGGCGGCGAAGACTGCGCTGCGGCGTCCGCCTGCCGGATATAGGCAGCTTTTTCGAACGCGGCCAGGGCCACGCTTTCGAATTCGTCAGGCCAGGGTAAACATCCACTGCCACATGAAGTGCTTTTAAATGGTTGGTGTACGGAGTATATTCAGCATCACGATGACACGCACACCCTGGAGGAAGACACCATGCAATTTCATCTCAACGGTTTCCGCGTCGGCGATCCGACCATCGAGCCGGCTGCCGACAACGCGCCTCACGTCGAGATGCCCGACACGGTCGACGTGCTGATCGTCGGAAGCGGTCCTGCGGGACTCGTGCTGGCAGCACAACTCTCGCAATTTCCGACCATCCGCACGCGCATCGTGGAGCGTCGCTCAGGACCGTTGCAGATGGGACAGGCGGACGGTGTCGCGTGCCGGACTGTCGAGATGTTCAATGCGTTCGGCCTCAGCGACCGCTTGCAGCGGGAAGCGTATTGGGTCAACGAAACCGTTTTCTGGCGCCCGGATGCAAAGGATCGTGGCGCCATCAAGCGTACCGGCCGTGTTCAGGATACCGAAACAGGCATGTCGGAGTTTCCGCATGTGATCGTCAATCAGGCACGCGTGCAGGACTATCTGCTCGATGTGATGCGTCGCTCCGCGCAACGGCTCGAACCGGACTACGATCTGGAACTGGTCGACGTGCAACGCGACGATACGGGTGAATACCCGGTACGCGTGACGTTGCGCCGCACGGATGAAGCACGGCTGGATGAGGAAGTCACCGTGCGTGCGCGCTACGTCGTCGGTTGCGACGGCGCCCGCAGCCGCGTGCGTACGGCCATCGGACAAACGCTGCGCGGCGATGCCGCCAACCATGCGTGGGGCGTGATGGACGCGCTCGCCGTCACGGACTTCCCGGACATCCGCCTGAAAGCCGCCATTCAGTCTGCGAGCAAGGGCAATCTGCTCATCATTCCGCGCGAAGGCGGATACCTGGTGCGCTTCTACGTCGATCTGGGCGAGGTCACGCCCGAGAATCGCGACAGCCTCAAACAGACCACCGTCGATCACATCATCGAGACGGCTCAGCACATCCTGCACCCCTATACGCTCGATGCGAAGGAAGTCGCGTGGTTCTCCGTGTATGAAGTGGGACAGCGCCTGACCGATCGATTCGACGATGCCCTCGCCGCCGACGGCACGTCTCGCGACCCGCGCGTGTTCATCGCGGGTGACGCCTGTCATACGCATAGCGCGAAGGCCGGCCAGGGCATGAACGTGTCGATGCAGGACGGCTTCAATCTCGGCTGGAAACTCGGCGCGGTGCTGCAAGGACGCAGCGACGCCGATCTGTTGCGCACGTATTCCGACGAACGTCAGCCCATCGCGCAGGAGTTGATCGACTTCGACAAGGAATGGTCGGCGATGATGGCCGCGCCGCCGAAAGATCCCAACCGGCCCGAGGCAGGCGGCGTCGATCCGGCTGAACTGCAAGCCTATTTTGTTCGCGCGGGCCGATATACTGCAGGCGTCGCGACGCATTACCGGCCGGGTGTGCTGACAGGCGAAGCGGCGCATCAGGCGCTCGCCAAGGGTTTCGTGATCGGCACGCGTTTTCATTCATCGCCCGTCGTTCGTGTCGCCGATGCAAAGCCTGTCCATCTCGGACACGCGGCATCCGCGGACGGCCGCTGGCGCCTGTACGCGTTCGCGGACGCGAAACGGACTGCGCTCGATGCACTGTGCGAGCATCTCGCTACATCGTCCGATTCTGTGTTGCGGCTTACCACGCCAGAGGATGCCGACGTGGATAGCGTGTTCGATCTGCGCGCGGTGCTGCAGCAGCCGCATCGCGAAGTACGTCTCGACGACCTGCCCGCCCTGTTGCTGCCGCGCAAGGGACGCTACGGCCTCATCGACTACGAGAAAACATTTACGAGCGACGCAGCGACTGATATCTTCGACGCGCGCGGCATCGACCGCGAACGGGGCGCGCTCGTCGTGGTCCGTCCGGATCAATACGTCGCGCATGTTCTTCCACTCGATGCATATGCGGAACTGAAGGCCTTTTTCCAGCCGATATTCCGCATGCGCTAACCCGCTCCGAAACTGCGAAATTGCCGACCAGACACGACAACCCAGAAGCGCTCTCGAAATTTACGGGCAGTCTCGTGCGCCGCGCCCAGCAGCGCCACGTAGCGGTATGGCTCAGCGAAGTCTCCGCCGAGGTCACGAGCGTCCAGTATGCGGCGCTCGAGATCTTGCATAAAACACCCGGCGTCAATCAGCGGCAACTCGGCGATGAACTCGACGTGGACCGTTCGACGATCGCCGATCTCGTCGCGCGCATGGTGCGCAATGGCCTGATCGAACGGTCCGACGATCCCGTCGACAAGCGCAGTTATGTGCTGTTTCTCACTGCGGACGGCAAGAAGCAGATTGCGACCTTGCGTCCGCGTGTCGAGGAAGTCGAGCGCATTCTCACGGCGAGGCTGACACAGCGGGAGTGTCTGGAGTTGCGGCGTCTGCTTCTGGCGCTGCTGCCTCCGCAGGAATAGATCCGTGCATGTGCGTGGGAGTTGACGGCGCCGCCCGTCTTCTCCTAGCATCTCGTCAGCGGTACAGGCCGCTTCCGGGTCCGCGGAAAGAGTTGAACTCACCTGCGATAGCCAATGCGTTATCTCACCATCCTTTGTGCAGGCGGTGTTGCGGACCGACAGCCTCCAATGCACGAGGATCCGCAATGAATACGCTGCCTTCCAGGGCCAATCTCGACCATCTGAAGAAGCAGGCGAAAGAACTGCTCCGCCTCTATCGCGATGGCGATGCAACGGCTACTTCGCGCTTCATCGACAACCTTCCTGCTGCCGCGCATCAAACGCCTGACGACGTCAACGCACTCGGATTGCGTCTGCACGACGCGCAGTCGTGCATCGCGCGCGAGTACGGCTTCGCTTCATGGGCAGAGCTTCGCCTGTACGTCGAAAGCCTTGCCGTGCAGCGTGAACAGCAGGATTTGATTCGACACTGGCTTGGCCTTGCTTACGGCGGCGACGTCGTCGGCGGATACGACGCCGCGAGGCCGCGCGTCGCGGCGCAGTTGTTGCGCGACCATCCCGGCTTGCCTTCAGCGGATGTGTCGGTGGCGTGCGCTGCAGGACAGCTCGACGTGATAACCCGCGCAGTCTCAGCCGATCCGGACTGGATCAATCGGCCGGACGGACCGCTGAATCTTCCGCCGCTCGTCGCCGTCACGCATTCGCGCCTGGGACAACTGCCGCAGTTCGCTGAACGGCTACGCGAGTGCGCGCGGTTTCTGCTTCAGGCCGGCGCCAATCCCAATCAGCGTATCGGCAACCGGTACCCGCCCGCTTCACTGGCGTCGCCCCACGAGTCGGAACCACTGTCCGCGCTCTACGGCGCAGCGGGCGTCAACCGCGATGCCGTTCTGACGGAGATGCTCCTCACCGCAGGTGCGAATCCCAACGACGACGAATCGCTTTATCACTCGCTGGAAGAGCCTACTTGCACACGCTTGCTGCTGCAGCATGGCGCTCGCGTCGGCGGAACGAATGCGCTGCGTCGGGCGCTCGACATGCCGAACCCTGTTGCACTGGAACTGCTGCTGGCACACGGCGGCGATCCGAATGAACCCGTTGCAGCGGGTCCGACGACGACATGGGGACCGCCGCTGCTGCGCGCCATCGCCGTGCGACGATCGGCTCGTCATATCGCCGCCCTCCTCGCCGCCGGTGCCGACCCGCAGGCGCGCACGCCCGGTGGCGTCAGCGCCTGGCGACTGGCGATGCAAACAGGACTGCGCGAGGTCGCGGACTTGTTGCGCGCCGCCGGGGCAAACGACGCACTCAGCGCCGAGGACGAGTTCGTGGCGGCCTGTGCGCGCGCCGATGCCAGCGAGGCGCGTCGCATCCAGGCACAGCGTCCCGATCTTCCTCGTTCGCTGCCGGCGGATCAGTTGCGGCTATTGCCGGATACAGCCGCGTGGGGATCGGGCGACGCGATCAAGGTCATGGTCGAACTCGGCTGGCCGATTGCTGCGCGCGGCGGCGATTGGGACGCGACGGCGTTGAACCATGCCGTGCTTCGCGGCGATGTCGAATTGACCGCGTTCCTCCTTACGCATGGAGCAAGTTGGCGAGAGACACATGGCTTCGGTTCCGACGTGCTGGGCACGTTGTCGTGGGCTTCGATCAATGAACCTGCCGGTGTTGAACACGGCGACTGGATCGGCTGCGCTCGCGCGCTCGTCGCGCATGGATTGCCTGATATAGAGCGTGATCCAGCGGATGCGGAACGAATGTTGATCGACGGCCGGTCAATGCGGTTTTCGGAGGAGGTAGCGCGAGCGTTGCTGCGAACCGGGCGCATGGATCTGGAAGCGGATTGATTTTATCGGTTGTCTACGTGCGGTGGCCGGTCGCGATCGCTCGCGGCTGGTTGCTTCACGCTGCGCGGCGAATGGGTGCTGGACTTCAGAGAACTTCCGTTGCCGACAATCGCGCCGTTCGGATGTCGTAAGAAAAAGAGCACTGGTTGGGGGCCGTTTCCGGGACTCGCTGTTTCACTATTTTGTTCAGTTATCGCGATCGTTGTCGTCCTGTGCTTTTACATTGATAACGGGCGTTTGTGTGCGCTGCTACGGGTGGCGGCATCGATCCACCATCGTTTGCAAACAAGTTGCTGACGCATTGATGTCTCCGACAACAATGCGCTCGTACGCAACAGAGACATGCCGGGAAACGCCACACTTAATTGATAGCCGAAGTGCCATCACGCCGCGAAGTCCGCTAAGGAACGCGCTTGCATCTGACACCTTGACGTCGAACATCCGCATTTCCTAAGCTTTACCAAGGTCAGCACCGACCAGGAGATGAGCCGTGCAGACAGGCGTCGCGGACGACCATTCGTTTGAGCACGACGCGTTCATCAGCTATTCGCGCAAGGACATTGTCTTTGCAAGCGCTCTCGAAAGTGCTCTCGAACATTACAAGCCACCGAAGGATCTCGACGCACCACAACGGCACATCGAGATCTTTCGGGACACGCGTGATTTCGCGGGCAACGAATACTTCGAGGGTCTCGACAAGCACCTTGCCGCCTCGGCCAAGCTGATCGTCATCTGCTCACCGGCGGCTCGCGGCAGCAGCTACGTCGATGACGAAATCAGGCGATTCGTTGGCCTCAGAGGCAAGCAAAATGTGGTGCTCGTTTTGTTGTCAGGCATCCCCAACAACGAGGCAATAAACGGCAACGAAAACGAGAAGGCCTTTCCCGCCTGCCTCGAAGAAATGATGACCCTGCCGTTGGCTGCCGACTTTCGCGCGTTTTCGACGGCGCTCCCGCGCATTCCCGGCAAGCACATGCAGGACGCGTGGTACAAACTCCTCGCGGATCTCTACGGTCTTCCCCGCGCCGAAGTCGAACAGCGCGACAGGCGGCGCCAGTCCCAGACTCGCAAATTGCAAGCGGTATTTGCCGCCGCCGCACTGGCCTTGATCGTTGTAAGCGGCATCGCCGGGCGCGACGCCTGGGAACAGAAGACGATGGCGCAGCACCTGAGTTACGCGCAGAATGTGCAACGCGCGCAGCGACAGTACACGAGCAGCGACATGACGGGCATGGTCTCGTCGCTCGAATCGGCTGCGCCGGCCAGCGACGAGAAGCTGCGTGAGTTCGAGTGGTATTACTTCTGGCGCCTGGGTCATCTGGGCGCGGCGTCCGAGATCGTCCGCGATCCCTCGGTCCGGCTTTTGTCCGCTTTGCCGGATGGGTCCGCGCTTGCGACCGCGAACGGACCGAACGCGAAGATCTGGTCCGGGCACAACCCGCATCTGCTCGCGACACTCGGTCCGCTCGACAAGGAAATCAGCGATATCGCGTTGTCCCCGAACGGCGCCGAGGTCGCCACAATCGGAAAAGACATGGCCGTGCAGGTCTGGGACGCTGCCAACGGCCGGCAACTCTTCTCGCTGCCCGATCTCGGTACCGACTGCGTGGAGGTCGGGTTCTCGCCGAGCGGCAACCAGATAGCCGTGCTTGGCGTTAATGGGCAAGGAAAGTTCGCCCGCATCTGGGACATTGCCCACAAGCGGGTCCTTGCGGAACTGCACGGCGACACCACTGCCTCCTTTTCGGGCTTGTTCTTCGCGTACTCGCGCAACGGCGGGCTATTCGCCATGAGCAGCAGCTTCGGCGTCGACGTCCACTTGCCTTCGGGAGCGCTGGTCGGCTCCTTTCAGAATAGCGGCCGGCTGATTGCGGCATCTTATTCGGGCGGAAAACTGATCGCCGCAACGGAAGATGGCGAGTTGCTCTTCTTCGACGACGACGTCACCCAGCCGCCAGCCGTACTACACGCGAGCGGGCCCATCACGCAGCTCGCCATCAACGACAGCGGGTCGGCCCTGGCGGTCGTCAGCCGCGAGAGCAACGTCGAACTCTGGGATGTCGAATCGCGTACGGCGCGCAGAAACGTCCTGCGGCACGCGGGACCCGTTAGCGGTATCGCGCTCACAACCGACGGGTCGCTGCTCACCGCGAGTCAGGGCGTGGTGCGCCTGTGGAACGGCGCTGCGAATCCCGAATTCGAAGAGCCGGACGCGTCGGCCTCGACGATCAGCTTTATCGTGACCTCGAACACCGATAGCCAGGCGGTGCTAGCCAGTTCGGACAATATCGTGATCTGGGATGCCTCGCTCGGGCAGAGGACCGCAGTGCTGAAGGACTTCAATTTCGAACTTCGGGGCATTGCATTCGCACCGGCAAAGCATATCGTCGCCCTTGCGAGCGGCGACAACGGCGTCATGCTGTGGAACACGCGGACGAACAAAACCACCCAAGTCGCGCACGGTGTATCGAAGGCCAACGCCGTCGCGTTCTCGCCAAATCTCGAACGGCTTGCCATAGCGGGATCGGGCGGTGAGATCCACCTCTGGAACCTGGACGGAGCCGCGCTCGAGACGCTGTCGTTTCGCGGACCAACGGCCGGGATTACGGCGATCGACTTTTCGCCGGACGGGCGGCTGCTCGCGACAGGAAGCGATGACGGCAGCATTCGTCTGTGGAACGCCACGACGGGCGCGCTGCTCGCGACCGCGCGCACCGGCGTAGAGCCTCGTCCGCCGAGCGCCGAGGAGGAGAACGGGACGCTCATTCCCACCGTACGTTTCTCGCCTCGCGGCGACATACTGGCCGCCGCAGCCGGACGGCTGGCCCGGCTGTGGCACGTGTCGAACGACGGCATCAAACCACTCGCGACCTTCTCGAGCCACACCGGGCGCGTGAACGATCTCGCCTTCTCGCCGGACGGCGCTCGCCTCGCAACGGCGAGCGAGGACACCACAGTGAAGCTCTGGGACACGTACTCGCATCAGCAGGTTGTCCAGTTCGACGAGCCGAAGTCGACGCACGATCGCCCCGAGGCCCTACGCGGCAGCGAGAACCAGGTAAGCAGCGTGGCGTTCACGCATGACGGCCGGTCACTTTTCACCGGGTTGCTCGACGGAACCGTGAGGCTGCGCCGAGGCGCCTCGGGGGACATCGCAACGTCCGTCGCATCGCGCACAAACTGACGTTCGGGCGCGAGACATCGAACTCGACCGCGCTCGGTCAACGGGCTGTCGTCGGCGTTCTCATTCCGTGCTTGATGGACATGGCGTGGCGGATCTCACTTGGCATTTGAAACGGCCGCCGCTCATGTCTGGCCGATCGGCCAACGGCCCCCGGCATCTTCACCACCGCCTCGGCTTGCACAGTGGTTTCAACATGGCGCCATCATTCCGTCGACCCGAGAGGCCGGATTGGCGGTTCCGCGATCCCGCCGGCCGCCTTCACCGCTTCGAACATATGGCCCGTACCTCCGGGCATGTTGGATGGGCTGCGTTCACAAGAAGCATAGTAAAAACTTTCCTCTCGACGATGACCGATACGCCGCCGTCAAGCGGCGGCCGCCCGCAAGGGTGCCGGCGGGACGACGGTTTCGATCTTGCCGGTTTTGACGTCGTAGACAAGACCTGACACCACCAGACCATCGGGCAGCGCCTTGTTTGCCTTGAGCGCCGCGACATCGAGTGCGACCGCCTTGTAGGGCTCGGTGATCGCGAGATCATCGAGCGCGTCCGTCTCGACATCGAGATGCTTGGCGAGCAATGCGGGCGCATGCCGGTGACAGCCGATGATCCCGCAATCGGTGTGCTGGAGCAGCACGAGATTGCGCGCACCATCCGGGCGTCCCGCCGATGCCGCGACGACGCTCAACACCGCCAGCGTTTCGAGCAACGATTTGTTGACGCGCCCGCCGACGTTCCGGATCACGGCCGCTTCACCTTGCTTCAACCCCAGCACGTTCACGGGATCGACACGCGGATCGACACAGCCGACGACAACCGTCCCCGTCGACGGAAGCATCTTCAGTTCAGGCGCGAACTCGGTCTCGGCGAACGTGGCGTTGCGCTCCAGCATGACATCATTGAAGTTCATTTCTGCTACTCCTTGATATTGGTGCAAATTCGAGCGGTCGGATTGCGCGCGTCATGCGCGCACGACCGCACAAGCCTCGGTTCAGGCGAGTACTTCGAGATCCCTGACAGGCTCTTCGCCAGGCGCGCGCAGCGAGCGCTCGATGACGTGAGTCTTCGGCGTGCGGTCGATCACCAGCCCGAGCACGTCCGGTCGGCTGTAATGGCCACGCGAATCCATCATGCGTTTGCGCTTGTCGATCTGCCAGAAATCGAGGTCTGCGATGATCTCGCCCTCTCCTTCGCGCAGCGGCGCACCGCCCATGTACTCACCGTCGGGCGAAACGATTGCAGTGAAACAGCCGCTCGAGATCGGGCCCACCTGGGTGGTATTCGTATCTTTCAGAATCTGCTGCTGTTGTTCGGGAGTCAGCCACGCTGTCGCGTTGACAACGAAGGCGCCCGCCTCCAGCGCATGCTGGCGGATGTTGATGGATATCTGCTCGGAGAACAGATCTCCAGCAAACGAACCCGGATACATCGCCGAATGGATTTCCTCGCCATCGGCCATCAGCGCATAACGCGCTAGCGGGTTGTAGTGCTCCCAGCAGGCGAGCTGACCGACACGGCCCACGGCGGTATCGATCGCGCGCAAACCTGAACCGTCGCCCATTCCCCAGACCATACGCTCGTGATAGGTCGGCGAGAGCTTGCGGCGGCGTTGCACGAGTGTGCCGTCTGCATCGAACAGCAGTTGCGTGTTGTAGAGCGTGCCGCCGTCGCGTTCATTGACGCCGATCGACACCACCATTTTTGCCTGACGCGCCGCTTCGCCAATTGCACGTGTCGTCTCGGACGGCACGACCACTGCCTGATCGAGAAGCTTGTAATGTTCGGCTCCCATCGCAAACGGAGATTCGACGAACGAGAAGTACGGATAGTACGGAACGACAGTTTCAGGGAAGGTCGCAAACTGGACGCCCTGCTTGCCGAGTTCCAGAATTTTCTTGACGACCTTATCGACGGTGCCTTCCCGGCTGTAGAGAACGGGCGCGATCTGAACGGCTGCGGCCCGGATGATCTTCGACATGATGGTGTTCCTTTCGCTGGTGCGAGACAGATGATGAAGTGCTTGTACCTTATCGCCTCCGCCCTTTACGATCTATGTCGTTGTTGCCACCATTCATGACGTGCGTCGCACGGACGTACGAGGCTCGCTGCATCGAGAAGGAATCTGCGAGTGCGGCCGTGGAATGTCGCTAATGCGCGGTCAGGCGCGCAAGCCGGACCTCAGGAATAGATATGCATCGGATTGGCTTTATCGTGCCGCAACGATTTCAGATGATGAGTCTTGCGGCGCTAACAGCGTTCGAGATCGCGAACCTGCCGCCGGCGGGTCCGTGCTACGACGTCCATGTGCTGTCTGCCCGTGGCGGTCCCGTCCGTTCTTCGGGCGGCATGACACTCGAAACCGAGCCGTTCGGCGATCCGGCTTTCGATACGGTCATCGTGGGTTCGATCACGGAAATGAAAATGCCGTCCTCCGATGCCGCAGTGATCGCGTTCGTTCAGGAGGCAGCCAAAGCATCGAGACGGATTGCCTCGATCTGCAGCGGCGCATTCGTACTCGCTGAGGCCGGACTGTTGAATGGCCGACGCGCCACCATGCATTGGGCCCACGCGTCTGAATTCAGGGCCCGCTTCCCGGAAGTCATCACGGAAGAAGATCGAATCTTCGTCAACGACGGTCCCATCTGGTCCTCGGCCGGCATGACGGCCGGTATCGATCTCGTTCTTGCGTTGATCGATAACGACCTCGGTCCCGAGACCGCGAAAATGGTCGCGCGGCTTCTGGTCATGAATCAGCGTCGGCTGGGTGGGCAGTTGCAACATTCCGCGCTTCTCGACATGACGCCAAAGTCCGATCGGATCGAAATGGTGCTGGCGCACATCCGCCGGAACCTGCGCAATCCGCTGACCGTCGAGGAACTTGCCGCGGTGGCCAACCTCAGCCCTCGCCAGTTCAGCCGCGCGTTCGTGGCCGAGACCGGTCAGTCGCCCGCCAAGGCCGTGGAGCAGCTACGGCTGGAAGCCGCCCGATTCATGATCGAACAGGGCCGGCACACGATCAACGTCGTGGCGCA
Organism: Paraburkholderia terrae; assembly: GCF_002902925.1. GTDB lineage: Bacteria > Pseudomonadota > Gammaproteobacteria > Burkholderiales > Burkholderiaceae > Paraburkholderia > Paraburkholderia terrae. The sequence continues at coordinate 1,382,561 of NZ_CP026112.1, read as the reverse complement.
GGAAACGGGTTTTGCGGATCGGGAGCGCATGCGCCGCGCGTTTGTCCGAACGTTCGGCGTGCCCGCCGATATGCTGCGCCGGAACGCTCGACGGGAACCCGTTGCTGGCAACTGAAACCCTCAACTACCCGCTTCAAAAACGCCAACAATCTGGCCCGAAAAAAATAATTGAAGCGGGATCTATTCTTTTGACAGCCGATGCCGATAAGAGCGCTCATAAGCCCCGCCTGAGAGAGCCTCCCGATGCGAATCGACCTTATTGCCAGCCGCCCCGCCCGATTGAAACGTTCGCTGATTATCCTGGTCGGCTGTGCCGGCGTACTGGCCAGCCTGTCCATCTGGGGACGGGTGCCCGCCGATGCACTCGCCGACGCCGATAGAGAGGTCGCCCAATTCGGCCCCGCGCTTCCCGGCGCCGCGTGTACGGCCGAAGGAGCGGTTTCAAGGGACGCTAAGGGTACCTTTCTCATGTGCTGGAGGCTGGTCTGGAGCAAGCCATAGCGTCTGCTTCCATAGCGGCGCTGACGCTACATGTGATGCTCATCCCACGAGGCATGAGACCGCGCGCGACGCACGCATATCGCCGCGTCATGTTTCCGTTGCAAACGCATGCGATTGAAGGTTCAGTTGGGAAGCGCACGCAATGGCATCGCTGGCGTTTTTTTGTCGCTGGAGACGTTGTACGATTCGCCATCAAATAACCAAAAAGGGAGGCCTCATGGACGCACGCTTGAGGCAGACGTTGACCGGCGCGTTTCTCGCCACAGGTTGCCTGTTTTCGGCATCATCCCACGCGTACAACGCGGCCGACGACGCCGAGGCCCAGGACCGGGAAGTGAAGGCGGCCTACGATCGCGGCTACAAGGCAGCGAAAGAGGAACTCGCGCGCGAGGCCGCTGCAAAGAGTACTGCCGCCACGACGCCATCCGCAACCGAAGCGCGGGCGCAGAAACCGACGGTTGAGCCTGCTCGCAAACCCATCCTCGACATCAAACACGTCTACAGCGAGACAAGCGATATCGAGACCGTGCAAGAGGTGCCCGTCACGTCAAAGCCACTTGGGGAACAGCCAGGCACACAAGCGCCCGCATCCAGCAGCACTCGCATCGCGCCAACAAAGCCGGTTGCCCGTCGCTCTCCAGTCGCGACAGCCGACGCCTGGACGGATACCGACTCGCTGCAGAACCCGCAACCGGTGCAACGCTCAAGCGCTCCGCCGAGAAATGCCGTCATCGTGCGGTCTACGGGACGCGCGCAACAACAGAATGCGATGCCGCCCGAAGAGTTCGCCGATGACGATGGCGACGACGCTGTCATGCCACGTACAGCACAGGTCTACACGACCGAGCCGCAGTACGCGCGACCGCGAACTCAGTACGCGCCGCCACCCGTAGCGATGCAGCCTCCGCCGCAAGCCTATGGCTACGTGCAGCGGCCAACCAGCGTGGCCGCCCGTCCGTACGCCTACTACGCGCCATCCGCTGCCTGGGGCGGCGAATACCAGCCGACGCCGTATGCTGGCCGCTGGTACTGGTCGCCGGAATACGGACGCTGGCTTTACTACTGACCTGTCGCGATCTTCACCTGAAAGGAGAAGATCGCCCGCAGCGCCCGATTGCTATCGTCACTCGCTTCAAACCGCCAGACAAACCTTGCCGAAATGCTTGCCCGCCGCCTGATGGCGGAACGCATCGGCAATCTCGCCGAGCGCGAACGTGCTGTCGATCACCGGCTTGATTCCGTTTGCATCGATCGCGCGGATCATGTCCATCTGATGCTTGCGGCTGCCGACAATCAGCCCCTGCAGCTTCTGCTGACGACGCATCAGTTCAGCCGTCGGCACCTGCCCTGCCAGTCCCGTCAATACACCGATCAACGCGATGTGACCACCGATCCGGCAAGCCTGGATCGACTGCCCCAGCGTGTCCGGACCGCCCACTTCGACTACGTTGTCGACACCGCGGCCGTCCGTGATTTCGAGTACCTTGGCGGCCCAGTCGGTGTCGCGCTTGTAGTTGATCACGTGATCGGCGCCGAGCGCGCTTGCCTTCGCCAGTTTCTCGTCGGATGACGACGTCGCGATCACCGTCGCGCCCATCTGCTTCGCGAACTGCAGCGCGAAGATCGAGACGCCGCCCGTGCCCTGAACGAGCACGGTGTCGCCCGCCTTCAGCGCGTAATCAACGACTAGCGCGCGCCACGCGGTCAGGCCGGCAGTGGTCAACGTCGCTGCCTCCGCGTGGCTGTAGCCGCGCGGCGCGTGCGTGAACCATTGCGCGGGACGCACGACGCTCTCGCGAGCGTAGCCGTCGACGCCATCGCCCGGCGTTGTCGAAAAATCGGCCAGCGTCGGGCCGCCGTCAAGCCAGTAAGGAAAGAACGTCGATACGACGGCATCGCCGACGGCGAATTCCGCCACGCCGTCACCGATCGCTTCGACGACGCCCGCGCCATCGGACATCGGGATGCGGCCGTCATCCGTGCGCATGCGTCCCGTGACGACACCCAGGTCATGGAAGTTGAGCGAACTTGCGTGAATGCGCACGCGGATTTCGCCAGGCGCCGGCGCGCCGGGATCGGCAAGCTCCACGCGGACGAGATTGTCCAGTCCGGCGGGCTGGCGCAAGGTAATGGCTTTCATCGAAGCAACTCCTGATAGTCGATTGGCGGACTGACGATGCGCGATGCGGCATCGCCGTCGAAAAGGCGGTCGCGCGCGTTGGCCGGCGCGCGAGGTCGCGGAAAGCCCGCGGCCACGTCGTGATTGTCAGGTCGCACGTCGATTACCGCAAGAAGGTACAATTATCGCCGGTACTATCAATTATGTAGGTATAAATGCCATGCGACCTAAACGCCTGGACAGCAAGAGCGGCTGCGCCGTCGAAGTCACGCTTTCGGTAATCGGCGGTTTGTGGAAGCCGGTGATCCTGTTTCATCTGATGCACGAAAAGAAGCGCTTCATGGAACTCACCCGGCTGCTGCCGAACACGACGCAACGCATGTTGACGCTGCAACTGCGCGAGCTGGAAGCGGACGGCATCGTTGCGCGCCATGTCTATCCTCAGGTTCCGCCGAAGGTCGAATACGAATTGACGCCGTTCGGCGAGACGCTTGCGCCGGTGCTGATCAGTCTCAGGGAATGGGGCGAGTCCTATCAGGCGCAGCGGGCGAGCGATGCCGCGCCCGTCGAGGAAGTGTCGAAGACAACGGGGACGCGGCGGCGGCGTGCGAACGCGGCCGGGCAAGCTGCGTGAGTGAGCGTTATCCCGTCGTTGAAGGTTTGCGTTGAATCTTCCCGCGTCCGGGACCGCGATCGCCGAGCGGTTCGCAGGGCTCGCTTCTGCCGATGATGGTTTTTCCCCTGGCGAACGCCCTGGGCGATAAGGGTTCGAGCGGGCGAGCCGAATCGCCACGTGAACATCGCGTCGAACAGCAGTAGGATAGATAATCGACCGATGAATTCGAGGAGGCACCATGAACGCGGTATGCCCGCTACACGGGCCGACCACCATCATCCGCACGAACGCATACGGTTTTCCCGTTTACGCGTGTTGCTGCAACGACGTGCCGTATGCAACGCCGCCGGACGCCTGCACAAGGGCACCAACGCAACGCGGAAAAGACCCGCAGCAGAAGCCCGAACAACCGAAGACAAAAAGAGAATGACGGGCACCCGAACGTCTATCAATGCGGCGTTTTCCCTGCCAGCCACAGCGCGAGATTGATCGCATATCGATGCGCGTCCTGCAGCGCCTGTTGCTCCGTCTGCATCCCGTTGCCTGGCGGCTCGTCCACGAAGCTCGGACAACCGAGCCGCGCGTCCCAGTTGTAGTCGGCAAAATGATGAAACGTGCTTTGCGCGACAGCGGGCCCTCCGTCGCTGGACGGTTCAAAGGCGACGGCAAGATTGAAGCTCTTGCCTGTGATCTTGCTGTTGCCTCGCGCGATCACGCGGGCTGATGCATCGTCGGGCGCATCGACGGCGCCTTCGTGCGGGTGAGCCGGCAGATAGCGAATCGCGCCCGTCGGAGAGTCGGCATTCGTCAGTACGGGATGCGTCGGCCCGACGATCGCAACTTGCTGAAAGTCTCCATTCGCGCCCGAGTGAAAATTAGGCCATGAAATATGCGTGGAAAACGGATCGTCGCATACGCATCGCGACTCGTCGGGATCGACATTGCGGGTATGAAAGTGATGTGCCTTGCCCACTGCGCCCAGGCTGCACAGCGAACAGCCCACATCCATGTGATCTCTCGTCACCATCAGACCACGGCCCGCCTGCCGGAATCGCGTGATGCCTTCGCAGTCTTCGGGCGTCAGGCCATCGCCGTTATCGACGGCAAATAGCCACAACTCGTCGAACGCGGTTTCATCCAGACGCGAAAGCACCGGGTCCGGCTCTCCGGGTTGCTCGCGGTCTCTCGCGACGACGTCGAATACGGCGCGCCCCTCGGCATCGCGATGATTGCGCAGCAGTTCGGCAAGGCGGCTGAACCGGGCGATCGACCAGTCATCGGCGACGGAAGGAATGGTCGTTTGAAGCAGGATCTTGATGGTATCCATGATAGTCACGCAGCACGCTGCGCTCGTTTGAGCATGCCGTCATGCTAGACGGATTCGAATGGGGACAGTAGACATGCGGACAGATACACGGTGTTGCCTCGTGGACACCTATCGCAGATTTGCTCGCTCCGCTCCCTTCTGCACGAATTTTATGATGCTGCTAGATTGTCGCCAGCAGAACTCTCGAGCGAGGCTTCCATGGCTGACAGACCCGGTTCACAAGCATCCGCTGCACGCTCACTGGCCTTGATTGCGATCATCGTCGGCGTCGTGGCGATTGCGTTTGCGTATACGGCAGGCTGGCTCACGCCTGGCCGGCTGACACCACCGAAAATCGTCAACGCGCTGGCGCCGCCGGGCGGCCCTGCGTTGGGTTTCCGGCGTAATCACGCGAAGGGCATCTGCTTCACGGGCACATTCGAATCGAATGGAGCAGCGGCTGCGTTGTCGAAGGCGCCGATGTTCGCGCAGGGTTCGTCGCGCGTGACGGGACGCTTCAATCTCGCCACGCCTGATCCGAACGCGCCGGACCCGACCGTGCGGATTCGCGGCCTGAGCCTGCGAGTGGTCGCGCCGGATGGAACCGAATGGCGCTCCGCGATGATCGACGCACCCTTCTTCCCCGTCGCGACACCGCAAGCGTTCTATGCGTTGCTCGAAGCATCGGCGAAAAAGGACGATCCCGATGCGATGAAACAGTTCATCGCCGCGCACCCCGAGTTCGCTGCGTTCGGTGCGTGGGCGACGACGGCACCGTGGACGGGATCGTTCGCGCAGGATCAGTACAACAGTCTCAACAGCTTCGTGTTCACGAATGCACAGGGGCAGGACCAGGTCGTGCGCTGGTCATTCGTGCCGGCGGCGAAGCCGGATGCCGTGTCGCCCGATGTGCTCAAGCAACGCCCCGCGAACTTCCTCGAAACCGACATCACGCAACGCGTGCAGAGCGCGCCGCAACGCTGGACGATGATCGTTACCGTCGCCAATCCGGGCGACCCGACGGCCGACCCGAGCAAAGCCTGGCCCGACGACCGCCGCAAGGTGGAAGCGGGCACGCTGGTGGTCAGCGCGATCGAGCCCGAGCCCGACGGCCCGTGCCGCGACCTCAATTTCGATCCGACCGTCCTGCCGGCAGGGATGCATGTTTCCGACGATCCGTTCCCCGCTGCGCGCTCGGCTGCCTATTCCGTTTCGTTCAATCGCCGGACTGCCGAAGACAAGTACTATCCGCACACGCCTGCCGAAGGAGCGAAGCCATGACACCGACTCTCCAGCGCTTTACACCGTTGCAGCGCGCGCTGCACTGGATCATGGCGATCTGCATTCTGGCGATGCTGTTCATCGGCGTCGGCATGGTGTCGACGGTTCGGCCTGACTATCTGACGCTGGTGTCGATTCACAAGCCGCTCGGCATCGTGATCCTGATACTCGCGCTGATCCGTCTGGTGGTGCGACTCACGCGCGGCGCGCCGCGACTTCCCCCGGACATGCCCGAGCCGATGAAACTCGCCGCTCATCTGTCGCACCTCGCTTTTTATGCGTTGATGATCGCGTTGCCGCTGATTGGTTGGGGGATGTTGTCGGCGGCGGCGTATCCCGTGATCGTGGCCGGCATCCAGTTGCCGTGGATACTGCCGCACAGCAACGAACTGCACACGCTGCTATGGAATGCGCACCGGTTTCTTGCGTTGTGCTTCTTTGCGTTGATCCTCGTGCATTTTGCGGCTGCGCTGTTTCATGCGCTGGTCAGACGCGACGGCGTGTTTCAGGCGATGGCGCCCTGGCGGTGAGTGGTCGGGGTGGAACCTGGTTTGTCTGCGACGGCTGGTTGGTTTGCTTGTGGTTTCGCTGGCATCCGCGTTTTGTTAGCTTGCTTCAAGCGTCGCCCCTGTGCGGGGCGGCACCTACTTTTCTTTGCCGCCGCAAAGAAAAGTAGGCAAAAGAAAGCGGCTAACACCGCCAGTGCTAGTTCTTGCCTGAGGGCCCCCAACCGGTCTTACGCTTCACACGGCAGCATTTCTGTTCGCGTTCGTTGCCAACGCTTCGAATGAGCGCCTCACCCGCTTCAAATACCCGTACACGTGCAAGCGGCAGCGAATGGTATATGCCGCCTAGGTGGCAAACTGTGTGTAGGCTGTCGCGTCGTATAGCTCGGCGCTCTTACATCGAGGCGTGCGCTATCGGTCCGAAGTGATGCGTGTGGAGTACTACGGCCTACACACAGTTTGCCACCTGGGCGGCGGTGGACTATCTGGCACGGCATGATGCAGCGCGGGTGCGTGAAGCGGGTGAGGCGTATCGCAAGAGCGTTGGCAACGAACATGGGTCACGTGATTGCCGTGTGAAGCGTAAGACCCGTTGGGGGCCCTCAGGCAGGAAGAAAAATTGGCGGTGTTAGCCGCTTTCTTTTGCCTACTTTTCTTTGCGGCGGCAAAGAAAAGTAGGTGCCGCCCCGCACAGGGGCGACGCGTGAAGCAAGCTAACAAATCGCGGATGCCAGCGAAAGCGCAAACACCGTAACGCGAATGCCAGCAAAACCCCATCCCTCACCCAGCCCACTTCCACTCACGAATCTCTTCACTATCAATACCCTCGGTATGCGCGTAATCGAGGTGCTGGATCTTCTGATCGCGCAGCCGTTCTTTGGCGTGATCACCGACACCACGCAGACGAGGCACACGATCAATCACGTCGATCGCCAGCGAAAACCGGTCGATCCCATTGATAATCGCAAGTTCAAGCGGCGTATTGATGTTGCCCTTCTCCGCATAGCCATGCACGTGAATGTTCGCGTGATTCGTACGGCGATAGGTCAGCTTGTGAACCAGCGACGCATACGAATGGAAGTTGAAGATCACCGGCTTGTCCGTCGTGAACAGCGAATCGAAATCGCGCCCCGACAAGCCATGCGGATGATCGGAATCGGGCATCAGCCTGAACAGGTCAACGACGTTCACGAAGCGGATCTTCAGATCGGGGAACAGCCCTTTGAGGATCTCCACGGCTGCGAGCGCTTCCATGGTCGGAATGTCACCCGCACTCGCCATCACGACATCCGGTTCGCGATCCAGATCCGTCGATGCCCAGTCCCAGATGCCGATGCCTTTCGTGCAATGCGTAATCGCCGACTTCATGTCCAGATACTGCAAATGAGGCTGCTTGTCGGCGACGATCACGTTCACATAGTCGCGCGAACGCAGGCAATGATCGGCGACACTCAACAGACAGTTCGCATCGGGCGGCAAATAGATGCGCACGACATCCGGGCTCTTGTTCGTCACGACGTCCAGAAAACCGGGGTCCTGATGCGTAAAGCCGTTATGGTCCTGACGCCACACGAGCGACGTAATCAGCAGATTCAGCGAAGGCACGGGCTGCCGCCAGCGCAACTCGCGCTTGGCCTTCTCCAGCCATTTAGCGTGCTGGTTGAACATCGAATCGATCACGTGTACGAACGCTTCGTACGTTGCAAAGAGACCGTGCCGCCCCGTCAGCGTATAGCCTTCGAGCCAGCCTTCCAGCGTATGCTCGCTCAGCATTTCCATCACGCGGCCATCGGCGGACAGGTCGCCGCCGTCGCTATCCGATTCGACGATCTGCGCGAGCCACGTCTTCTGCGACGCTTCGTAGATCGCCGTGAGCTTGTTGCTGGCGGTTTCGTCGGGGCCGAATACGCGAAAGCTCGTCATATTGCGACGCATGACGTCGCGCAGAAACTGGCCGAGCACATCCGTGGGTGACACGTAGCTCGTAGCGGGCTTGCCGACGTCGACGGCGTATTCGGTGAAGTCCGGCAGGTCCAGTGCCTTGCACAACACTCCACCATTCGCATGCGGATTGGCGCTGATGCGCCGCGGCCCTTCCGGCGCGAGCGCGCGCAATTCGGCGACCAGCCGCCCCGATTCGTCGAAGAGTTTTTCCGGCTCGTAACTGCGCAGCCATTCCTCTACGAGCTTCAGACTCTTGCCGTTGCTCGCCGGATCGGCGACGGGCACCTGATGCGCTCGCCACGTGCCTTCGATCTTGTGTCCACCGAATTCGCGCGGCCCCGTCCAGCCCTTCGGCGATCGGAGCACGATCATCGGCCAGCGCGGCCGCTGCGTATTGCCTACTTCTCGCGCACGCTGCTGGATCGCATGAATCTCGTCGATGCACTCGTCGAGCGTCGCCGCCATCTGCTGATGCATCTTCTCCGGCTCATCGCCTTCGACGAACCACGGCTTGTACCCATAACCCGTCAACAGCGCTTCGAGTTCTTCATGCGGGATGCGCGCAAGTATCGTCGGGTTCGCGATCTTGTAGCCGTTCAGATGCAGCACGGGCAGCACCGCGCCGTCGCGCGCCGGATTCAGGAATTTGTTCGAATGCCACGAGGTGGCGAGCGGTCCGGTTTCCGCCTCGCCATCGCCGATCATCACCGTGACGATCAGATCGGGGTTATCGAACGCCGCACCATATCCGTGCGACAGGCTATAGCCGAGTTCACCGCCCTCGTGAATCGAGCCTGGCGTTTCGGGCGTGCAATGCGAGCCGATGCCGCCCGGAAACGAGAAGAGCTTGAAAAGCCGCCCCATGCCCTCTTCCGTTTCGCCACGGTCCGGATAGATCTCCGAATAGCGTCCTTCCAGATAGCTGTGCGCAAGTGTCGCGGGTGCGCCGTGACCCGGCCCCGAGAGGAAAATCACGTTCAGATCGCGCTGCTTGATGACCCGGTTCAAATGCACGAGCACGAAGCTCTGTCCGGGATCGGAACCCCAGTGACCGAGCAGACGCCGCTTGATGTGCTCGGGCTTCAGCGGTTCGCGCAACAGGGGATTCGCGCGCAGGTAAATCATGCCGGCGGACAGGTAATTGCATGCCCGCCAGAAGCGGTCCATGTTGCGCAGTTCATCGGCTTGCAATGGCGTGGCTTGCAGGCGGGTGTCGTCCATTGAGCGTCTCCTTGCAGAGGTTTCGCGGTACGCAGTGCCTCCCTAATCATAGAAGGTGCTTTGCGTATGTCTATTGCGAATGCGTGCATCTTTGACGCAGGCGGCACAACGATTGCAAATCCGTTGAAACGCTTGCAATCGACGGGCCGAACGCATAGCGACCATCACGCATCGATCAAAGGAAGGAGACACAACATGGACGTGCTCATGACGCTATTCGGCGAAGGCAAGGATCTCACCGCCTTGCAGACCGCCATGCGCGCGATCGTCGTGTTCTTCGCGACGCTCGTGTTGATCCGTATCTCGGGCAGGCGGTCGTTCGGACAACGCTCGCCGTTCGACTATGTGGTCGCGATCCTGCTCGGCGCCATGCTGAGCCGCGTCATCATCGGTGCATCGCCTGTGGTGCCGACGCTCGCGGCGTCACTGGTGATCGTGCTGATTCATCGCGCGCTCGCGTGGTGCTGCGTGCGCTCGCCGCGGCTCGAATCGCTGGTGGTCGGTGTCGAACGGGAGGTGTATCGCGACGGACAGTTCAATAGCCGTCAGATGTCAGCTGCGCTGATTACGCGCACCGATGTGTTCGAGGCCGCGCGGCATGCATTTCACGCGCTCGATCTGCACGACGTGCATGCGGCGATTCTTGAACGCAACGGACAAATGAGCCTGATTCGCAAAGGCGCGAACGGGAGCGAGGAGAAAACGGATGCGTAGGCAAGGAAGCGTGACGCAGGGTCACGTACCAAAGAAACGGGGCGGGCCGCGCGAGCTTCACGAATGAAGCACCGCGCGAGACCCGCCCCGTCAGAAGCCCGATTTACTCGGTATCGTTCTTCAGTTGCGGCAGCGCCGACGACTCGCCCGGTGCGAGCAAACCGACCTGCGCGTAGATGCGCAGCTTGTCGCGCGTGTCGGTGATGTCGAGGTTGCGCATCGTCAACTGGCCGATGCGGTCGCGCGGCGAGAACGTCGAGGCAACCTTCTCCATCGACAGACGCTCCGGCTGGTACGTCAGGTTCGGCGACTTCGTGCTGAGGATCGAATAGTCGTTGCCGCGACGCAGTTCGACGGTCACTTCGCCCGTGACCGCGCGCGCGACCCAGCGTTGTGCCGTTTCGCGCAGCATGATGGCCTGCGGATCGAACCAGCGGCCCTGGTACAGCAGGCGGCCGAGGCGGCGACCGTTTTCACGGTATTGCTCGATCGTGTCTTCGTTGTGAATGCCCGTGACGAGGCGCTCATAAGCGATGAACAGCAGCGCGAGACCCGGGGCCTCGTAGATGCCGCGGCTCTTCGCTTCGATGATGCGGTTCTCGATCTGGTCGCTCATGCCGAGGCCGTGACGGCCGCCGATACGGTTCGCTTCCAGCAGCAGTTCGACGGCGTTCGGGAACGTCTTGCCGTTCAGCGCGACGGGCTGGCCTTCTTCGAAGCGGATCGTCACTTCTTCCTTCGCGACGGGCACGTCGTCGCGCCAGAATGCGACGCCCATGATCGGGTTGACGATCTTGATGCCGGATTCCAGGCTTTCGAGATCTTTCGCTTCATGCGTCGCACCGAGCAGGTTCGAATCGGTCGAATAGGCCTTCTCGGCCGACATCTTGTACTCGAAGCCCGACTGGCGCATGAATTCCGACATTTCCGCGCGGCCGCCGAGTTCGTCGATGAACTGCTGGTCGAGCCACGGCTTGTAGATCTTCAGATCCGGATTGACGAGCAGGCCATAACGGTAAAAACGCTCGATGTCGTTGCCCTTGTACGTGCTGCCGTCGCCCCAGATGTTGACGCCGTCTTCCTTCATCGCGGCGACGAGCATCGTGCCCGTCACGGCGCGCCCGATGGGCGTCGTGTTGAAGTACGTGACGCCCGCCGTCGAAATGTGGAACGCGCCGCATTGCAGCGCCGCGATGCCTTCCGCGACCAGCTGCGCGCGGCAGTCGATCAGGCGCGCACCTTCGGCGCCGTATTCCGTGGCGCGGCGCGGGATCGAGTCGTAATCTTCCTCGTCCGGCTGGCCAAGGTTTGCCGTGTACGCGTACGGCACGGCGCCCTTCAAGCGCATCCAGTGCAGCGCAGCGCTCGTGTCGAGGCCGCCTGAGAACGCAATACCGACCTTCTGGCCGGTCGGAACATTTTCGAGGATTGTGCTCATAATCAAAACCGTTGAATCGACTTTTGAAGGGAATAGGCGAAACTTTATCAGACAAGCCCGTCTACGAGCCGGATTCGGCGGAAAACGGGCATTACGCGACGCTGCGGCGGGTCAGGCCTCGCGGTGCAGCGAGTCGTCCAGAATCGACGGCGGCACGGCGTCGGGATCGGTGGCCTGCGCGTCGCCGAAACACTGCTCCGCCAGATCGATCATGCCCACGGCGGCGTCGATCAGTTCGTCGAGACGGTCCAGCAATTCGCCGCGCGCTTCGGCTTGCCCGTCCGGATGACCGTTCAACTGCACGATCAGCGACTCCGCCGTCTGCAGGTACGGAATCGCCTCGTGGTAGTTCTCGATCGACACCAGCGCCTTGCTGCGCGCGCCGACCAGCAGACTCCGGTAGTGATCCGCGAGCTCGGACTCGCCGCTGATTCGGGGCAGTTTGTCGGAAATGCGCTGCAGGCACGCAGGCACCTGCTCGTCGAGCGCGGCCGCGCGCTGCCGCAGCTCGGCGTATTCGGCGAGCAACTGGACCTGGTCGAACGGGGAAACACTGTCCATCGTGGGCGGCTCGTTGTCTGGTGAACCTAGCATCTTACTGCACCACGCAAAGTCGATGCGTGCCAAGGCCGATGACCTACACTACGCACAATCGCGCCAGCATCGGAAACCGCCATCGACGTGTCGCAGCGGAAGACCTGTGCGCCCCGCGTCAACTGAGCTGTTGCGTACTCGATAGCCGCACCGTCGCCGACTGAAATGCGGAGGCCTCGCGATCATGGGACACGTTGCCAGCCGTTTGCGAATTCCCGTGCTCGACTGGATGCACGGTTATCGCAAGGATTGGATCAAGCCGGACCTCGTCGCCGGCGTCACGGCGGCAGCCGTCGTGCTGCCCAAGGCCCTCGCCTATGCCTCGGTGGCCGGGCTGCCCGTCGAAGTCGGGCTGTACACCGCCTTCGTGCCGATGGTCATCTATGCCCTGTTCGGCACGTCGCGGCCGCTCAGCGTCAGCACCAGCGCGACGCTCGCCATCCTGACGGCCGCCGCGCTCGCACAGGCCGTTCCCGGCGGCGAAACGGCCGCGCTGATGCGCGCAACGGCGACCCTCACGCTGCTCGTCGGCGGAATGCTCGCGTTGGCCGCGCTGCTGCGCCTCGGGTTCGTCGCGAATTTCATCTCCGATCCCGTCCTGACGGGCTTCAAGGCGGGGATCGCCGTCGTCATCGTGCTGGATCAGTTGCCGAAGCTGTTCGGCATCCACCCGGAAAAAGGTTCGTTTTTTCACAACGTCGCGGCCCTGGTGATGGGCATTCCCCACGCGTCGTGGTGGACGGTAGCCGTCGGCGCGGCGACGATCGCCATCCTCGTGGCTTTCGAACGTTTCTATCCGCGCGCGCCCGCACCGTTGATCGCCGTCGCCTGCGGGATCGGTGCCGTCGTATTGCTGGGCCTGCCCGCGCATGGCGTCGGCGTGGTCGGCCATATTCCGACGGGCTTGCCGTCTGTCGTGATGCCCGATTTCTCGCTGATCGACGCGCTCTGGAAGGACGCCGCCGGCATCGCGCTGATGAGCTTCACCGAAACGGTCGCGGCCGGACGTGCGTTTGTGGGCAATGGCGAGCCCATGCCGAAGGCGAACCGCGAACTGTTCGCGACGGGCCTCGGCAACGCGGCGGGCGCGTGGCTCGGCGCGATGCCCGCGGGCGGCGGCACGAGCCAGACGGCCGTCAACCGGCTGGCGGGCGCGCGCTCGCAACTCGCCCAGCTCGTCACGGCGGCCGTCACGCTCGGCACGATGCTGCTGCTCGCGCCGTTGATCGGCCTGATGCCGCACGCGACGCTGGCCGCCGTCGTGATCGTCTATTCGATCGGCCTGTTCAGCCCAGCCGATTTCCGCGCGATCTTGCGGATACGCCGCACTGAATTCCTGTGGGCGCTCGTGGCACTGGCGGGCGTCGTGCTGCTCGGCACCTTGCAGGGCATACTCGTCGCGATTGTCGTGTCGCTGGTTGCGCTCGCGCATCAGGTGGCCGATCCGCCCGTCTACGTGCTGCGCCGCAAGCCGGGCACGCACGTGTTCCGCCCCGTGTCCGACGAGCATCCCGACGACGAGGCGTTCCCGGGGCTGCTGGTGCTGCGGGTCGAGGGGCGCGTGTTCTTTGCCAACGCGGAGCACATCGGGCAGAAGCTGCGGCCGCTAATCGACGCGGCGCAGCCGAAGGTGCTTATCCTGGAGATGAGCGCCGTGTTCGATCTCGAGTACACCGCGCTCAAGATGCTGATCGAAGCCGAGAAAAAGCAGCGCGAGCGTGGCATCGCGATCTGGCTCGTGCATCTCAATCCCAGCGTCCTCGCGGCGGTGCAGCTCTCGTCGCTCGGCGCGACATTGGGTCAAGGGCGGATGTTCTTCAATCTCGAAGAAGCGCTGGCGGCGTGGCAAGCGCTTCATGCGCCGGACGCGGCGAACGGCGCGGCAAACAGCGCATCGAAGAAGCGTTAAATCCGCCGGATTAAACGCCCTTCCCCCTGCGTGATTCGCTGGCGGGCTGATCCTCGACCCATCGCCAGAACAGGCGGTAGCCGACCGCGAGCATCACCGGGCCAATGAACAGACCCAGCACGCCACTCGTGATCATGCCGCCCAACGCGCCGATCAGCACGACGGGCATCGGCACGTCGACGCCTCTGCCGAGCAGCAATGGCTTGAGCACATTGTCGGCCAGCCCCGCGATGAACGTGTAGATCGCGAAGATGATGGTCGCGACGCTCGCGCCTTCGGTGGCGAATACGAACACGATCACGGGAATCGTGATGAGGGTGGCGGGCAACTGCATGATGCCGATCAACAGCACCGCGAGCCCGAGCAGCCCCGCGCCGGGCACGCCCATCACGACGAAGCCGATGCCGATCAGCAGCATCTGGATGAACGCGATGCCGACCACGCCTTGCGCGACGGCGCGGATCGTCGCAATGCACAGCTCGGTGATCTTCGGGCCGTTGTCCGGGCCGGAGACGCGCGACGCGATCAGCACCGCGCTGCGACGGCCTTGCTCGCCGTGCGCCATGAAAACGCCGGCGAGAATCAGCGCAACGACGAACGTCACCAGTCCGACGCCGAGCCCCGCCAGCGTGCCGAGCACGACAAGGCCGGCTTCCTTCAGTTGCGGCGCGAACCGCTGCGCGAGCCCCGTCAGATCCGTCGAGGCTTGCAACCAGAAGTCGTACAGACGCTGCCCAACGAGCGGCCAGCTCGCGACTGACTCGGACGGCGGCGGAATGCGAAAGCCGCCGCTCTTGATGATCGCCGTCACGTGCTCGATGGAATCCGCAGCCGCCATGCCCAGCAGGTAGGTCGGCACGAGGATGATGGCGAACGCGGCGAGAATGATCAGCGTCGCGACCAGGCCGTTGTAGCGCTTCGACTGCCCTCGCAGGCGAACCAGCAACGGATGGAGCGTGATGGCCAGAATCAGCGACCACACCAGCAGATTGAGGAACGGCACGACGATGCGAAAGCAGAAGACCGCGAGAATGGCGATCAGGCCCGCGCGGATCAGCACGTCGAGCATGCCGCGCGCAAGCGACTTCTCAGAACTCTGGATGGGTAACATCGATTTTCTCCGCTGAGTCACCGCGCGACCACCGCGCTAACCGTTCGATCCCGCTGCCCGTGAGATGCGGTGCCGCACCACGCTGATCGCCTGCTTGAGCGCATAGACGTCGTTCAGATAACGCGTCGGTACGCGTATCTGGCTCGCCTGCGCGTCGATGCTTTCGAGTTCGTTGTGCCATTGCGAGAGCTGGTGTGCAGATGGCTGCGCCGTCTTCCAGATTTCGTCTTCCAGCGCCTTGAGCTCGCGATACCAGACCACGAAGCGCTTCTTGACGCGCGACTCGAGGATGCGCGGCAACGCCTGCACCAGCCCGATCAGCACGGCCATGAACGGCACCAGAATCAGCAGGCGCCGTTCGATAAAGCTTGCAAGCCAGAACGGCAGGTAGCGCTGAAGGAACGGACGTCCCGACTTGAAGTAGCGCTCGCTTTCGCTGGAAACGGGGAATTCATCGGTATTCAGGTTGGGGAAGGTGCCGAGCGGCGTGAAATAGTCCTCGCCCGCATGCGCGGTTCTGGCTGCGTCGAGCAACAGATAGACGAGCGCGGGATGCAGCGTGTCTTTTGCCACCAGCAGCGCCGTCGCGGCCAGCAACGTGACGTCCGTTTGCGGGCGATCGTCGACGATGCTGGTCGACGCGCGCGGGAACGTCACCTTTTTCAGCGACGGGAATTTCTGCACGAGCGCGTCGGCCTGCGCGAAGCTCATCAGCTTCAGATCGCTGTTCAGCAACATCTGCTGCATCGGCGCGTCCGGCCTGCCGATGAAGAACGCTGCGTCGAGACAGCCGTCCTGGAGGCAGCGCCAGGCTTTCGGCGCATCCATTTCGAACAGCTGGGTGTTGTCACGCGTGATGTCGCTGTAGCGCAGCAAAACCCGCGACACCTCCATTAGCCCGCTGCCCGGCACGCCGACGCCGATCCGTTTGCCGCGCAGTTGCGCGAGGCGGTTGATGGTCTGCGAGTCACGATAGAAAACCCAGATCGGTTCATACGAAACGGCGGCGATCGTTTCCAGATGATCGGTTTCCTGCGGCACGGTGGTGCCCGATTGCACGAAGCCCACCTGGTACTCGCTCGCCGGGTCTTTGAGCCGTTCGTAGTTCTCGACGGAACCGGACGAGCTGCGGATATCGAGCGTCACGCCGTCGCGTTTGAGGATGGGCGCATAGCGCTCCGCAAAGCCGCGATAAATGCCCTTGTCCGCGCCCGTCGTGATGACGATGCGTGTCTGGAAAGCGGGCTCGATGACGACATACAGTCCCCAGCCCAGCGCCGCCAGCGCGACGATGGCACCAACGGCAAAAAGCCACCTGCGCCGTGGCGCGACGGGTGGCTTCTGGCTACGGTGAAGCGCTGGGTTGTCCCTGGGCATCGCCTGGCCCTCTCGTTTGCCAGGGTCCGTTCACATGTTCGAAATGTGAAAGGACATTCGGAGCGCATGAGTCGCGCATGTGTCGCGGTAGGCGTCCAGCGTTCCGATCAGCGTAATGCACGATTCCGGGGATCGGTATTGGACCAAAGTCCAATGGTGCGGGCCGTGCCGTTGCCAGATACTCGCTGCGTGAAGCCCGAGCTTTCGGCCGCGGCGCGTGCGCAGACATGCCGTTCGATATTGCGGAGTTGCGTATTCGTCTGGACGTTGGCGGCCCGCTTGTACCCGCTCGTCCTCCTTGCAGCCCGCTCGGCGGCGAACATGGGAACAGCGCGAAGGAGACCTTCGAAGCAGCAAAGCGACTGGCGGCGTTTCGCCCGTCAACACAATTCGAACCTGGCTGCCGATCCGCGCGGCGCGCGAGCGTGTGATGCACGGCACGTAATAGCTTGAATGGGGAGGCGCTCATGGCGTCTTTGTCGTATCGGCTATCGAACTACCTCTGTCTTGCTGTGAATACACATCCGGCGCGCAAGCGGCTGCTTCTGCCTCTCGCGCTGCTGGTACTGGCATCTCTTACCGCCTGCAAGAAAGCCCCCACCGAACCCCCACGCCCGACCGTCGAAGTCACCGTCGTCACGGTGCGGCAGCAGGAAACGCCCGTCGATTTCGAGTTCACCGCGCAGACGCAGAGTTCGCGCGAGGTGGAAATCCGTGCGCGCGTCGACGGCTTTCTGGAGCGGCGCATGTACACGGAAGGCGCGCTCGTCAAGGAAGGCCAGGTGCTGTTCGTGATGGACAAGAAGCCCTTCGAGGCCGCGCTGCAGTCCGCCAAAGGTGCGCTCGCGCAGCAGCAGGCGCGGTTACTGGTGACGAAACAGAACCTCGCCCGCGTGATTCCGCTGGCCGCGCAGAACGCGTTGAGCAAGAAGGACCTCGACGACGCCACCGGCAACGAGAAACAGGCCGAAGCCGCCGTGATCGCCGCGCAGGGCGAGGTGCGCACGGCCGAACTGAACCTGAGCTACTGCACGATCCGCTCGCCGCTCCTGGGGCTATCGAGCTTCGCGCGCGTGCAGGACGGCAGCTATGTGACGCCGAACCAGTCGGGGCTGCTCACCTACGTCTACCAGCTCGACCCGATGTGGGTGAACTTCAGCATCTCCGAGAACGAACTGCTGCGTTACCGCGACCAGGTCGCCAAGGGCCTGCTGCGCTTTCCGCCGAACAACCAGTTCGACGTGACGGTCATCGAGGCCGATGGCTCGGTCTATCCGCAGCAGGGCCGCATCGACTTCACCAACCCCGCGTTCAGCCAGGAGACGGGCACCTTCCTCGTGCGCGCCACCTTCGCCAATCCGAAGGGCACGCTCAAGCCCGGCCAGTTCGTGCGCGCGAAGGTCTCGGGCGCGGTGCGGCCCAATGCGGTGCTGGTGCCGCAGCGCGCGGTGCTGCAGGGCGCGAAGAGCCACTTCGTGTGGGTGCTCGACCAGGATTCGAAGCCGCATCAGCGCGTGATCGAAGTCGGCGACTGGCACGGCGACGACTGGTTCGTCAACGACGGGCTGAAGGCGGGCGAGCGCGTGGTGGTCGATGGCGCGATCCGTGTGTCGTCGGATGCGCACATCAAGGTGGTGAGTGCGGCGCCTGGCACGCCTGCCACGCCCGCTTCTGCGCCGCCTGCGGCGAGCGCCGCCGCCGCGTCCGCACCCGCCGCCACGCTGGCGCAGACGCGCCCGGCCAGCGTGAGCCCATGACCCGATGACCCGATGACGACCGACGCCATCCGGCGCACCCCAACCCGATGAACATCTCCCACTTCTGCATCGACCGGCCGATCTTCGCCTCGGTCATCTCGATCGTCATCACGCTGGGCGGCGCGCTGTGCATGCTCGCGCTGCCCACCGCGCAGTACCCCGACATCACCCCGCCGCAGATCACGATCTCCGCGACCTACCCCGGCGCGAGCGCCGACGTGGTCGCCAACAACGTTGCCGCGCCGATCGAGCAGCAGGTCAACGGCGCCGACAACATGATCTACATGAGCTCGTCGAGCTCCTCGACGGGCAACCTGACGATCAACGCGTACTTCCAGATCGGCACCAACCCCGAACTCGCCCAGGTCGACGTGCAGAACCGCGTGAACCTCGCGCTGCCGCAACTGCCGCAGTCGGTCACCAACCAGGGCGTGCAGGTGCAGAAGAAGTCGCAGGCGTTCATGATGGTGATCGCGATCTACTCGCCCACCGAGCGCTACGACGCCACCTACATCGCCAACTACGCGAACGTCTATGTGCTCGATGCGCTCAAGCGCATCCCGGGCGCCAACCAGTCGAGCATCTTCGGCACGCCCGACTACGCGATGCGCATCTGGCTGCGTCCCGACCGCATGGCGCAGCTGGGCATCACGGCGGCCGACGTGCAGCGCGCCGTCGCCAACCAGAACCAGCAGTTCGCCGTCGGCCGGTTAGGCCAGTCGCCCACGGGCAACGCCGTCGAACAGTCGTTCGCGGTCACGACCACCGGGCGCCTGACGGAACCCGGCGAATTCGAGAACATCATCATCCGCGCGCAGAGCGGCGGTGCGGCGATCGTGCGGCTGAAGGACATCGGCCGCGCCGAACTGGGCCAGAAGGACTACTCGATCCGCAGCCGCTTCCAGGGCAAGCCCGCCACCGTGATCGCCGTCTACCAGCAGCCGGGCGCGAACGCGCTCGATGTCTCCAAGCAGGTGCGCGCCACGCTCGCCGAGATGAAGAAGTCGTTCCCCGAGGGCATCGACTACGAGATCGCGATGGACACCACCGAGTTCACGCGCGCCTCGATCACGGACGTCGTACACACCTTCTTCGAGGCCGTCGTGCTGGTGGTGATCGTCGTGTTCGTGTTCCTGCAGAGCCTGCGCGCCACGCTGATTCCCGTGCTCGCAGTGCCCGTGTCGATCGTCGGCACGTTCATGGGGATGGAAGCGCTCGGTTTCTCGATCAACATGCTCACGCTGTTCGGCATGGTGCTCGCCATCGGTATCGTGGTCGACGATGCGATCGTCGTGATCGAGAACGTCGAGCGCAACATGACCGTCCACAAGCTCGAGCCGAAGATGGCCGCCAAACAGGCGATGGATGAAGTCGCCGGGCCGGTCGTCGCGATCGTGCTGGTGCTGTGCGCGGTGTTCGTGCCGGTGGCGTTTCTCGGCGGCATCACCGGGCAGATGTACAAGCAGTTCGCCATCACGATTGCGATTTCCGTGGTGATCTCGGGCATCGTCGCGCTGACGCTCTCGCCCGCGCTCGCGGCGCTGCTGCTCAAGCCCGGGCACCACGAGAAGAAGGGTTTTTTCCGCTGGTTCGACAACCAGTTCACGCGCATGACGGCGGGCTATACGCGCGCGGTGCGCCTCATCATCAAGCGCTTCGTGATCGCGCTGCTGCTGTTCGTCGGCATGATCGTGCTGGCCGTCGTGATGATGCGCGACATTCCCACCGCGTTCCTGCCGCCCGAAGACCAGGGCTATCTGCTGGGCGCCGTGATCATGCCCGATGCGGCGTCGCTCGACCGCACGGGGCAGGTGTCGGACCGTGTGTCCGAGTATTTCATGAAGCAGCCGGCCGTGGGCAGCATCACGACGGTCGACGGCTTCAGCATTCTCGACAGCCAGAACAAGAACAACTCGTCGACGTTCTTTGTCGGCTTCAAGAGCTTCGAGGACCGGTATTCGTCGGCCAATATCCGCACGCAGAATGCGCGCGCCGTGCTCGTCGATGCGTACAAGACGCTCTCGCAGATCCGCGAAGGCATCGTCGTGCCGCTCAATCCGCCGTCGATTCCGGGGCTGGGCACGACAGGCGGCACCGAGATGTGGATCCAGAGCAAGGGCGATGCGACCATCGCGCAGTTCGCCGCCGTGGTGGACGACTTCGTCGCGAAGGCCAAGCAGCGCCCCGAACTGACGGGCGTCACCTCGACCTTCAACGCGAACTCGCAGCAGCTGCTGGTCGACGTGGACCGCGACAAGGCCGAGACGCTCGGCGTGCCCGTGCAGGACGTCTACAGCGCGATGCAGACGATGTTCGGCTCGCTGTACGTGTCGCAGTTCAACCGCTCGAGCCGGCTGTGGCAGGTGATCCTGCAGGCCGAGCCGTCGTACCGGTTAAAACCCGACGACCTGACGCAGATCTTCGTGCGCAGCGCGAACGGCAGCATGGTGCCACTCAAATCGGTGGTGACCTCGCGCTACGTGACGGGGCCGGACCTGATCACGCGCTTCAACAACTTCCCGGCCGTGAAGATCACGGCGAACGCGGCGCCCGGCTACGCGTCGGGCCAGGTGATCACCGCGCTCGAAGAGATCGGCGCGCAGATGCCGTCGGAGTACGGGGTGGCGTGGAGCGGCGAGGCGTTCGAGGCGAAGCAGTCGGGCGGCACCTCGGGCCTCGTGTTCGTGTTCGGTCTGATCATGGTGTTCCTGATTCTCGCGGCGCAGTACGAGAAGTGGAGCCTGCCGTTCGGCGTGCTGATGGCGGTGCCGTTTGCGCTCTTCGGCGCGCTGCTGGCGATTTTGCTGCGCGGGCTGAACAACGACGTGTACTTCCAGATTGGCCTGACGATGCTGGTGGCGCTCGCGGCGAAGAACGCGATCCTGATCTTCGAGTTCGCGGTGCTCAACCGCGAGTCGGGCAAGTCGGTGTTCGACGCGACGATGACGGCCGCCGAGGAGCGGTTGCGGCCGATCGTGATGACGTCGCTGGCGTTCATCCTGGGCTGCGTGCCGCTCGCGATCGCGACGGGGGCGTCGGCCAACAGCCGGCATTCGATCGGCACGGGGGTGATCGGCGGGATGCTCGGGGCCACGGCGATTGCGGTGTTCTTCATTCCGATGTTCTTCTATGTGCTCGAAACGATGTCGGAGCGCTCGGAGAAGAAGAAGGCCAAGAAGGCCGGCGATGTGCCGCCTTCTGCACCGGGGTCGGGACCAGCGCAAGGCGAGCCGCCCAAGGTGCCGCCATCGGCGGGCGGCCCCAAAGTGGGCGGCGGCCCGACGACCAACCCGTCCGCACCGCGCGAGGGTGACTGACATGCGCCGCGCTCCGCTGACCACTCCGCTCGCCACCGGCCTTGTGGCCGCGCTATGCGTCCTCGCCCTGAGCGGCTGTCTGCTCGGGCCGAACTACTCGCGTCCGCCGCTTGACGTGCCCGCGACCTACCGCTTCCCCGACAACTACGCGGCCGACATCGCGAACACCGAATGGTGGAAGCAGTTCGACGACCCGGTGCTCGATGAACTGATCACGACCGCGCTGGCAAACAACAACGACGTGAAGATCGCCGCCGCGCGCGTCGACCAGTTCCTCGGCCAGTTCGTCACGACGCGCGCAGCGCTGTTTCCGCAGGTCGGCGCGGGTTTCGATGCCGAACGCCAGCGCATCTCGACGTCGTCCTCGCCGCTGCTCGCGAATGTGCAGAACCCCGTGTTCAACACCTACCAGCTAGCGCTCTCGGCATCGTGGGAAATCGATCTGTTTGGCCACAACCGGCGTCTGACGGAATCGGCGCGCGCGAGCCTGCTGTCGACGGAAGAAGCGAAGCGCGGCACGGTGCTGACGCTGGTGTCGTCGGTGGCAGCGTCGTATATCAACCTGCGCAGTCTCGACCGGCAGCTGGAGATCGCGAAGGCCACCACGGAGAGCCGCGCCGAATCCGTACACGTGTTCGATCTGCGCTTCAAGGGCGGCGAGGTCTCGCAGATGGAACTCGCGCAGAGCCAGTCGGAATACGAGGCGTCGCGCGCGGTGATTCCGCAGATCGAGGCGCAGATCGCGCAGCAGGAAGATGCCCTCTCGGTGCTGCTCGGGCGCAATCCGGGCGATATCCTGCGCGGGCGCGCGCTGGCCGACCTCGCGGCGCCCGCCGTGCCGGCCGGGTTGCCGTCGGACCTGCTGGAACGCCGTCCCGATCTGCGTCAGGCCGAGCAGGACCTCGTCGCGGCGAATGCGCAGATCGGTGCGGCCAAGGCGCTGTATTTCCCGCAGATTTCGCTGACGGGGCTGCTGGGCACGCAAAGCGGGCAGTTCTCGAAGCTCTTTACGGGGCCGGCGCGCGTGTGGTCGTTTGCGGGTTCGATCGCGCAGCCGATCTTCGAAGGCGGCGCGATCGTCGGACAGGTGAAGCAGGCCGAAGCGGTGCAGCAGCAGGCGCTGTACTCGTACCGCAAGGCAATCCAGGTC
This sequence comes from Paraburkholderia terrae, assembly GCF_002902925.1. Lineage (GTDB taxonomy): Bacteria > Pseudomonadota > Gammaproteobacteria > Burkholderiales > Burkholderiaceae > Paraburkholderia > Paraburkholderia terrae. The sequence goes on along the minus strand of NZ_CP026112.1, from coordinate 1,359,700 downwards.
GCGTTCCAGGAAGTCGACGATGCACTGATCTCGTCGCAGAAGGTGCGCGAACAGTTCGACGTGCAGGCACGGCAGGTCGAGGCGCTGGCGACCTATGCGCATCTGGCGCGGCTGCGGTACGAAGGCGGCTACACCAGCTATATCGAGGTGCTCGACGCCGAGCGCAGTCTCTTTAACGCGCAGCTGAACCAGACGCAGACCCAGGCGGGTGTGCTGGTGTCATATGTGAACCTGTACAAGGCGATGGGCGGCGGCTGGGTCATCACGGCTGAAGGGCTGACGACCCAGGCAGCACAGCACAGCGGCGATGCGGCCGCGCAGAGCGCGAAATGAGCGACTTCGCCCTCCCCTGTAAACCGCTCACCCGCAACACGAGGCGACCGTCATGAGCCGCCCGCCCGAGCAACCTGAAGCCGTCACCGTGCCGCGCAAGCGCTGGCGCATCCAGTGGATCTGGCTCGTGCCCATCGTGGCCGTGCTGGTCGGCATCTGGCTTGCGGTGCAGGCGGTGATGTCGCAGGGTCCGACGATCACGATCAGCTTCAGAACGGGCGAAGGACTCGAAGCGGGCAAGACCAAGATCAAGTTCAAGGACGTCGATATCGGCGTCGTGAAGAAAGTCGCGCTGTCGAAAGACTATAAGAACGTCATCGCGACCGCCGAACTCACGCGCGACGCCACCGACATGCTCGTCGACGACACCCGCTTCTGGGTCGTGAGGCCGCGAATCGCGGGCGGCACCGTGTCGGGCATCAGTACGCTGCTGTCGGGCGCGTTCATCGGCATGGATATCGGCCACGCGAAGCAGGAACGGCGCGACTACTCAGGGCTTGAGATTCCGCCCGTATTCGCGAGCGACGTGCCGGGGCGCGAGTTCGTGCTGAAAGCAGCCGACCTCGGCTCGGTCGATGTCGGCACGCCCATCTATTTCAGACGCCTGCAGGTCGGACAGGTGACGTCGTTCGATCTCGACAAGGACGGCGGCGGCGTCACGCTGCACGTGTTCATCAACGCACCGTACGACCGCTACGTGAACAGCGATTCACGCTTCTGGCAGGCAGGCGGCATCGACGTGACGCTCGGCACGGAAGGCGTGCAGGTCAATACGCAGTCGGTGGTGTCGATCCTCGTCGGCGGCCTCGCGTTCGAGACGCCGACCGCCTCGCTTGACCGCCCCGAAGCGGACGCGAAAGCGCTGTTCCCGCTCTTCGCCACGCGCGCCGATGCGATGAAGCAGCACGACCGGATCGTCGAGACCTACGTGTTCAATTTCCAGGGCTCGGTGCGCGGCCTCGTGGTCGGCGCGCCCGTCGATTTTCGCGGCATCACGGTCGGCGAAGTGTCGGCGATCTACACGCGCTTCGATCCCGGCACGAGGCAGATCAGCATTCCCGTCGAGGTCAAGCTCTATCCTGAGCGCTTCACGTCGCGTTATGTGTCGGAGCCGAGAGGCGGCCGTCTCGGGGACAACCCAAGAGCGCTGGCCGATTTCCTCGTCGAACGCGGCTTGCGCGGGCAACTCAAGACGGGCAGCCTGATCACGGGCCAGTTGTATATCGCGCTCGACTTCTTCCCGAGCGCGCCGAAAGCCTCTATCGACTGGAACCGCACGCCACCCGAACTGCCGACCACGCCGAGCGGCCTGCAATCGCTGCAGGAGTCGCTCAACCGGATCGTGGCGCGTCTCGACAGCCTGCCGCTCGAACAGATCGGCAAGAACGCGCAACAGACGCTCGCCAACACCGCGCAGCTGATGCGCAACCTCAACACGCAAGTAGTGCCGCAAGCGAAGAGCGCGCTGACGGCAGCGCAGGCGACGCTCGATACCGCGAACACCGCGCTGCAGCCGGATTCGGCATTGCAGCAGGACACGAGCGACGCGGTTCGCGAGCTTGCGCGCACGGCGGCGTCCTTCCGCGCGCTGTCGGACTATTTGCAGCGACACCCCGAAGCGCTGCTGCGCGGCAAAGCCGAGGACGCCAAATGAAATCGCGCGAGAGCCGATTGCTCTCGCGCGACGAATGCGTGCGCTACCCGATGCGCCGATAGCCTTTAGAACTTCTCCCGCACATAACGGATTGGCCGGTCGCTCGGGCGATATCCCTCCGCCTTTTTCCGCTTCGGCAGCTTGATCTTCGGGCGCGGCATCGTCTCGTACGGAATGCTGTCGAGCAGATGCGTGATCAGGTTCAGACGCGCGCGTTTCTTGTCGTCGGAGCGCACCACGTGCCACGGCGTCTGGTCGGAATCGGTCGCCGCGAACATATCGTCCCGCGCGCGCGAGTAGTCGTACCAGCGGCTATACGACAGCAGATCCATCGGCGACAGTTTCCAGATCTTCCGCTCGTCGGTAATGCGCGCTTCGAGACGGCGAGTCTGCTCTTCCTCGCTGACTTCGAGCCAGTACTTCAGCAGAATGATGCCCGACTGAATGATGGCGTGCTCGATCAGCGGGACGGCCTTGAAAAAATTCTGCACCTGCTCTTCCGTACAGAATCCCATCACCCGTTCGACGCCCGCGCGGTTATACCAGCTTCTGTCGAACAGAATGATCTCGCCCGCGGCAGGCAGATGCGGAAGATAGCGCTGGATGTACATCTGCGATTTCTCGCGGTCCGTCGGCGCCGGCAGCGCGACGACCCGAAAAATGCGTGGGCTGACGCGTTCCGTGATCGCCTTGATCGTGCCGCCCTTGCCTGCGCCATCGCGTCCTTCGAAGATCACGCAGACCTTCGCGCCCGTTTGCACGACCCATTCCTGCAGTTTCACCAGTTCGATATGAAGCGACTTGAGTTCTTTTTCATACTCCTTGTTCTTCAATTGTCCCGGCGCTTTAGTACGCTCACGCGCGCCATTCGACTGTCCGCCGCGTACGCTGTTCTTTTCGTTCTTCAATTCAGGCATCGCTCGTCTCCTGTGACCGTCGTGTCGGTTCGGCTAGCGGCCCATGCCGCGCATGGACCGCACCGGCTTCAGGACTCGTCCCGCGTGGGCACGACCTGGACCGTCAGCGTGCGGCTTTTCCAGAACATGTTGTGAACGCGCGGCTGCAGACTCTGCAACACATGCGCGCCGACGTCATTGAACTCGAGCACGACAGCGGGACGTTCGCCCGTTCCTTCGACGCGCCGGATCGAATCGAACGGCGGAAACCCGTAGTGACACAGGAACGTTTTGATTTCCTCGTCGGTCGTGTTGTCTTCGATATTGGCAACCCAAAGCTCAGCCATAACGACGTTCTCCTCATCGAAAGTCAGTCCATCGTACAAAGCACACAAGGTTGAAAAAGCCGGTGACAACTTCTGCGGGTCCCTCAACAGCAGTTCGGTGTATGCGAACAGTTTATGACTTTCCACGCGCGATGTCGGGTTTCCGCAAGCGTCGCAACGATGCGAATTGCACAACGCTGAACGTGACCACCGCAAAAACTGAAACGGCGCCCATCAAGGTGATGATGCCGGCTTCGCGCTTTCCTGCTTTTGCGCTTCGTCAGGGGCTTGAGCCCGCTCGTCCTCCTTCTTTGCCTCGCGCGCCTTTTGCTCGGCCTTGCGTTGCGCGTCCTGCATCGGCTTCAAGGCCGACGGTTGCGCGACAGCCTGTTGCAACGGCGCCAGAGAAACGGCAACGCATGCGGCTGCGGCCAATGAAACCAGATAGCCCTTCATTATTGGATTCCTCCGCTTCGCTGAAGACGCTAAAGACCGCGACATCCTTTCGATCTTAAAGCGCGCGCATGGCGGCGTCGATATGCAATCCCCCAGGCGGCAATTCGGAGCGCCGAAAGCGAACCAGCGCAAACGCGCGCATCTGCGGCGTGACGCCGGGAACACGGACGAAGTGAAACTCGATATCGCTGCCCCCTTTCGTCTCGCCTTCCTGAACCACGTTCATCATATCGATGCGGATGTGCCGGTTCTTGATGTAGACGTAATCCGCCGGCTTGCCGAACACCTCGCAAATGCCTTCGAGTTCGTGTTCGATGATATCGGTCGGCACTCTGAGCGCGGCGAGGCTCTCGGCGTTCTGCGCGATCTGCGTCTGCACATGCGCGAGTTCGCTCGCTTCGACAGCGGCGCCGCCGCCCGCGACAGAAGCCAACCCCGTGCCGCCGCGATGCAGCAGCGCAACGCGCTCCTGCATCAGCTCGCGCCCGCGCGCGAGCCGCGCGGCGCGCGTGGCCGCCAGCATCGACAGTCCTTCGAGCGCCAGTTGATCGATCAGTCTGCGCTCGATTTCTTCGCGAAGCGATGTTTCCGTCCGCCCACAAACCCTCACGCGGTGGTCGCTGAAACTCAGCGTGGTTTGCGCGACGTCGTGATGCAGCGTGTCGCCGTCCAGCGCGACGCCCAGCACGTGCCGCTCGTTCAAGGCCATGCCGAGCGTGCCATGCACATCGACGGCATCGGGATTCGATTCGAAGAAAGCGCGTACTTCCTGCGAGCGGCCGAAGGTATCGGCGATATCGTCGGGGGTCGCGAAGAATGCGCGCAGGCTCGGATTGCCCGCCCACGCGTCGGCGCTCGCATCGAGCGTGGCGGGCAGCGACGCCATCAGTTCGTCCGCATAGTCGAGCGTGACCGCAATCGGTTCGTTTAGCCGATGCCGATAGCGGCTCGCGACGGCGATGCGCGGATGAATCGTGAGAATGCGCGCGATCGCCTCGTCGATGCGCGCGGCTGCCATCGGCGGCACGGATGAGCAATCGCGATGAAACAGCCGGCTCAGCAAGCCCATAGCCGCAATCTCCGGGAAATGAGGCACAGGTCAACGCATTGTTGATCGCGAATCAGCATACCGCATGAAAAATCCGCTGCGTGAGCGCGTCTAGCCTGACGCGGCGAACGGACGCGGGAGCAGCGCCGTAATGCGACCGCTAGCCGTGCGCAATCCGCCTGAAAACATCAACGCGCGGCACCCGTTCGTCCTTCTCGACGCTGCTCTCCTCTGACCATTGCCAACTGCCGCAGATCGAGCCTGCATACGGGTTTGCGATAGGCGGATTCAATTTGCATCACGCACACCGCCGACCTGTAATCAGATGCACGGCAATGCCACTCGTCGACATCAATCTTTCACATTCGACAACGCGCGGCTGGACCGGCCATCACCCGACGATCCGAACACCAACGACCGTGAGGCTATCGTGAGAACCATCCCAACGTGGATTGCCCTGCTTGCCACCTTCGTGACGATCAACGCTCACGCCGCCGATATCACGGGCGCAGGCAGCACCTTCGCCGCGCCGATCTACACCGCATGGGCGGACGGCTACAAGAAATCCGGCGGCGGCAGCGTTCATTATCGAGGCGTCGGATCGACGGAAGGCGTCAAGCAGATACTCGCGAAGCAGGTGGACTTCGCCGGTTCCGATGCGCCGCTGACCGAGAGTGAACTGAGCAGGAGCGGTCTCGTCCAGTTTCCGACCGTGATAGGCGGCGTGGTGCCCGTCGTCAACATTCCGGGCATCAAGCCTGGCGAGTTGACGCTGTCGGGCCAGGTGCTCGGCGACATCTACCTCGGCAAGATCACGAACTGGAAAGACCCGGCCATCGTCGCGCTGAATCCGAAAGCGACGCTGCCCGATCTCGCCATCGCCGTGATCCGTCGCGCCGACGGCTCGGGCACGACGCTCATCTGGACGCACTATCTGTCGCAGGTCAGCCCCGAATGGAAAACCAAGGTCGGCGAAGGCACGTCCGTTCGCTGGCCGCGCGGCATTGGCGGCAAGGGCAACGAAGGCGTCGCCACTTACGTGCGCTATCTGCCCGGCTCGATCGGCTATGTCGCGTGGGACTTCACGAAGCAGAACCATATTGCGTACACGGCGATGAAAAACGCGTCGGGCGCGTCGGTTCAGCCAGGACCCGAGGCATTCAACGCGGCTGCGCTCGGCGCCGACTGGTCGACGTCGCTGGTCAGCATTCTCACGAACGAGCCGGGCAAAGACGCATGGCCCGTGATGGGCGCGACCTTCGTGCTGATACCCGTGACGCAGGACAAGCCCGATCACACGAAGGAAGCACTCAGCTTTTTCGAATGGGCGTTTACGAATGGACATCAAACGGCACAGGAACTCGACTACATTCCGTTACCCGCGCCCGTCATCGAGGAAATCCGCACGCAGTTGCATACGCGCGTGAAGGATGCGTTGGGCAAGCCTGTCGCTGCCCAGTAGTGAGCGCGGAAAGCATGATGCGCAACGCGTCGATCGAATGCACGCAGCATGGGTTTTTATGCCGCCAGGCTAAGCCGGATCTCGTCGCGCAATCTTCATAAAAAAGCGCTTGCTGCACTGCGCAACGTCGCCTATACCAATAGAACTTCGATTTCGAAGTACCGCATCGAGCGGTCGATAAGGCGACTTCTGCGTGTCACACACCTGACCGGTCGCGATGGGCATCATCGCGGCTGCGCTATTCGTACGGGGGACTATTCAATGGCGAACGACATCGTTCAACTGCGCGACTACAGCGTCAAGAAAGGCGAAAGCTCCATTTCCGGTTTGTCTTCAGGTGCATTCATGACGGTGCAACTGCACCTCGCGCATTCCGCGAGCTTTGCGGGTGTCGGCGTGATTGCGGGCGGACCGTTTCGCTGCTCCGAATCGTTTCGCGGCGCGGCGCCGCTGGCCGAAGACGCCAATGTTCAAAGCGCCGAGTACATCTGCATGAGCCCGCTCACGCCGCAGACGGGACCGAGCGCGCCGCGCCTCGCGCAACTCGCGCACGACACTGCGCAGGCGGGTGCAATCGATCCGCTGTCGAATCTCAAAGGCGACCGCATCTATCTCTTCACGGGCTCGCGCGATACCGTCGTGTATTCCGAGGTCGTGAAGTGTACGCATCGTTTCTACGAGTTGCTCGGCGTCGCGTCCGACGACATCCTGTTCGACGACACGGTGCCCGCCGGCCACTCGATCGTCACCGATAATCCCGAAGATTCGTTACTCGACACCAACCAGCCGCCCTATATCAACCAGGGCGGCTTCATGCAGTCGCATCGAATCCTGCATCACATCTACGACGACCTGAAGGCGCCCGCGCCACAAACGAGCGGCCGTCTGCTGCGCTTCGATCAAACCGAATTCTTCGGCGGCGAAGCGCGCGCGAGCATGGGCGAGTTCGGCTATGCGTACGTGCCGCGTGCCGTCGAGGAAGGCGCGCCGGCGCGCGTGCATGTCGTGCTGCACGGCTGCAAGCAGGGCTACAGCTACGTGAACTACGTATTCGGACGCGCCGACGTGACAAACCAGGCGCCCTACGGCAACCGCTACATCACGACGACGGGCTACAACGAACTCGCCGACAGCAACGACATCATCGTGCTGTATCCGCAGGCAACGGGTGCGGACGGCGGCGGCCTGCAAAACCCGGACGGATGCTGGGACTGGTGGGGCTACACGAGCGACGATCCCGAACAGCCCGACTACTATTCGCGCGATGCGATCCAGATCAAGGCGCTGCACAGCATGCTGAGCCGGCTTGGCGGCTAACCCTTCCTCTTACCTGACGAGCCTGCCATGAACGAAATGACCCTCATGCCCGCGCCTGCGGAGCAAACGGCTGTATCGAGAGCCACGGCTGTCGCAACGGGTGCCGTGACAGCCGCGGAAGCGGTGCAGAAAACCGCACCCGCCGCGCGCGCCGCTGCCGTCCAGGACACGCTGAAGATGCCCGTGCTGTTGGGCGGATGGGCCGCCCGTTCGGCGACCAACAGCATCGACACCGCGCGGCTGCTCGCCTTCGGCATGGACCTGCACACCTGGGGCGAACTGGTCCAGATGCAACAAGCCGTCGTCGAGCGTCTGACGCTGCAACAGCAAGCCTGGATGCAAGGCTGGGCCGCGTGGAACCGCGAGCGCGCCGAGATTCGCGGCGCCAACACGGTGACGAAACTGGTCGAGCAGGAGTTCAACCTGGTCGCGCAGATCGGGCAACTGCTGATCGATCAGACCACGAACCTGATCGCGCTTCAGGAAAACATCGAGGTGTCGTACGCGTACTGGCTCAATCAGAAGCTAGGCGCGCTGTCTTCGACACCCGGCGTCCAGACGCCCGTCGCCGCTGTCGCGCGCACGTAGTCGCCGAACTCGCGAGGACGCCGCCCGAGCGCGCGAAGCACGCCGTCCTGCACGGAAGCGTTGCGCCCGTCGAGCACTTCCGTGAACAGATAGCGGATCAGGCCGATCATGTCGGGCGGCAGTTGTGCTTCTTCGAGCGCAGCGACGTATTCGGGCATCGTCACGCGCGTGAAGCGGATCGGCCGTCCGGTGGCGCTGGCGATCTGTGCGACGGCATCGGCGAAGGTCCACAGGCGCGAGCCCGTCAACTCGTAGAGCTGGCCCGCGTGGCCGTCGTCGGTGAGCGCGGCGACGGCTACGTCGGCGATATCGTCGGCATCGACAAACGGCTCGCCGATGTCGCCGACGGGCAGCGCCAGTTCGCCCGCGAGTATCGGCTCCAGAAAATGTGCCTCGCTGAAGTTCTGCGCGAACCAGCTTGCGCGCAGCAACGTCCATTCGACGCCTGACTCGCGCACGATATCTTCGCAGCGTTGGGCTTCCGTCTCGCCGCGTCCCGACAGCAGCACGAGGCGGCGCACGCCGCTTTGCACGGCGAGACGGGTGAACGCCTGGATGTCGTCGGCAGCGCCGTCGACGGCCAAGTCCGGGAAGTAACTGATGTAGACGGCCTTCACGCCTTTGAGCGACGGCGCCCACGTCGCTCGATCCATCCAGTCGAAAGGCGGCGTGCCCGAGCGTGAGCCGTGCCGTACGTCGGCGCCGCGCGCCGTGAGCCGTTCCGCCACGCGGCGGCCTGTCTTGCCCGTGCTGCCCAGCACGAGAATCGCGTCTGCTTTCATGGATCACCTCCGTCTGAAGGCCGCACGTGCGGCGACCGTTAATCCAGAATAGCGACGCGCTTCTGGACGGACAATGATCCGATATCCTCCATTCTTGATCATTCGTCCAGACGCTTGGACGCATGTCCTCTACCGCCTACACTGCCTGCATGGACGAACTGCCCGCATCCGGTGATCTGCTCGGCGAAGCGCTGCACTTTCTGCGCATGAGCGGCACCTTCTATTGCCGCTCGGAGTTCACGGCGCCGTGGGCGCTCGAACTGCCGCCGTTCGAGCGCTCGATGATGTTCCATGTGGTGACGTCGGGCGAATGTCTGCTCGAAGTGGACGGCGCCGAGCGTTGCGTGCTGCGCCCCGGCGATCTCGCGCTCGTGCCGCACGGCGCGGGGCATCGGCTGATGAGCGCAGCGGGCGTCCCCGCCGGCAAGCTGTTCGATCTGCCGCGCGAAGCCGTCAGCAACCGCTACGAGATTCTTCGTCATGGCGAAGGCGGCGCGCCGACCACGATGATCTGCGCGCTCGTGCGCTTCGATCACCCTGCCGCGCAACGGTTGATCAGTCTGCTGCCGGCGCTGATTCGCGTCGACACGTGGCAGTCGCCTGAAATGGAATGGATACAGAGCACGTTGCGTTTCATCGCAGCCGAAGCGCAGCAACTGAACGCGGGCGGCGAAACGGTCATCACGCGGCTCGCCGACATCCTCGTGATTCAGGCCGTGCGCGCGTGGATCGCGCATGCGCCCGCCGCGCAGACGGGCTGGCTCGGCGCGTTGCGCGACCGGCAGATCGGCCGCGCGATCGCGATGATTCATCGCGATCCGTCGAGCAACTGGACGGTGGCGGCACTGGCCGACAGCGTCGGCATGTCGCGCTCGGCATTTTCCGCGCGCTTCACGCAACTGGTCGGCGAACCCGCGATGCGCTATGCGGTGCGCTGGAAAATGCAGGCAGCGCTCACACAGTTGCAGGAAACGGATGCGTCGCTGCTGGAACTTGCACTGCGCCTGGGCTACGACTCCGATGCCGCGTTCAGCCGCGCGTTCAAGCGCATCGTCGGCGTGACGCCGGGCGCGGCGCGACGGCATGCGCGCATGCAGATCGACAACGCAGCGTTGTCGTCAGTCAGTTGACACGCTCACGACTGCTTCAACGTCGTCGGAGTCATCTTCGCCAGATCGATCGTGTTTGTACCGTGTGTCGGCGCGGTCTTGTCGGCGGACTTCGTCACGTTCGCGCCGAGGCCCGTGCCATCCGATTTGCGCCGTGCCGCATGCCGCTCGATGATCCGTTGAAGCAGGCAGAACGCGCACAGCAGCGCGCCGATCACGATACGCGTCCACCATGAACTGAGCGTGCCGTCGAAGGTAATCAGCGTCTGGATCGTGCCCAGAATGCCGACGCCGAACACCGAGCCGATCACATAGCCGACGCCGCCCGTCAACAGCGTTCCGCCGATCACGGTCGCGGCGATCGCGTCGAGTTCCATGCCCTGTGCCTGCAAGCCGTAACCCGACAGCACGTACAGCGTGAACACGAAGCCGCCGAGCGCCGAGCAGAAACCGCTCAACGCATACACGCCGATGCGCGTGCGCGCGACGGGCAAGCCCATCAGCAGCGCCGAGCGTTCGTTGCCGCCGAGCGCGTACACGTTGCGTCCAAAGCGCGTGAAGTGCGCGACGAAGATCGCCACCGCTAGCGTCAGCAACGCGATCAATGCGCCCGAGGTCAGCGAGCCGCCGCCGATGGGCACGCTGAAGCCCGCCATCGCGTGGAAGGTCGACTCGTTGATCGTGATCGACTGCGTGGTGATCAGAAAGCACGCGCCACGCGCGAGGAACATGCCCGCCAGCGTGACGATGAACGGCTGCAGACGGAAGAAGTGGATCAGCGCGCCCATCGCCGCGCCGTACAGCGCGCCGAACGCGAGCACCAGCGGCGCGATGACCCACACGGGCCAGTGCAGGCGCTCGGCGCAGATCGCGCAGAGAATAGTCGTCAGCGCGACGACAGAGCCGACGGACAGATCGATGCCGCCCGAGACGATCACGAACGTCATGCCGATCGCGACGATCAGCAGAAACGCGTTGTCGACGAGCAGCCCGAGCAACACCTGCAGCGAGAAAAAGCCCGTGTACATCACCGAGCCAAAGCCGAACAGCACGGCAAACAGCACGACGGTGACGACGATAGGCAGCGTGCGCGGATCGAGCAGACGGCCGAGCATGTTGTTCATTGGGGCGTTCCCGTAAGCGGTTTCGTCTTCACGAATGCGAATGCGCGCAGCAACTGTCGAATGAGCATCGCGCGCGCGACGCTCGACTGGATCACGCTGACGAACAGCACGACGATGGCCTTCACGACGAGCGTCGCTTCGGGCGGCACGCCGATCGAATACGTGGTGTACGTGAGCGTCTGGATGATGAGCGCGCCGAGCACGGTGCCCGCGAGACTGAACCGTCCGCCGAGCAGCGACGTGCCGCCGAGCGTCACGGCCAGAATCGCATCGAGTTCGAGCAGCAGGCCCGCGTTGTTGCCGTCCGCGCTGCGCACGTTCGAACTGGCGAGAATGCCGGCGATGGCCGCCGTCAGGCCCGAGAACACATACACGCTGAACACGATCGCGCCCGAGCGCAGACCGACCAGCCGCGTCGCGACGGGATTGACGCCGATCGCGCGAATGAAGAGACCGAGCGCCGTGCGGTTGACGAGCAGCGCCGTCGCGGCCGTCACGCCGAGCGCGATCCACACCGAGCACGGCACGGTCGCCAGATAACCGCCGCCGAACACCAGATAACCCGGCGCGCCGATCGGGATGATCTGCCCGCCCGTCAGCAGCTGAGCGACGCCGCGCCCCGCCACCATCAGGATCAGCGTCGCGATGATCGGCTGCATGCCGACGAACGCGACCAGCATGCCGTTCCAGATGCCCGCCAGCACGCCCACGGCGAGCGCCGCGCCGAGCGCGGTGCCGATGCGCGTCGGATCGTCGGCGAGCACGACGGCGGCCGCCGCGCCCGCAATCGCGACAATAGCGCCGACGGAAATGTCGATGCCGCGCGTCGCGATCACGAGCGTCATGCCGAGCGACACGATCACGAGCGGCGCGGCGCGATTGAGAATGTCGATGGGCGCGCCGAACAGATGGCCGTCGAGCAGCGCGATCGACAGGAAATTCGCGCGGTGCGCGACGTCGATGGCGAATAGCGCGATCAGCGTCAACGCGGGCCACACCAGCTGATGCCTGAGCACCGCCTGAATCTGCTTCATTCACTCCCCCCTGCGATCAGCCGGTAGACCTGATCTTCCGATACGGCACTGCCCGTCACGTCGGCGATCTTGCGCCGGTCGCGCAGCACCGCGATGCGATGGCTCACGCGCACCACCTCGCCCACTTCGGACGAAATGAACAGGATCGCCAGACCTCTTGCGCATAGCGCGAGCACGCGGTCCATGATCTCGAATTTCGCGGCGACGTCGATGCCGCGTGTGGGTTCGTCGAGTATCAGCATTTTCGGTTCGGTGGCGAGCCAGCGCGCGAGCACGACCTTTTGCTGATTGCCGCCCGACAGCAGGCCGATCGGCTGCTCGGCGTCGTGCGCCTTGATGCCGAGCCGCTCGATATACGTGTCGGCGATTTCGCGCTGCTTCTTGCGGCTAATCATGCGCAGCCAGCCACGCCGCGCCTGTAGCGCGAGGATGATGTTCTCGCGGATCGACAGCGCGGCGACGATGCCCTCCTTCTTACGGTCTTCCGGGCAATAGCCGATGCCGTGCCGCACCGCATCGTGCGGCGAACTGAGCTTCACGTTCTTGCCGTCGACGTTGATCGTGCCCGCGTCCGCCTTGTCGACGCCGAACACCAACCGCGCTGTTTCAGTGCGGCCCGAACCGAGCAATCCCGCGAGGCCGAGTATCTGGCCCGGTTGCACGTCGAGATCGATGGGATTCATCACGCCGCGCCGCGCGACGCCTTGCATCGACAGAAATGGCGCCGCGCCCGCGCGCTGCTGCGGCGTATCGGGCGCGCCGCCTTTGAGGCGCTCCGTCATCCGGTTATGGCCGACCATCTTCGCGACGAGTTGTTCGACGGGCAGATCTTTCGCGAGATATTCGCCCTCGCGCTCGCCGTTGCGCATCACGGTGATGCGGTCGGAAATCGCGTATGTCTGTTCGAGAAAGTGCGTGACGAACAGGATCGCGATGCCCGCTTGCCGGATGTTGCGCAGCACGTCGAAAAGCCGCGCGACTTCGCCGTCGTCGAGACTCGAAGTCGGCTCGTCGAGAATCAGCACGCGCGCCTTCACTGACATCGCGCGCGCAATCGCGACCATCTGCTGCACGGCGATCGGATACGCATCGAGCGACTTGGTAACGTCGAGCGACACGTTCAGTTCGGCAAGCGCCTCCTCGGCACGCAGGTGGATCGCTTTCCAGTCGATCGCGCCGCGCCGCTTCGGTTGCCGGCCCGCGAAGATGTTCTCTGCCACGGAGAGATTCGGGCAGAGATTGATTTCCTGATACAGCGTCTGGATACCCGCGGCTTCGGCTTCGAGCGGCGTGGCGAAACGCACGGTTTCGCCCGCGAGGCGGATTTCGCCCGCGTCCTGCTCGTGTACGCCCGTGAGCACATTGATGAGCGTGGATTTACCCGCGCCGTTCTGGCCCATCAACGAATGGATTTCGCCGGGGAAAAGCCGGAAGTCGACGCCCGACAACGCCTTCACGCCGGGAAACGTCTTGCTGATGCCGATGGTTTCGAATAGCGGTTGTGCGGCCATATGAGTGACACAGGCACCGTCAGGCAATCAAGTTATGGAAATCCGGCGCACCTCTTGTCGAGGCACGCCGGATCTGGACAGCGACTCAGCCGCTCAATACTTGCGCTGCGGCAGAATCTGCGCGGCGACGTTCATCGGGAACACGGTCTCGTCGGTCACGATGCGTTTGGGCAACTGCTTGCCCGCGACCACGTCCTTCACGGCCGTCATCAGTTGCGGCCCGAGCAGCGGGCTGCATTCGACGTCGACATTGATCTTGCCCGCGATCATCGCTTCGAAGCCGCCCTTGGTCGCGTCGAACGACACCACGCTCACGTCCTTGCCGGGCTTGATGCCCGCTTCTTCCATCGCCTGGATCGCGCCGAGGGCCATATCGTCGTTATGCGCGTAGACCACGTTGATCTGCTTGCCGTAGGTCTTGGCAAACGCTTCCATCACCTGCTTGCCGCCGGCGAGCGTGAAGTCGCCGCTTTGCGACGCGATGATCTTGAACTTCGGATCGTTCTTGATCACTTCGATCAGGCCCGCGTGCCGGTCGTTTGCGGGCGCCGAGCCGACCGTGCCTTGCAGTTCGGCGATGTTGATCGGGCCTTTATCGTCCTTGTAACGCTCTTCGAGCCATTTACCCGCGCGGCGGCCTTCTTCGAGGAAGTCCGAGCCGATCATCGTCACGTAGAGCGACTTGTCTTTCACGTCGATCGAACGGTCGGTGAGAATCACGGGAATTTTCGCGTTCTTCGCTTCCGTTAGTACGGGTTCCCAACCGGACTCGACCACGGGCGAAAACGCGATCACGTCCACTTTCTGCGCGATGAACGAGCGGATCGCCTTGATCTGGTTCTCCTGCTTTTGCTGCGCGTCCGAGAACTTCAGGTTGATGCCGGCGTCCTTTGCCGACGTTTTCACGGACACGGTATTCGCAGTGCGCCATGCGCTTTCGGCGCCGACCTGCGAAAAACCCAAGGTGATCTGCTTGTCCCCGGCGAAGCTGACGCTCGCTGCAACGGTGAGCGCCGCTCCAACAAGCATGCCGGCGATCAGACGCGTGGCGACTTTCATGTGTTGTCTCCGATGTGGTTGTTTTCCAGGCGCTGCTTTTTCGTATGCGCGACGACAGCCATGACGCGACAACGAACGCTTTGCGCCAACTCTTGCTGCAAACCTGCAACTGACGGTCAATCTGGAAATCACAGTCCGGACGGCTTCCGGCACGGATGCGCGCTCGTGGCGAACATCCTGCGCGCCGCGCATGCCCCGGAGCATCGGCGGGGTCGCATTTCGCGCGTCTGACTTTTACTTATAGCCAAACTATATGTTTGACGCCGCGCGCTTTCGATTAGCGTTTTCCCGACGTTCGTGTCGATAAACGTAAGGCCGCTGGCGACGGAATCTTCGTGCCGATCCCGCGCTGTCCCACGTTTTAGGCAGATACGAAAAAACGGATCGGGGTGTCGCGGGCCGCTTGCTTACGCGGTGCGACGATGGGGTGCAACCGGATCGCTGTCTATTATAGTAATACTATAAAGCGTCCGATCGACGTTTGGATCGCGGCGCAGCCGCTCGGGCACCGTGTCGTTGAACGTAGCCCGCGCGGCGCGCGCTCAGGATGCATGCAGGTCAATCGAAGTCGAACATATCGAACAACGACTTCTTCTTGCGGCGCGGATCGTAGTGCTTGCGCTGATCGCCGTGGTAAGAATCGTTGCGCCGTCCCCACTGCTGGTCATGATGGCCATCGCGGTCGCCGTAGCGGGCGTCACGCTCGACCTGATTGCTTCTGTTGTCCGGTTCGGGCGTGTCCTGCATCTGGTTTGCCACCAGCTTGTCCAACTCGCCGCGATCGAGCCATACGCCACGGCATGTCGGGCAATAGTCGATCTCGATGTTCTGACGTTCGGTCATCAGCAGATCGGGGATCTTGCAAACGGGGCACTTCATTGCGTTGCTCCTTTCGTAACGTTCATACCTTTGTATGCTGCCGTTCGGGGCGGCGTTCAACCGCCCCGATACTTCTGTCAGTCCGCTTCAGTCCGCTTCGGTTCAGTTCGAGAAAGCCGAACCGTTCGTCCGCGCCTTTTCAGACCTTGTTTAGGAGCCGGCTTCACGCTCCGCTGCCAAAACAGCCGCCTTGTGCTCGCGCTTGTCCTTTCTGCGCCGCGCCATCATGTTCATGCCTTCGACAAAACCTGCGAACGCCATGGCCGTGTAGATGTAGCCCTTCGGCACGTGCGAACCAAAACCTTCTGCAATCAGCGTCATCGCGATCACCAGCAGGAAGCTCAGCGCAAGCGTGACGATGGTCGGATTGCGCTCGATGAACTTCGACAGCGGGCGAGCCGCGAACAGCATCGCCGTGACAGCTGCGATCACTGCAATGAACATGATGGGCAGGTGATCCGTCATGCCGACCGCGGTGATGATGCTGTCGACGGAGAACACGAGGTCGAGCAGCAGGATCTGGCCGATGGCAGCCGTCACAGTCAGGCCGCCGACGCCCATCGCAGCATTCGTGTGCGTGTCGGCGTCGTGGCTCACGTGATGGTGCATTTCACGCGTCGCCTTCCACACCAGGAACAGACCGCCCGCGAGCAGAATCAGGTCGCGCCACGAAAACGCGTGATCGAACACGGAAAACACCGGCTGAGTGAGCTGCGCGATCCACGCGACGGTGCCCAGCAGGCCAAGCCGCATCACCAGCGCCAGCATGATGCCGATACGCTGCGTGCGCGCGCGTTGCGCTTCGGGGAGCTTGTTGCTCAGAATCGAAATGAAGATCAGGTTGTCGATGCCAAGCACGATCTCCATCACGACGAGCGTCACGAGTGCAGCCCACGCAGCGGGATCGGCGGCCAGGGTCAGTAAGGATTCCATTTGCGAGCGTCGTTGTCCGGTTGAGATGAAAACGGCTGATTACTGGGTCACAGCCTGTGGAAAGTATAGTCGCCTGGTTCGCTCATCGTAAAAACCAGTGATAAGCTGATAGTTGGTTCGGTTTTTCCGAAGTGAGGCCATGAATGCTCAATTACCGGCACTTGCACTATTTCTGGGTCGTCGTGAAGGAAGGCGGCTTTGCGCGCGCCGCTGAGCGGCTCGACATGGCGGTGCAAACCATCAGCGCGCAGGTGCGCGAGCTGGAGAAATCGCTCGGACATCAACTGCTGAAGCCCGCGGGACGCGGCGTCGCGATGACGGAAGCAGGACAGGCGGCGTATGCGCGCGCGGAAGAAATCTTCCAGATCGGACGCGCGTTGCATGACGAAGTCCGCGAAGCGGCGAGCGGGACTGTCGCACGCTTTGCGGTCGGCTTGACGGACGGCATTTCGAAGCTCGCCGTTCATGCCATTCTTGCGGGCGTGCTGGACACGCCTTCGCTGCGGCTGCTCTGCCACGAAGGCGAAGCGGAAGACCTGCTGGCGGAACTGGCGCATCACCATCTGGATCTCGTGCTGTCCAGCCAGCCCGCGCCGCACAACTCGAACCTGCGTCTATCCAGCGAGCGTCTGATCGCTTCGCCGATCGACTGGTACGGGCCAGCCGCCGTGGTACGTAAAACGCATGTCGATCATTTTCCGCAATGCCTCGCGTCGCTCCCCGTCCTGCTGCCGACGGGGCATTCGTCGCTGCGCTCGCGCCTCGACCGCTGGTTCGAAGCGGAAGGCATCCGGCCACGCGTCGCGGGCGAGTTTGAAGACAGCGCGTTGATGGCGCTGTTCGCGTCGCGCGGCATGGGCGTGTTTCCGCTCGCGGCGTTTGGCGCCGAGCGCAACGATCCCATGCATCGCGGCTTGCGCTGGCTCGGCCGTTCGCCCGAAGTGAAGGAGGAAATACACGCAATCATGTCGCGGCGCGGGCGGCATCATCCTTTGACGCAAAAGGTGTTGAGCGCGGCACATGCATGATCGTGTACGTCCTCACGAAAGATAGTTCGGTTTTTCCGAAGCTGACGTTCCGTTATTTCTGCTTTTTCCTCGACGCCTTCTCACCGTACTCTTGAACCGTACCCACGAAGGAGGTGTCTCATGCAAGTCCTGTTCAAGTCCCGCGACCGTGAAGCCGTCCGTCTGCGCAGCTTCGCTCGCCAACGCATCCGGTTCGTGTTTCGGCGCATGGACTGGCTGATTTCGAAAGCGACCGTCAGCATGTCGGATATCAACGGCCCGCGCGGCGGACTCGACAAACGCTGCCAGGTGCAGGTGCAGACGCCCGATGCGACGCCTGTCGTCGTGACGTCGATTGCAAGAGACTGGCGCGGCGCGCTCGATCTGGCGTTGGCCCGCGCGGCGCGTTCGATCATACGCAGGCAGCAGGCGCGTGTCGCGACGCGGCGCATCAGTCAGCGCGAACCGACATGGACCACACAACCTGATGCCGTGTAAGCCGTGCGGCATATAGGAGCACACGCGACGGCGCCCGATATCGCGCCGTCCACTATGCCTTCATTGACCGATCGAGCAATTCAAGCCCGTCGATTGCACCTCGTGCAAGCCCAATCCCATGGTGCGGCGCGATGCCGAAATCGCGTGGATTGATGCGGATCACGCGCGGCCCGTTTTGCTCGCTGAAGTAACGCACGGTCGGTATCGCCTTGCCCGCGCCGATTTCGATCACGACGAGGCGCTCGACCTTCGACAACCACGCCTGTAGCCGCGCCTCCTGCCGCTCGGTGCGCAACGCAATCCAGTCGTAGTCGCCGAACATCAGGATATTGGGCCGCGCAACGGCGCCGCACTTCGGACAGCGCGGCAGCTCGCTCACGAGTTCGCAAGTCGATTCGTCGACCACGGGCTGCACGTCGGTGGCCGGCCATAGCCCGTCGTGGCAGACTTCCGAGCATTGCAGCATGTGAATGGAGCCGTGACACTCGGCAATGGCCGCGGCGTCGAAACCCGCCGCCTGAAACTGCCCGTCGACGTTGCTGGTGAACACGGCAAGGCCGCGCGGCAGCGTCTCTGCCCAACGAAGCAGAATATCGAAACCCCGATGCGGCACCGTGCGCCGGTACAGATCGAGCCGGTGCCCATAGAAGCCCCAGCAAAGCCGCGGATGCAGCGCCATTACGCGCGGATTCGCCATGTCCTGAAAGGTCAACCGATGCTGCTTCAACGCGGGATACGCGCGCCAGAAACCCTCTGCGCCGCGATAATCGGGCAGGCCTGAATCGACGCCCATCCCCGCCCCGGCCGTCACCAGCATGCCATCGGCCTCGCGCAGCCACGACACGGCGTGCCTGATTCGTTCGTTTTCGTCCATCGCGCCACTCTAGCAATTTGCCCGACGATCGTCTTGTGAGCGATGCGGCGCTATTGGACAATAGCGTCGCAAAGGCGCGTTCATGCGCCCGGCGCGTTCATGCGCCCACGTTTTGGCCGTTCCCTCCGTTTTGCCGACCGCAATCGAACCGGAGACGTGCAGATGCCTTCGTTGATGAGCCACCCGCTGTTTCTGTTCATCGTGTCGTTTGTGGCCATGTTGATTGGCGCATTTGCCGGCGCGAGGCTGGCACACCGGCATCGCAAGCTCGCCGACGACATCCGCGACGACTTCAACGTCGTGCAGGCCGCGACGCTCACACTGCTGGCGCTGATGATCGGCTTTACCTTCTCGATGGCCGTGAGCCGCTACGACCAGCGCAAGAACTACGAGGAAGAAGAAGCCAACGCGATCGGCACCGAATACCTGCGCGCCGGTCTGCTGCCCGATACCGATGCGCAGCGCGTACAGACCTTGCTGCGCCGTTATCTCGATCAGCGCATCCGCTACTATCTGGCGCACGACGACGACAGCATCGCCCGGATCGACGCGGCGACGAACCAGCTCGAAAACGATCTATGGATGGCCGTGCGCAACGTCGCTGTCGAAAAGCAGACGCCCGTGATCGCGCTCGCCGTGTCCGGCATGAACGACGTGATCAACACGCAGGGCTATACGCAGGCATCATGGTGGAATCACATTCCGTTGGCCGCGTGGTCGCTGATGCTGGGAATCGGCCTGTTCTGCAACCTGCTGATCGGCTATGGCATGCGTGGACAGACCAGGCGCAATGCCGTCCTGCTGATCTGGCCCATCGTGATCGCGCTTTCGTTCGCGCTGGTCGCGGATATCGATAGTCCACGTGGCGGGCTGATCCGGCTCGCGCCTGTCAATCTGATCGCGCTGTCCCAAACGCTCGGGCCGAACTGAACGGCGCGCGCCTGGCAGGCGCGTTGCAGACGTTGCGCGTTGCATCTATTCTTTCGGCACGCACACGTTCCTGGCCAGGCGCTCGCGCCGAAAGCCGCGCTCAAGGAGACCGTTCGATGTCCGCATCCGCCGCTGTATTCGCCATTCTCGTCGCGTTGTTGCTGGGCGCGATGATTCCCGGCCCGAGTTTCGTTCTCGTCGCGCGAAATTCGATCAGCCTGTCTCGCGGCGACGGGTTGTCGACCGCGCTGGGCATGGGCATCGGCGGGATTTTCTTTGGTGGCCTTGCGCTCGCCGGGCTTTATACGCTGCTGGTCGCCGTCGAATGGCTGTATATCGGATTGAAAGTGGCGGGCGGTTTGTATCTGGTCTACATCGCGTGGAAAATCTGGCGCGGCGCGGCTCGCCCGATTGCGATGGACAACACCGGCGCAGCGCACAGCCGTAGCGCGAAGAAGTCGTTCTGGATTGGATTGACGACGCAGCTCAGCAACCCGAAGACGGCGATCTGGTACGGCAGTATCTTTGCCGCGCTGTTGCCGCAACATCCGCCCGTCTGGTGCTACGTGGTGCTGCCGCCACTGGTGTTCGCGGTGGAGTTCGGGTGGTACACGGTCGTCGCGCTGTGCTTTTCGAGCCGGGGCCCGCGCGAGGTTTATCTGCGCGCGAAAACGTGGATTGACCGGATCGCGGCGGGCGCCATCGCGGCGCTTGGACTGCGGCTGATCTTCGCGGCTCGAAAAGTCGGTATCTGACTGGCGACAGCGTCGTCAACCGCCATAACGTGACGCGGCGACGCGCTGATGAACAAAGGGGAGTTCAAACTGAACTCCCCTTTTTTATGCCAAATGCTTAGCGGCGATACGCTTCAGCGAGAACCGCGCAGTGCTGCAGGTGCAAGTCGACGGCGCGGATAGCGAGTTCGCGCAGACGCGAAAGCCAGCTCGTGGACGGGACAGCGGCGGTCGTAGCTTGTTGCATGGCGGACTCCTTGTGCGGGTAACACCCTAGGTAATAACCCTAGTATATCCCTGCACATGCCGCGCTGCAACAAAATCAAAAACTTTTCTCCAACGTCTGGTTGCGGCCGCCTGCGTGTCGAGGGCTGAACGAAGCCATTCGGCCGTCCCCCTTTCGCGTGAGTCGATTGGTTAGCTCACGAATCAATCTCATCAGATTATCTACAACACTAATCATCAGATTACCGATATATCTGACTTGCCAGCAATCAAATGCATGACATCCGTATTTCGTTTTCGCGTCATCGATATTTCGCTCACGAAAACAGGTTATGCCGATTTTCACAATGATTGACGGTTATCGTCCGTGCCTGACAGCGCTCGTCACTGTTGCGTGCAGACCAACGGTGTATTGGAGAAATTAATGTGATCCCGAAAAAATTTTTGCTCTAAGATTCGCGGTGCTCCAACAACGCCCAATGCCTAAGAGGAAGTTCATGGACATCAAATCGATCCGGCAATCCGCATTTGCGATGCCCGTTCACAATCCCGCCTACCCTCGCCCGCCGTTCCGTTTTCTCAATCGCGAGTACTTCATCATTTCGTACGAAACCGATATGGATGCGCTGCGCGCCGTGGTGCCGGAGCCGCTGAAGCCTGAAAACGCGCTGGTCCATTACGAGTTCATTCGCATGCCTGATTCGTCGGGTTTTGGCGACTACACGGAAAGTGGCCAGGTGATTTCGGTGCGCGACATGGAAGGGCGTCTCGCGAATTACACGCATTCGATGTACCTCGACGACGAAGGTCCGATTGCCGGCGGCCGCGAAATCTGGGGCTTCCCGAAGAAGCTCGCGCGTCCCACATTGGGCGTCGACGGCAACGACACGCTGCTCGGCACGCTCGATTACGGCACGCAACGCATCGCGACGGGCACGATGGGCTACAAGCATCGCATGATCGATATCGAAGCCGAGCGCGCCAAGCTCGCCGACACGCCCAACTATCTGCTGAAGGTGATTCCGCATGTCGACGGCACGGCGCGTATCTGCGAACTCGTGCGCTTCTATCTGCGCGACGTGACGGTGCTCGGCGCATGGACCGGGCCGGCCGCGCTCGAACTGCATCCGCATGCACTCGCGCCGATCGCCGATCTGCCCGTGAAGCGCGTGGTCGGTGCGCGACATGTGATCGCCAATCTCACGCTCGATATCGGCGAAGTCGCCTTCGACTATCTCGCGCCTGCGCAAACTGAAACGCAGACCGCAAAGAAGTCGAATGACGACGCGCTCGAACTCGCGGTTTAACGCTCTCCACATTTTTCAAGGGAACACACAATGTCACTGCAAAACAAAGTCGCGCTCGTGACGGGTGCAGCAAGCGGTATCGGCGAACAATGCGCTCGCAAGCTCGCCAGCCTCGGCGCCGCCGTCGTGATTGCGGATCTGAATCTGGAGAATGCGCAGAAGGTCGCGTCGAGCATCGTCGAAGGCGGCGGCAAGGCGATCGCCGTATCGATGGACGTGACGAACGAGGAAGCCGTCAACGCGGGTATCGAGCGCGCGGTGAAGGAACTCGGCAGCATCGACGTGCTCGTGTCGAACGCGGGCATTCAGATCGTTGCGCCGATCGAGGACTACGCCTTCTCCGACTGGAAGAAGATGCTCGCCATCCATCTGGACGGCGCGTTCCTCACCACCAAAGCCGCCATCAAGCACATGTACGACAGCAAGCGCGGCGGCTCGATCGTCTATATGGGCTCGGTACACTCGCATGAAGCATCGAAGCTGAAGTCGGCCTATGTCACCGCGAAGCACGGTCTGCTCGGCCTCGCGCGCGTGGTCGCGAAGGAAGGCGGTCCGCGCGGCGTGCGTGCCAACGTGGTGTGCCCGGGCTTCGTGCGCACGCCGCTCGTCGACAAGCAGATTCCCGAGCAGGCCAAGGCGCTCGGCATCAGCGAAGAGGAAGTCGTGAAGAACGTGATGCTGAAGGAAACGGTGGACGGCGAATTCACGACGGTTGAAGACGTCGCCAATACAGTCGCTTTCCTCGCGGGCTTCGAATCGTCGGCACTGACGGGACAATCGGTAATCGTCAGCCACGGCTGGTCGATGAAATAAGGAGAACGTATGCGCAGCGACACAAAGAACATCATCCCGCAGCCGGAACCGTTTGTGTTGCCGCGCTACGACGAAATCGCGCTCGTGCTGCAAGGCGGCGGTGCGCTCGGCTCCTATCAGGCGGGTGTCATCGAAGGACTCGCCGAGGCGAAGGTCGAGCCGCACTGGATCGCAGGCGTGTCGATCGGCGCGCTCAACACGGCGATCATCGCGGGCAATGCGCCGGAAAATCGCGTAGCAGCATTGCGCGGCTTCTGGAATGCGATCTGTCATCCGCTCGACTGGGTGGGCAGCGTGAGCGCCTGGACGCTGCCTGGCCTGGGCTTGCATGACCTGTCGCGCAAGTGGGCCAGCATGTGGGCAGCAGGCCGCGCGCTGACGGAAGGTCAACCCGGCTTTTTCGCGCCGCGCTTTCCGTTGCCCATGGCGGGCCTCGGCAAGCTGGACCCGAGCCGCGTCAGCTACTACGACACGGCCGCGCTGCGCGCAACGCTGCTGCAATACGCCGACTTCGACCGCATCAACGATGGCGCCATTCGCGTGTCCGTGGGCGCCGTGAATGTGCGCACGGGCAATCTCACGTACTTCGACAACCGCAAGATGCGCCTTGAGCCGGAGCATTTCATGGCGTCGGGTGCGTTGCCGCCGGGCTTCCCGGCTGTCGAGATCGACGGCGAATACTACTGGGACGGCGGACTCGTTTCGAATACGCCGCTCACGGAAGTGCTGCGCGATTCGGATCACAAGGACACGCTGGTCTTTCAGGTCGACTTGTGGAGCGCGCGCGGCAATGCGCCGGGCGACTTCCCCGACATTTCCGAGCGAGCCAAGGACATCCAGTATTCGAGCCGCACGCGCGCGATCACGAACATGCTCGCCGAGCGGCAGAAGCACGCGCGCTTCATCAAGGAACTGCTCGAACATGTGCCGACGTCGGTGCTGAAGGCGGACCCGCTGTTCCGTCTTGCCCAGCAGGCAGCGGACGGCAGCGCGATCAACGTCGTGCATCTGATCTACAAGAACAAGCCATACGAAGGCCATTACAAGGACTACGAGTTCAGCATGGACACGATGCTCGAACATTGGCAAAGCGGCCTCGACGATATCCGCGACTCGTTCTCGCATCGCGAGTGGTTCGACGTGCCGAGCCGCGAACTGGGTTTCGTCACGCACGACGTCCACCGCCCTGCTGGGTCCGTGCCCGAGTCCGACAAGCAGCCTGTCGAAACCGAACTCGGCAAGCGACGCAAGGCAGCGGCTTGAGCGCTGCTGCTGCGACCCGGCGTGCGTGATGAATTGCGGCTCTGCGACACACATCGCAGAGCCGCAATGCCACCGAGCCGTGCAAACGTCGCGCAGAATTTACATGCCGCCAGGGAATCCTAGCGCGGTCGCTTTCGCGCGCAAGTCGGCAAAGCGTCCGCCGGGCGCGTTGGCTACGGCAGGCTGAGATGCTGCCTGAGATGCCGAGGTGGACGGCACCTGCTGGCTGTGATCGACGCCGCCAAGCCCCGGAATGATCCCCGCTGTCGAGCACGCGACACCGAACGTGCCTTGTGTCACCGCAATCGCGGGCGCGTCGGTTCGCGGGGCGTCGGTGAAGTCGAGCGCATACGCCATGTTGAAGGTGCTAGCATCGCTCGCGCGCACACCCAGCGGATCGAGACCGAAGCGCCACGCAATCAGTTGATGAATCGAGCTGGGATCGAACGGATAGCGCGACACCATGTTCGCCCGCACGCGCGGCCCGAACAGCATGCACGGCACGCGAAACCCGAGCCGGCCATCGTTGCCGACACCCTGCTCCGCCGTCGATACGGGCTTGATGGGCGGCACCGCGTGCTCCATGAAGCCGCCCCATTCGTCATACACGAGAATCATCAGCGTCGTGCTCCAGTTCGGACTGGTGCGCAGCGCGTCGTAGATCTGGCCGAGCAGCACCTGACCGTTGCGCACGTCGGCATGCGGGTGATCGTCGTTCGACGTGCCTTGCACCTCGCCCGCGAAACTCGGATCGACCATGCAGAACGACGGCAGATTGCCGGAGGCCGCATCCGAGAGAAATTCCGCGAACAGTTTCGAGCGGCCGACGTAGCGCGTGCCATACAGCGCGGTGAACGGGACGTCGTGGAAGTAATACGTCGATGAGACGCTCTTCGCGTCGAGCCGATCCCAGATGGTCGGCAGCGACGACGTATCGACGCTGTCGTCGAGGCGATCGGTCTCGCCGCTATGCAGATAGAGACGGTTCGGAAACGTGGCCGACAGAATGCCGCTCATGTAGTAGTCGCAGACCGTGTACTGCGTGACGGCGCCGCGGTAGAAGTCGAGATCCGCCGCGCCGAAATAGCCGATGGGCAGCAGGTCGCCGCGCAAGAGGCTCGTGCCCGGCGTAAGCAGAAAGCCATTCATCGCACCGTTCGCAAGATGCGTGCGCCCTGCGCTGTACAGATGGTTCGGATCGGAGAAACTGCACGCCTGGAACCCGTACGCGGCATTCGACGTCAACGCGAACGACGATTGCGTCTGACCGAATGCGTCGGTGAACTGGCGGGCCTGCTGATGCTCCGCGTTGGGCACCCAACCCAATATATGGTCGAATGAACGGTTCTCCATCGTGACGAGCACGATATGATCGATGCCCGACGTGGCGGGCGCCGGCAACGCTGGCCGTGGAAGGCTCGCGCGATCGGGCGGAATACCGTTCGTCGAACCGGTGCTGCCCGACGATCCGCCGCCACCTCCCCCGCCACACGCCGACAACGCGACACTGCCCGCGAGCGCCGCCAGGATCATGCGGCGCGTGGGATCGGGCGGATTCGAAGAGTGTGAATCGCTGCTCATGGCCTCACCTCCGTTGTTGTGAATATCGGTCGGGTCGCCGTTGCCTGATCGCGCGGCGAGATCAGCCTTTATCAGCACTTCACGTACCCGCGGGTGACGGAATGCTTGCGCTGCGGAGCGGCGAGCATTGCATGCAGGGGTAAGCGCTTCTCGTCCATCCCTGAGCGCTGTCGCGCACGGCCAGATTGCTAACCATTCTCAACCGAGGTGCCCGTCGGTCACACATATACAGGCTTTAGACTGTATTTATTATTTACAGTTTATAAACTGTATCTTGCCAATACAGTCTTTGGTCTGTATTCTGTATCGACCGGGCAGTGTGTGCGGCACGTGCGCCGCACCGAAGTTCTACCCGCATCAACCCGTCTCCTCGAGGCCAGCCGTGGACTATTCCGTCAAGACGCTCAGCCAGTTGCGCCCCGTTCTGCGCGGCTTTCGCAAAGCCGCAGGACTCACGCAGGCCATGATCGCCGAGCGGCTCGGCATCACGCAGCAAAGCTATGCGCAGTTCGAGGCAGACCCCGCCGCCGCCGGGGTCGAGCGGCTCTTCAAGGTCTTGCGGCTGTTGAACGCCGGAATCACGCTCAGTCAGGACGAGCCTTCGCCCGCAAACGCGACGCCGGTGGCAAAGATGGCGTCGCCGAACCGCGTGACCGCAACGCGCCGCAACGCGCCGAAAGCAGCGCCGCGCAAGCCCGCAGCCGAGCGTTCCGCGCCCGCTCTCAAAGCGGATAAACGCGCGCCAACAGGCGCGGCCGCGCAAGGCGCCCGAAAAGCGCCGCGCAAGCCCGCGGCCACGCCGGATGCGCGAGCCGCGGCACGAGCCCCGCGCACGGCAGGCGCGCCGAAGAAACGGGAGCAGTGGTAAGCATGGGGCGCCGCTTACAGACTCAACGCCTCGACCTGTGGATGAACGGACTCGCCGTCGGCTACTGGGAAAAATCCAGCGGCGGCGAGCGTCTTGTCTACTTCGACGACTGGATCGCCGACGAACAGGGCCGTCCGCTGTCGCTGTCCCTGCCGTTCACGCCAGGCAATCAGCCGTATCGCGGTGCCGTCGTGTCGGCGTTCTTCGACAACCTGCTGCCCGACAGCGAACCCATCCGGCGCCGAATGGCGCAGCGCTACAAGACGGGCAGCACGGCGCCGTTCGATCTGCTCGCCGCACTCGGGCGCGATTGCGTCGGCGCGATCCAGATGCTGCCGCCGGGTGAAACGCCGGCCCACCTCTACCGTATCGGCGGCGACACGCTGACAGCCGATGACATCGCCCGGCTGCTGCGCGACACGACTGCGGCGGCGCCGCTCGGCCAGCGCGACGAGGCGGCCGATTTGCGCCTCTCCATCGCCGGCGCGCAGGAAAAGACGGCACTGCTGCGTCACAAAGGCCGCTGGGTGCTGCCCGCGGGCAGCACGCCGACTACGCATATCCTGAAGCTGCCGTTGGGATTGGTCGGCAACATGCGGGCCGACATGCGCACGTCGGTGGAGAACGAATGGCTGTGCTCGAAGATCGTCGCCGCCTACGGCCTGCCTATCGCCGCGTGCGAGATCGCGCAGTTCGGCGATCAGAAAGCGCTCGTCGTCGAGCGCTTCGACCGCAGGCTGTCGAGCGACGCAACGTGGATCGTGCGTCTGCCGCAGGAGGACATGTGTCAGGCGACGGGCACGCCGCCCATTGCCAAGTATCAGGCCGACGGCGGGCCGGGCATCGACGCCGTGATGCACATCCTCGCCGGTTCGGACGATGCCGCCGAAGACAGCGCGCGCTTCTTCACGACGCAACTGATCTTCTGGCTGCTCGCCGCCACCGACGGTCACGCGAAAAACTTCAGCATCGCGCATCTGCCGGGCAACCGATATCGCGCGACGCCGCTCTACGACGTGCTGTCCGCGCATCCCATCATCGGACGCGGCGCGAACCGCATTCCGATGCAAAAGGCAAAGCTGGCGATGGCCGTGCGCGGCACGAGCAATCATTATCTGATTGGTCAGATACTACGGCGGCACTGGATCGCGCAAGGTCAGCAGGTCGGCTTGCCGCCCGATGCCGTCGACGAAATGATCGCCTCGGTCAAGCACGCCACGCAGCACGTGATCGATACCGTCGCCGCGCAGCTTCCGGCGGACTTTCCGGAAGATCTGGCGTCGGCGATCTTCGACGGCATGTTGAAGCAGAGCAAAAAGCTCGCGGCCGCCTGATCCGGAAGCGGCGCGCGCGCCCACATAGACGCGCGCCGCCCGAGCCCAATCCATCAACCGATCACCGGCCCGATCTTGTCGAGCGTCAGCGAAGGCAGGAACGCCTTGTCCTGATACACCTTCGCAAGCGCTTGCTCGCTGATCTCCCGCGCGCCGGCCGGCAGCGACGTATCGGCGGCGGCATACGCGGATTCCCACATCGCGGCGAGATAGCGCGCGCCTGCGCCCATCAGCTTCGCCGTGTCGTCGCCGAACGCATCCCACAGACCATCGACGACACGCGCCGAACTGCCGCCGCCCAGCCGGATGTACTCATCGATCAGCGTGGACGGCGGAAGAATCGTCGCCGCTTCGGCCATCAGCGTGACAGTTGCGAACGCGGCGTCGCGCCCGTCGTCGATCTTTGGAATCTCGCCCTCGAACGCCTTCGCCTGAGGCCCGATCTGCGGCAAAAGCTCGCCCGAATGACGGTCGACCATCTTGTCTTCGTAGGCCGCATGCACGCCCTTGCCCGGCCACTTCTTCGGCGTCGCGCCGGGCGCTTCCTTGTAGCCGTCCGAGTGATAAGAGCCGTGCAAAGGCTGGCATGCGTCGCCGACGTAATGCGCAAGCACGCCTGCCGCGCACAGGAACTTCGTGTCGTTACGCGCCTTCAACTGCCTGACCATCTCGTCGAAAATCTGCCACACGCGAAACGGCAACAGACCTTCGTAGCGTGCATCGTTTTCGCCTTCATCCGCATACCACTTCGACCACACCGCGACGCTCATGTTGGCAATATTGCCGAGCGTCACGTCGCGCAGCGTCTTGCCGTCGCCGTCGGGCTGATCGATGTCCGCGTAGTGATTCGGATGCTCGGGGCCCGCGTTCTGCGCGTAGTCGCGTCCGCCCGGCACGCGGCTGGGCGTCTTCTTCCACACGAGGTCGGGCACATCGGCGAGTTCGACGAAATCGCCGCGCGTGAGCTTGTCGCGAATCTGCTCCGGCGTGAGTTCGTCCGGACGAAAGCTGATCCGCTCGACATTCGCGTCGAGAAAATCGTGCAGCGGACCTGGCTTCACCGACTGGATTGCCGCCGTCGCGATGCTGTAATGGCCCGTTTGTCCCCAGTACGGATTCGCGCCGACGTTGTGCGCCCGCACGAGGTCCACGTCGAGCAGCTGGCAGGCCGTGCTCAGGCCTGTCGCGAGCGCGTAGTTCAGACGCTCGCCGTCGTCGCTCGCAAGCGATTGCCCGCCCCATTCGATCGCGAGCGGAGTGAGACGGCGCTCGTCGTCGCCCGTTGTGCTCGCGGGCGAAGTCAAATACCACAACGTCCCCGAGTCGCCGGGCTGCGTCTGCGGACTGCCGTTCGCGGGCGCGATCAGAAACTGCGAAACATAGTCGTAGCCCGCAAGCGATTTGTGCCGGTAGAACAGCGCCTTGATCGTGCCGTCGAGCGCGCCCGATGCGCTGCCGAATGCCGTCACGGGCTGATCGATCAGTTGCAGGCTCAGACTCAGCTCGTTGAGATCCGCGACATTGCCGATGCTGCCTTCGATGCCGAACGGTTGGCTCGACCAGTCATTCGCGTCGTGTACTTCGACGAGCCCGATATCGAGCGTGAGGAAGCTGCGGCTGCCCGCAAACTCGGGAAAT
This sequence comes from Paraburkholderia terrae, assembly GCF_002902925.1. Classification (GTDB taxonomy): domain Bacteria; phylum Pseudomonadota; class Gammaproteobacteria; order Burkholderiales; family Burkholderiaceae; genus Paraburkholderia; species Paraburkholderia terrae. Next base: position 1,330,117 of record NZ_CP026112.1, on the reverse strand, counting down.
ACCACGGTGAACGGTTCACGTGTGAGCTGCCGGTCCGATGCAATGGCGACTTCGGCTACCGCGCCGCGCAACAGCGCCTTCACGGGCGAGCCGGGCTCGCCGCATACATGGCGATTGCTGAGTGCGTATGTCGTGTGGCCGTCCGTCACGAGGCAGCCGACGCTCGCCGTGCGCTCGATGCCCTGTGCATCCGCGATCAACGGACAGCCGCCGCCGATATACGTCGACGGCCAGCGTGCATCCGCCGGCGCGGTCGTAACGGGCACCGTCGGCTCGACGGCGACCACGCAGACGGGCACCGCGCGGCCGTCGGGCATGTAGAGCGTGCGCGGCACCATATGGTCGGGGTCGACCTTGCCATGACCGAACTCGGTCGCGTCGACCCAATCGCGCACCAGTACGATCACGGCGGGCCACGAATACGGACGCACTTCGGAGTTGTCGAACGTGCGTATGCCCTTCGCTTTCACGCCTGATTCCGCGTCACCATTCGCGCCGCGCCGCTGATCCGGCCACGGTTCGTCGTTTCGAATCAGATACAAACCAACGGCCGTACCGACGACATTGGCCTTGTTCGACAGATGCCAGTGATACAGATCGCGCGCTTCGAGCAGATCCTTCAACGACAGGCTCTGGAAATTGTGCTGCGTGGACAGTGGATTCATCGATTCACCTCGACGCTCGCCGGTCGCGTCGACCGGCCGTTGCAGGCACGCCGCCTTGTCGCACGTCGCAACGCATGCTGCGTGCATGAGATGCGGCGGCGCGTGGTCGCGTACAAGGTTCTCCGATGCATATGACAACGTTGGGTCATTTTTGGTGAGCGCTGTCATCAAGATGTCACGCTCCATACTCAACATCGGCGGACAATATGGGCGAATGGCGGCTGAGAGCGCCATCGCGTCGCGCGGCATGGGGCGTGCTTGCCCTGCTTTCGCGTCCCTACATGGAAGAGACACTGTGAAGCAACGTGCGACTGTCGTGTGCCTGATGGGCACGCGCATTCTGCTGGTCGGCAAGGCCAACTCGCGCTGGTCGTTGCCAGGCGGCAAACCCGACGCCGGCGAGACGTTCGAAGCCGCCGCCGTGCGCGAACTGATGGAAGAAACGCGCCTTGAGGCGAAGGGCATGCAATATCTGTTCGAGTTCGCGGGAGCGCGAACCTGTCATCACGTGTTCGCCGCGCATGTCGACGAACGTCAAACCCCCGTGCCCAGCAACGAGATCATGCGCTGCACATGGGCCAAGGTCACCGATATTTCCGATCTGGATACGAGCGTCTCGACGCGCGGCATCGTCGATGTGCTCGCGTTGAACCGCACTTACGATCCACGCGTGCAAAGCCGCTATCAGCGCACCGATGCGTTCGTGCAGAATCTGCGCGAGGCCCTGCACGATGTGCGACTGCGAGGATGGACGCCCGCGCTGTGGTAAGTCCGCCTGGAATGCGCCTTTTGTAATTTAGTTCGACATCCGTATTAATTACACGCGGACATGTCAAAACAAAACCGCCGGCCTGACACAGACCGGCGGTTTCATCGATCCAACCTCTTCTTACGCGGATAGCGTCGACTGACGCCGCGCCGCACGCGCCCGGCGTGAGCGCGCTACGATCTTCGCGATCGTCACGCGACCCAACGACCGACGCGTGTTCGATGCGAGATTCGCGAGCCGCTTGTCGCTCACGCGATGACGCGCCCACACGAACGCAGCAATCCAGCCAATCACGGTCCAGCCGAACAGCACGTTGAAGATCGTCAGCGCGAATGCATCTTCACGTTCGCGCGCATCGGCGACGATGGCGGGCAGAAAATACACAACGACTGCCGCCAGCAACACCAGTCCTTCGAAGAATGCTCTCATGGGATCACCTCCTGCTTCTCTTCTGCGCGGCAAGCTTTGCCCGCCGCGCGCAGCGATCAATGACCCTTGAACACGTTGACGTCGTTAGCGGCTTGCGCCGGCTGACGGCTGCCCGATTCCGACGATGCGCCCGTCACGCCGCCAACGGCGTCGTTTGCAGCCGTAGCCTGGTTGCGTTCGGCGGCGAAAGTCTGAGCGCTGACACCGCGTTGCGAAGCGGGTGCGCCAACGGACGGACGATAAAACGGCGCCGGACCATAACCCGACGCGAAAGCGGGAGCGGCGACGGCGGCGGAGACGGCGACCAGCAAGGCTGCGATAAGGCGGGTTTTCATGACGTAACTCCAGAGAATGTTGAATCAGGAAGGCGTCGCAACCGGATGGATTTGGCGCGGCGTCGATTGAGAGTGAGTTTAGTCGAGCCCTATCGAATTTCTATGCTCATAGATTGAAATCACAGTTCCCAAATTCTGAACAATGGATGGCACGTACGGTCGTGCGGTGGTGGCTTGCCTCCCGTATGGCCAGCAAATCGGCGGCATGGGTGGCGCCACGTCGAGCACGAGCGCAGGTTGCTATCGATAAACCTGTGGTTGACTGGTCGGGGAACGGTGGGAATCCGGTGCTGGCGACGCGAGTTGATTGCGTGTCCGTGGCTGGCAAGCACGAACAACGAACGTTGCACTCCTTCTTCGCCACGCCAACGTGGCATTGCTTTCATCGTCCAGGCTGATTTGAATCCAGGCGCCGGTGCCGCCCGTATATACGGTCACGGCGGCGCAATCGGGCGTTGCTGTTACAGGAGACGAACATGAAGCGCGCAGTATTCTTTGCGGTTGTGGCACTGACGATGTCAACGTCGAACGCATTTGCAGCAGGTGAAACTGTCATGGTGGGCGGACAGGCGATGTATCCCAGCAAAGACATCGTAGACAACGCTGTCAACTCAGCGGACCACACTACGCTCGTCGCCGCAGTCAAAGCGGCAGGGCTCGTCGATACCTTGAAAAGCGCTGGCCCGTTCACCGTCTTTGCCCCGACCAATGAAGCGTTTGCAGCATTGCCTCCGGGCACCGTAGAGACGCTCGTGAAGCCGGAAAACAAGGCTGCACTGACCAGCATCCTGACCTACCACGTTGTCCCCGGCCGATACGACTTCCGGAAGCTGGACACGGCTATCAAGGCAGGCGGCGGTAAGACAGCGCTGAAGACCGTCAACGGAGAGATGCTCACGTTTTCGGAAAACGGACCTCACAACATCGTCGTTGCAGATGCCGCCGGGCACACCGCCGACATTTCGACCTATGACGTCGTCCAGAGCAACGGGGTCATCATGGTAGTCGACAAGGTGCTGATGCCGAAATAGAGGCCGCCTCGATGAGTGGTCGTTTACTCGAGTTTGGGTTCTGGTCTGTAATTTTCGACCCTGGATTACGACTCACGTGTATGTCTGGCATCCGGGCGCCGCAAACCCCTGCCCCTCTTGCCCAGTCGTTGCGTGCGCTTCATCGCTGCACACGGCGCCAGCCAGATGTTCAATCCAAGGGGGGCGCGTCTGGCACACACTCGGGATTTTCGAGGACGTTTCAGCCCGGCAAGCTGACGCTCGGCTTCATTGCTCCGCTTGAGGGGTACCCGAACAGCGCTAGCCCGACATTGAAAGACCACGAACACCGCGCCCGTGCGGTAGACGCGCGCAACGCGCTCGCCGCCCCGTCAACCCTGAGACCGGCTAGTATCATTCATAGGGGCACAATGAACGGAGATACTGCAATGGATGACCGATTCGATAGACGGGAACTGCTGCTTCACCTCGGGGACATGCTCGAAGCCTTGAACTGTTTGACCAGGGCGGCTCGGCCGGATGCGCTGGTAGCCCGACTTGCGAAGGAACAGGATTCGTTGCAGGACTTCGGTTACCTCCGTGCCCTTGCGCCGCAGATGACGGTTGCCGAGTTCGGCGCACGCGTCGCGAGCGCGTTCTTCCTGTGGCCAAAGGAACTGCTCGAGTCCGAACTCAACCGCAATGCGCTGGCGTCAACCGTTCAGCATGACCTCTTTGATGGCAACCCCATCGGATGGAAGGAATACGTTGTCCATATCCAGAAGAAGGTGAAATGGTTTGGCTCCGGCCTTCCCGAAATGAAACCGGGCGCCTCGAATAACCCGGCGCACGATGCCACTGAGGAGGCGAGTCCGGTCGAAGTGTCGGTTGAGGCTGCACCGCTTGCTGAGTGGGATGCGCCCGACGAAAAGAAGGGGTGGCCTTGGCCACAGCCGGGGTCGACGTCCTGACAATGCAATTGCTCAAGGTATCTGACTCGGACTCCGCCTTGCCGAGCGCCCGACCTTCGTATCACCGAGTACACGGTCAACAAGAAAGGCCTGACAATCAATATTCGGAAGGCACTCTACCAACCCCGTCACGCTTCCACGGACGCCCGCCTCTCGGGCTATTTCCGCAGCAACACAGGTCACCGGGCTGATGGTCCCGGCGCTGCTGATGAGTTCGGGCCGAACCCCGAACTCATCAGCGCTGGCTATTCGTCATCGCCTTCAAGTTTTCGAAGTACCTCGGTGATGACCTTGTGTGTCGTCTCCACGTTCCGCACCTGAAGCTCTTCCGCAAGATTATTGACCCATGGTACCTGCAGGTGCATCGCATCCTCGAATGCCTGCATCCCTTTGTCCGTCAATACGACAAGGGCCGCCCGTCTGTGGTGCGGATTGGGTTCAAAAGAAACGAGGCCCTCAGTTTCCAGTTCGTTGACGATGCGCTGTACGTTCTGGCGGTGCGCTCCGATATCGCGCGCGAGCCACGCGACCGGCTGCGGCCGGTCACCGGCTGCGATGGTGCCAAGAATCTGCCAGCGGGCACTCGTCAAGCCAACCTCGGCGACCAGACGGTCTCCCGCAGACAGTAGCCGGTTGTTGAGGCGAAACAGGTCGAGAATCATACTGGACAAGGCTTCTGCAGCAGGCGTTCGCTTAGATTTATTCATTTGTCACCATATTCTCAATATGGTGTAATGATTCCACATTGACATCATAATGTCAATGTGGAATCATTACACCACCGAAACGTAGATTGAAGGAGTTCACCATGCTTATTCGCCCGCTTGACCCTGCCTTTCCAATAGAACGTCAGGTCGCAATCGATGCCTCTCCCGTGGTTTTGATGAACGTCTTTACGCTGGAGAAGGCCGACGAGTCGTCGTTTCTCAAAGTATGGCAAGACGACGCAGAATTTATGAAGCGTCAGCCAGGCTTCATCTCCACCCAACTGCATCGTGCGCTTGGCGAGAGTCCGACGTATCTTAATTATGCCGTCTGGGAATCCACCGCCCATTTCCGGGCTGCGTTTGCACATCCTGAATTCAGGGCCAAAGTCTCGGCCTATCCGTCGTCGGCCGCTGCTACCCCGCATCTGTTCCAGAAAGTTGCGGTACCAGGCATCTGCGTCGCGTAACTGAACGAGAGCTTGCAGGAAGCAGCTATGGGGATAGTTAGCGCGTCCGCGGTGACACGAAATACGAACGGCACACCGTAACCCGCCTGAGCGTATGCTTGCGACGGTCGGGCCCGGACGCTGCGTGTCAACGCCATAGCGCGACCGCTCCAGTTTGGCAAGCGCAGCACACGCTGCCCAGCGCCGTCATGCACGGTCGTGCTTAACGGCTGCGTTCAATCTGGGCGCCATCTCTCCCAAAAGTAAGGGGCGCCGCTAACGGCATGGCCTTTCGACTGGTGCCACTGCGGGGCGACGAAGGACAGCCCCGATTTACGCCCTCGGCAGAGTGTGCAAGTATCCATCGCAGCGCGTAGCACGGATACGCTTGCTCTCTTGCGAGGTTCAGAATGGACTGGAGGTTCTGGAAGACCGAGAAGCGCCTCGAGGAGGCGCGCGACTGGCCCACCGATACGCATGAATCGATACGGCAACTCCTGGGGATGTATCAGGGCGCCGGAACACCGCCGTTCGCGAGCTGGGCCGCGCCCGGTATTGCGTTCGCACCCGACGTCGAACCCATCGCCCGAAACGGTGTCAAGGGCTACCAGCTTGCCCTCTGGTTCTGGCTCTTTGCTGAGAAGCACGGCACTATCGCGGCGAGGATGGCACGCGAAACTTTCTGCCTGCTTGCCGACGCGGCGCAACCCTCGTCGGGAGACACCATTGATACCCTCCTCGACCTGGAAAACCGCCTGGCGCATTCTGTCGAGGCGATTTCCACTGAACAGCGCACCTTCAGGCAGGAAGGCCTGTCCGTGGAACTGCCGATGGAATTCTTTCTGGCCACAGGCACGCTCAGGCTCACGCCCGACTCACCGTATGCGAGGAATGCGGACGCCCCCCTGCAAGGCAATGACTACAAGGTGGCAGACTGCTTTCGCCATGCCACAGAGGAAGCACTGGCTGTTTTCCGGCCGATGATACAGGCAGTCGAATTTGACGCGAAATCGCTGCCCAACTGGAAATGGAGCGCGCGGCCGGGCGCGGCCGAGCGACATCTACAGCGGCGCGACAGCAATCCACTCTTCCCTCTGCACCGACAGATGGTGACGGCCCACGACGTACACGAAGCGCGTCTTGCCGACTACCAGGCCCTTCAGGATATTCGCAACGAACTCAATGAGGTAAGCCACGCGTTCTTTGAAAAGACGGAGCTACCGTTGAACTGGCTACCGTACCTCGAAAGCTATCGGGACCACGTAGACAGACTTGATGAACGTCGTCTTGTAGCGGCTGGGCAGAACGCGTCGCTCGGTGACGCGATAGCGGCGCTGCGAGCCGACATACTGGCGGCGTGGCGCTCTGAGATTCAGAAGAACCGGCATAGCCTCGACACGCTTGAGCAGGACGAAGCGCGAAAGGCCGAACGACGTGCGCTTCTGTACGGATGCGACTGGACCGCTCAGCTGTTGAGTCACGGCTCCCTGATTCCGCCGGACGAAGTTGTTCCCGCCCTGCTAAGCGAATCCCCTCCTGAACTTGAGAAAGCGGTGACCGGCCTGCAGGCAGAGCCGCGCCTGCATGCGACGCTCGCACACTGCAAGGCAGCTGCACATCGGCTTGTGAGCGACGTTCGAGCGGCAGGTCACAACTTACCCGACATGAGCGACAAACTCCGCATCCTGGACGGGCCCGCGGGGCAGGTGCCGGCCTGACGTTTCTCATCGCATACGTTATCCGACTGGTTCTCTTGCGGGACTCTGACAGTCACGCAAGACACCTCGCGCGGGTTACAGAAGCGCCATCGATTCCGTCATGTTCTGTCGCATGTAATCGAGGAATCGCTTCTGGAACAGCATCGTATGCTCGTGCGCGAGTTTTTCAGCGGCATCAGCATCCTTGCGCGCAATCGCATCAATCATGTCTGCATGGCGCGTCACCGCACGCTGGATGAGGTCCAGCGCCGACACTTACTTTGGGAATTCGTAGCCACGACGGGAGCCTGCGGACTCTCACTCGACACACCGCGAAGGCAAACCAGGTGATTCAGCCAAAAATTGCCGATTAAACAATAGAAAAACCCAAGAGCTTGCAGCTAGCATCCGGTCATCAACTGACATGTGCTGCATCTGTAGTTTTTGCTAACTGTTTATGGCCTTTTGGCTGTGGAGTCTGTCGAATGCGAGTCGTCGTGCTGGGCAGCGGAGTCGTCGGTGTAACGAGCGCGTTCTATCTCGCGCGGGCAGGCCATGAAGTCACGGTCATCGACCGGGAGCAGGGTCCCGCTCTCGAAACGAGCTTTGCCAACGCAGGCCAGATTTCCCCTGGCTACGCGGCGCCTTGGGCTGCCCCCGGCGTACCGCTCAAGGCTGTGAAGTGGATGTTCCAGAAACACGCCCCGCTTGCAATCAGACCGGACGACGCGGACAAGCAGTTCCAACTGCAATGGATGTGGCAGATGCTGCAGAACTGCACCGCCGAACGCTACGCGATTAACAAGAACCGCATGGTGAGACTCGCGGAATATAGTCGCGATTGTCTGAAGGCTTTACGAGCCGAGACGGGCATTCAGTACGAGGGACGTGCTGGAGGCACTCTGCAAGTGTTCAGGACGCAGCAGCAGTTCGATGGCGCGGCGAAGGACATCGCGGTACTTAAAGAGGCCAACATCCCGTACGAGTTACTGACAGGCAATGAGCTCGCCCGGGTTGAACCTGCCCTTGCTGCCACCTCACATAAGCTGACGGGTGGATTGCGCTTGCCGGGCGACGAAACCGGTGACTGCCAGTTGTTCACCACCCGGCTCGCCTCAATGGCTGAGAAAGCGGGCGTCACCTTCCGCTACAACACCCAGGTCGATGGTCTGGTCGTCGAGGGTGGAGGGGTCGCCGGCGTTCGGCATGGTGCGAAACTCATCCATGCAGATGCGTTCATCGTCGCGTTTGGGTCGTATTCGACGAACTTCCTGTCTGGACTGGTCAAGATTCCCGTCTATCCACTCAAAGGATATTCCATCACCGCGCCAATCGCCGACGAGTCACGTGCGCCAGTCTCAACGGTTCTCGACGAGACGTACAAGATTGCCATCACGCGATTCGATAAGCGCATCCGTGTCGGCGGGATGGCCGAAATCGTCGGGTTTGACAAGCGACTGCGCGAAGCGCGTCGCGAGACGCTGGAAATGTGCGTGAACGACCTCTTCCCAGGTGGCGGCGATACATCGCGCGCCACGTTCTGGACCGGACTTCGCCCGATGACGCCAGACGGCACGCCTATCGTAGGTCGTACGTCCGTGCCCAACCTCTACCTGAACACAGGTCATGGCACGCTCGGCTGGACGATGTCGTGTGGCTCAGCTCAGCTTCTCGCCGACCTGATATCTGGAAAACAGCCCGCCATTCGATACGACGACCTCAACGTCTTTCGTTACGAAAAAGAACCACAGGTGCCGGCCGATTTCGAGCTGGACTAGGAATCGGGCCGTGCGATGGACGTTCCGCCGCACGACCTCAGAAGTCCTGACAGCAACGCTCCGAAGTGTCGTTTGAACTTTGTCCTGAAGAGGAAGGTTATGCCACGCCCCATCCACGCACGTATTCATCCTGGTGCCGTCCAACACAATCTCGAAGTCGTCCGGCAGCGAGCTCCAGACTCACGTGTGTGGGCGGTAGTGAAAGCGAATGCCTACGGGCATGGAATTGAACACATCTACCCTGCTCTCCAGGCGGCGGACGGTATTGCGTTGCTCGACCTCGACGAGGCAGTACGGGTCCGGCAGCTGGGTTGGAAGAAGCCTGTCCTTTTACTCGAGGGAATCTTTAACCACGCCGACGCGAAAACTGCAGACGAGTTCGGCTTGACCGTGGCCGTCCACTGCGACGAACAACTTCAACTCATTGAAGCCGCAAGGCCGAGACGGCCGATTGATATCTATCTGAAGATGAACTCCGGGATGAATCGGCTCGGGTTCCTGCCCGACGCCTACCGTCAAGCGTGGGAGCGCGCATCGGCCTCGGCTGGGGTCGGCACAGTCTCTCTCATGAGTCACTTTGCCAATGCAGATGAGGATGCAGTAGATTGGCAGTTGAATCGCTTCGACGAAGCAACGCGTGGCATTCCCGGCCAGCGCAGCCTTTCAAATTCCGCCGCCGTGCTGTGGCACAAGCGCGCTCATCGTGATTGGGTACGACCCGGCGTTGTGCTTTATGGAGCTTCGCCGTCTGGTCGTGCCACTGACATCGCAGAGATTCCCCTTCGCGCATCGATGTCGCTGACCAGTGCGATTATCGGAACGCAAACGCTGCAAGCCGGAGAGACCGTTGGCTACGCCCGCTCTTATAAAGCTGAACGCAAAATGCGCATCGGAGTCGTTGCCTGCGGATACGCGGATGGTTACCCTCGACATGCGCCTGGCGGCACACCCATCTCGGTAGACGGCATCTTGACGCGTACTGTTGGCAGGGTCTCCATGGATATGATTACGGTGGACCTAACTCCCTGTTCTGAGGCGCGAATAGGGTCCCAAGTCGAACTGTGGGGCAACCAGGTGAAGATTGATGATGTCGCTTATGCATCCAGCACCATCGGTTATGAATTGATGTGCGGCCTGGCGCGTCGAGTGCCTGTAACCGTTGCCTAAGGCCTGGTGAATCGCTGTCTCATCACCGACACGCGAACGTTACCGCGAAGATTGTCGTTCGCGACGTTTTTTGGAGTGCGGAACATCGATTGTTGCGCTCCCATCCGCCTAAAACAGGAAAGTAATCTCGAACTCGGCTCGGAACATGGCCACTCATCTTGAGAATGTCGGCCACAGACGATGGCAGTGAATAGAAGCATTGCCTGGCACTGACGGTCCCAGCCCACGCATCTCAGCCGTGTGACTGGGCACGTGTTCGACGGAATTTATCGAAGAACTGTCACTAAAAAGAAGATTCAACGGAACGGAACAGTCATGCCCGACGCGCACCAGTGACGGAAAGCGGTTGCCCGACCATAGTTGACCTGGTATCCGACCGCGACGACTGCCCGGTGACTCAGCAGGCATTTGCAGCGGTCGGAAGACCTGACATCTTTTTCAGGCTCAATGTCGCCGGTCGTGCCCGCTTGCCAGAGTATCTTGGCTGCCTGTTCGAGACTCATGCCGAACAGATGGGCAACCTGGTGAAATTCGAACCAGGCAGTGTTCTCGTCGAGCCTTCCATCGACTTTCCTGCTGCTAGACGCGCAAACATACTGTACGGACCTCATCGTGCATGTTCCTCTTAGTCGTTGCATCATCAGCAGAATCGCTCGGCGCGTTGCCATCCAGTTGTGATTCGTACCACCGTACCTCTATTCAACAGGACCCGCACATCCTTCCGATAGAACAAATACGCCCATGAAACAGAACTATGCCGCCAACGCGCTGGATATCCGATAGCCGTACGCTCGGACATTGCTCCGGAGCTCTCGGGATCGGTCCAGCCCCGTTTCGGAGCCATTCTCGTCCGTTCGGAATCGGGTTCTTGTTGAACTGCATCCACGTCCCGTCGATACGTCTATCGAGGCGTCGCATTTCTCGACGCGCCTTCCCTTCCGCTCGGGCCGCGTTCGATTCGGTTTACACATACGCTGCTTCCGGCACAGTTGGAGACAAATTACCAAAGGCTCAAGTGGGTTGTTGTGTCCGGCGCTGTCCCGTCGTTGTCCATTGCCAGGCGGGATTTGCGGCGCGATGCTAGGATCGGCTTCCATTGAATCGCGCCGCCATTGCAGGAAATTCGATGACGGCGGCAAGGCAGGCAACCACCGATGAGCACAGCCAGATCCACAATCGATCACCGGGTGTTTTCCGAAGGCCATCTGTCGATCGGGCTGACGCTGCCCTTGTTGCGCGCGGGCCAGATCGTCGCGGACTTTCACGAGCAGATCGAGCTTGCGGCGCTGGCCGACACGCTCGGTTTTCGCGCGCTCTGGGTGCGCGACGTGCCGTTGAACAGCGCCGACTATCCCGATCCCGTTGGGCACCTCGATCCGTGGGTGCTGCTCGGGGCGCTCGCCTCGCGTACAACGCAAATCGCGCTCGCGAGCGGCGCGATCGTGCTGACCTTGCGCCATCCGCTGCATATCGCGAAGGGCGCGGGATCCGTGCAGACGCTGTCGAATGGCCGTTTCATACTCGGCCTCGGCTCAGGCGACAGGCCGCCCGAGTACGCCGCGTTCGGGCGCGATGCCGAAGAGCGACGCGAACTGTATCGAACGCACTGGGAGACGGTCGCGGCTGCACTCGGCGAAACGCCGCGCGTGATACCCGATCTGCGGCCGGAAAATGCACCCGAGTTCATGTTACTGCCCCAGCCGCCGTTGGCTGTGCCCTTGCTCGCGGTCGGCTCGGGCGGACAGAGCGTCGACTGGATAGCGCGGCATTCGATCGGCTGGATGACCTATCACCGCGAGCCCGAGACGCAGCGCGCACGGCACAGCATGTGGCGCGCGGCCGTCGATCGTCTGCCGGCGCCTTCGTTCCGCGCGTTTGGAGTCGCGATGCGGCTCGATCTGAGCGACAACCCGCACGAACCGGCGACGCCGCTATCGCTGGGATATCGCGCGGGACGGCATGCGTTGCTGGCTGTGCTGGACGAGATGCGCGAGAACGGCACGCATCATGTGACACTGAATCTGACTTCCGACCGGCCTGTGCGCGACGTGATGGAGGAAGTGGCTGCGGACGTGTTGCTAAAGTTTCACGGGTAACGCCCTTGTCGACTCGGGTAACGTGAAGTTATTTTCCGGTCTTCTTTGACGCGGCTGCTGGTGTCGTTCGTACCGCGCTTCGTCTGGCAGCAGTTTTCTTCACTGCAGTTTTCTTCACTGCAGTTTTCTTCACTGCAGTTTTCTTCACTGCAGTTTTCTTCACTGCAGTTTTCTTCACTGCAGTTTTCTTCACTGCAGTTTTCTTCACTGCAGTTTTCTTCACTGCAGTTTTCTTCACTGCAGTTTTCTTCACTGCAGTTTTCTTCACTGCAGTTTTCTTCACATTGACCACGCGCCCGTCGAGATCGAGCACAACCCACGTAGGCGCATGATCGCTCGCATGCGGCTCGCCCCTCACCCACCGGTCGACACCCGCATCGCGCATCATCGCGGCGACAGGCTTGTTCAACAGCAAATGGTCGATGCGCAAGCCTGAATTGCGTTGCCAGTGTTGCCGGAAGTAATCCCAGAACGTGAAGACCTGTTCATCCGGAAAGCGCGTGCGCAACGCGTCCGTCCATCCCTGCTTCAGCAGCCGCGCATAACACTCGCGGCTTTCCGGTTGCAGCAGCGCGTCCTTGAGCCACGAGCGCGGGTTGTAGATATCGACGTCGGTCGGCACGACGTTGTAGTCGCCCGCCAGCACGACGGGGTGTCCGGAATCGAGCAGCTTCTTCGCGTAGACGATCAGCCGCTCGAACCACGCGAGCTTGTAGTCGAACTTCGGACCCGGCTGCGGATTGCCGTTCGGCAGGTACAGACAGCCGATCAGCAAACCATCGACGGCAGCCTCGATATAACGGCTATGCGTATCGTCGGGATCGCCGGGCAGACCACGGCGGGTTTCGACAGGCTGGGCGTCCTTCGCGAGAATCGCGACGCCGTTCCACGACGTCTGTCCATGCCAGATCGCGCCATAACCGGCGCGATTGATCTCAGCTTCGGGGAAGCCCGCGTCGGGCGCCTTCAGTTCCTGAAGGCACACGACATCGGGCGCTTCCCGTTCCAGCCATGCGAGTAACGCAGGCAAACGCGAGCGAATGCCATTGATGTTGAACGTGGCGAGCTTCATGATCCACGCGCCGTCGCAAGTCGCATACCCGTGACAGAACGCTCACGCACTTCGCCCGCCCGAACCGCTCAGTTCTTCAGATCGTCCGGCACCTTGCCGCCGTTTTCGGCGAGCTTCGTCATCACCTGCTTGTGCAGCCAGATATTCATCGATGCCGAATCGTTCGTGTCGCCGCTGTAATCCAGTTCCTCTGCGAGCTGCTTGCGCGCGCCGAGGCTGCTGTCCAGCGAAAGCAGCTTCATCAGATCGACGATCGACGTGCGCCAGTTCAACTTCTCCGAATTCTGCTCGGCGAGCGCGCTGAGAATCGCTTCGACATCGACGGGCTCCGCCGGCGCGGCGGCGGGAGCCGCAGCGGGCGCGGCATCTGCGGCTGGCGCCGCGTCCGGCGCCGCTGCAGCCTGCACGGCCGGATGGCTCGACGGGAAGATCTTGCTAAGGATCGTGCTGAAAATGCTCATGGCTTGCCTCCGAAAAACGGTTGAACGCAATAGCGCGCACGGGCCATGTGGCCGTGAAGACCCGCCGCGTCCTGGCAATACGCGAACCGCTGGCGACATAGCCAACGAACGCACGTCCGGGCCGCATTGCACGTACCCGGACGCCCCCTATCCTCGCTGTAAAAAATGACAGGACGATGCCGCTTATTGTTACGCGAGGACGTAAAATCCGGCCGCCAAACTTGCGCAGGAATCAGACTTAGAACCGGCGACGGCTCACAACAAGGCAAAATACGGGTTTTGACGCGGACGTATCGAGCGCGCGTCCGCCCATTTGCGGCGGCCGCCGCCGTCCGCCCCCGAATTCCACGCCGCCGCGCGACAGCCGCGCGGCGCGACCGAATCCCCAAGAATCAGGAGCGATCTTTCATGACCGAACCGAACGTTTCGTTGCTGGGCAGGCTGTCGCTTGCCTTCGGAACATTTTTCAGCATTCTGGGCGATCGCGACTTCGCCGCCAGCGTGCTGCGCCTGCGCAGCGGCGCGGCGCCCACGCCGGCACCGGCTCCGGCCGCAGCGCCCGTCGCTAAGCCCACCCCGGCCCCGGCGCCCGTCGTCATCAAGGAAGCCACGCCCGAGGCCGCGCTCCAGTTGCTCGGACTGCTCCAGCGCGATGCACGCTTCATCGATTTCGTCGAGGAAGACATCGCGAAGTATTCGGATGCCGATATCGGCGCGGCCGCGCGCCTCGTCCATGACGGCTGCCGCGCGACGCTGCGCGAGCATTTCACGATTCAACCGGTGCGCGACGAAGCCGAAGGCAGCCGCGTGACGATCAACGAAGGCTTCGACGCGACGGCCATCCGCCTGACGGGCAACGTCGTCGGCAAGGCGCCGTTTTCGGGCAGCATCAGCCATCGCGGCTGGCGCGTCGCCGACGTGCGTCTGCCGAAGCTCACGCAAAGCCACGACGCTACCGTGCTCGCCCCTGCCGAGGTGGAACTATGAGCGATCCCCGCTATTCGATCGGTATCGATCTGGGCACCACGCACTGCGCGCTGTCGTACGTCGATCTCGCAGCCAGCGACGGCGAAAAGACCGAGCAGCAGGTGATGCCCGTTACCCAGCTGACCGCACCCGGCGCGATCGAAGACCTCGATCTGCTGCCGTCGTTTCTCTATCTGCCGCACGAAAGCGAACTGACGCCCGGCGACCTCGCGTTGCCGTGGACGGGCGAGCGCACCTTCGCCGTTGGTGAAATGGCGCGCAGCCGGGGCGCAGGCACGCCGATCCGCCTCGTCTCGAGCGCGAAAAGCTGGCTGTGCCATCCGGGGGTCGACCGCCGCGCGGCCATTCTGCCGAGCGACGCGCCGCCTGAAGTCACACGCGTGTCGCCGCTCGAAAGCTCGGTGCGCTATCTGACGCATCTGCGCGAGGCGTGGAACCACGCGCATCCCGATGCACCGTTCGACCAGCAGGAAATCACGGTGACGATTCCCGCGTCGTTCGATCCCGCCGCGCGCGAGCTGACGGCGGAAGCCGCCAACGCCGCCGGCTACGGCCAGATGACGCTGCTCGAAGAACCGCAGGCCGCGCTCTATAGCTGGATCCAGAAGAGCACGGGCGGATGGCGCAAGCAGGTCAAGCTCGGCGACATCATCCTTGTCGTCGACGTCGGCGGCGGCACGACCGACCTGTCGCTGATCGCCGTGATCGAGCGCGAAGGCAATCTCGAACTGCATCGCGTCGCAGTCGGCGATCACATTCTGCTCGGCGGCGACAACATGGACCTCGCGCTCGCGCACGTGGTCGCGCGCAAGCTCGCGTCGCAAGGTACGCAGGCCGATCCGTGGCAACTGCGCGCCCTCACCTACGCATGCCGTGGCGCGAAGGAAACGCTGCTGTCCGATCCGTCGACGGATACCGTGCCGCTCGTCGTGCCGAGCCGCGGCTCGAAGCTGATCGGCGGCTCGATCCGCACCGAACTCACGCGCGACGAACTCACGCAGACGATCCTCGAAGGCTTCTTTCCGCAAGTCGAATCGTCGGCCCGGCCGATGACCCGCACGCGCGCCGGCCTCACGCAGCTCGGTTTGCCGTACGCGCAGGACGCGGGCATCACGCGTCATCTCGCGGCGTTTCTCGGCCGCCAGGTCGCGGCGCTCGCGGAGTTGCAAGGCACGCAGAGCAACGGCCAGTTGCCGCTCGAAGCCAATGCGACGTTCCTGCATCCGACGGCCGTGCTGTTCAACGGCGGCGTGTTCAAGTCGCCGCTGCTGGTCGAGCGGATCATGACGACGCTCAACGGCTGGCTCACGGCCGACGGCGCCGCGCCGGCGCGTCTGCTCGAAGGCGCGGACCTCGATCTCGCCGTCGCGCGTGGCGCCGCGTACTACGGCTACGTGAAGCGCGGCCGTGGCGTGCGCATTCGCGGCGGCACGGCGCGGGCGTACTACGTCGCAATCGAATCGGCGATGCCCGCGGTTCCCGGCATGGAGCCGCCCATCTCCGCGCTGTGCGTCGCGCCATTCGGCATGGAAGAAGGCACCGACGCGCCGCTGCCGGAACAGGAGTTCGGGCTGGTGGTCGGCGAGCCGGTGCATTTCCGGTTCTTCGGCTCGTCTGTGCGGCGTCTCGATCAGGTCGGCACGATGCTCGATTACTGGTCGCCGGATGAATTGCAGGAACTCGAAGAGATCGAGGCGTCGCTGCCCGCCGAAGGCCGTACCGTCGGCGAAGTCGTGCCCGTCAAGCTGCACGCGCGCGTGACGGAAGCGGGCACGCTCGAACTCGAAGCGATTCCGCGCGGCACGACCGAGCGCTGGAAAGTCGAGTTCGACGTGCGCGGCGGCGCGCAAGGCTGACCGTCAAGGCTTCGATGAAGCAAAAGCAGAAGCAGGCAGCCGCGCGTTTCACGGTCGGCATCGACCTCGGCACGAGCAATACCGTCGTCGCGTACGTCGAAACAGGTTCCGACGATATCCGCGTGTTCGAGGTCGATCAACTCGTTGCGCCCGGCGAAGTGGGCGCACGGCCGCTCTTGCCGTCCGTGCGCTATCACCCGGCTGCGGGCGAGCTGAATCCGGGCGATCTGCAACTGCCGTGGCCGCCTGCCACTGAAAAACCCGGCGGCACACAGCCGCCCGTCATTGGCCAGCTTGCGCGCGCACTCGGCGCGCAGGTGCCAGGACGGCTCGTCACGAGTGCAAAAAGCTGGCTCTCGCATGCATCGGTGGACCGGCTCGCGCCGATCCTGCCGTGGGGCGCGCCCGACGACGTCGCGAAAGTCTCGCCCGTCGCCGCGAGCGCGAGCTACCTCGCGCACGTGCGCGCCGCCTGGAACACGCGCTTTCCCGATGCACCGCTCGAACAGCAGAACGTCGTGCTGACGGTGCCCGCATCGTTCGACGAAGGCGCGCGTGCATTGACGCTCGAAGCCGCGCGTCTCGCGAAGCTGCCCGCGCTGCGGCTGCTCGAAGAACCGCAGGCCGCGTTCTACGACTGGCTGTTTCATCATCGGGTCAATCTTCGAGAAGAGTTAAACGACACGAAGCTCGTGATGATCTGCGACGTCGGCGGCGGCACGACCGATCTCACGCTCATCAAGGTTCACATCGACGCTAGCGGCGAGCCGCAATTGACGCGCATCGGCGTCGGCAATCATTTGATGCTCGGCGGCGACAACATGGACCTCGCCCTCGCGCGGCTCGCCGAGACGCGTCTTACGCAGTCGCAGGACGGTCAGGCGCGGCTGTCGGCGGCGAGTCTGTCGCAACTGGTCGAGCGCTGCCGCGTCGCGAAAGAGCAATTGCTCGATGCGAACGCGCCCGAGTCGGTCGCGATCACGCTGCTGGGCTCGGGCTCGCGCCTGATCGGCGGCGCGCGCACCACGCATCTGACACGCGACGAGATCGGGCGCGTCGTGGTCGACGGATTCTTTCCGCAAGTCTCCGCCGACGAGATGCCGCGCCGCTCGCGCGCCGCCATCGTCGAATTCGGTCTGCCATATGCCAGCGACGCCGCCGTCACGCGGCACGTCGCGGCGTTTCTGAAGCGGCTCGCGGCGCAATCGCGCGAGGCGCTCGGCGAGGCCGGCGCAGACGACACGCTGCCCGTCCCCGACACGCTGCTGCTCAACGGCGGCGTGTTCCGCGCACACGCGCTGACGCAACGGCTGGCCGACACGCTCGGCGCATGGCGCGGCAAGCCGTTGCACGTACTGCAGAACGATCATCCCGATGTCGCCGTCGCGCGCGGCGCCGTCGCCTATGGACTGGCGCGCGCGGGCAACGCGCCGCGCATCGGCGGCGGCTCGGCGCGCAGCTATTTCCTCGTGCTCGAAGGCGATCAGGGCATCTGCCTGTTGCCGCGTGGTATGGAAGAAGCGCACGAGGTACATCTCAACGACCGCGTGTTCGCGCTGCGACTCGGGCAGCCGGTGCGTTTTCATTTGATGTCGACGGTCGCCGATACGCGCTTCAAGCCCGGCGAACTCACGGATCTTTCGCAAGGCGATTTCATCCGCCTGCCACCCATTGCAACCGTCGTGCAACGCCAGCAGGCATCCGATGCCGACGAGCGGCCCGTGAAGCTCACCACGTCGATCACCGAAGTCGGCACGCTCGAAGTGAACTGCATCGCCACCGACGACCCTTCGCAACGCTGGCTGCTGCAATTCGAACTGCGCCGCGACGAGGCATCTGGAGCGGCCAGTGAGAACGGCGAAACTGCACGCCACCCATCGCTCGACAATGCGATCGAACTGATCGAGCGCGCGTTTGGCGCGCGTGCATCGAATGTCGGGCCCAACGAAGTCAAGCGTCTGCGCGCGCAACTCGAACACACGCTCGGCCCGCGCGACAACTGGGACGTAGCGCTCTTGCGCGAACTGTTCGGCGCATTGTGGGACCGCGCAAAGCGGCGCCGTCGCTCGGCGGATCATGAGCGGCTGTGGCTCAATCTCGCGGGCTATTGCCTGCGGCCTGGCTTCGGTTATCCACTCGACGAATGGCGCGTCGAGCAGCTGTGGTCGATTTTCGACGACGGCATCCAGTACATCCACGAAAGCCGTGTGTGGTCCGAATGGTGGACGCTATGGCGTCGCGCGGCAGGCGGCCTGAGCGAGGACGCGCAGTTGCAGTTGCTCGACGCAATGGACTTCCTGCAAGCCGCGAGCATCAAAAAGCAGAAGTTGCCGTTCGATCCCGCCAAGGTCGGCTATGCGGACATGATTCGCGTGCAGGCTTCGCTGGAGCGCATTTCGGTGGAGCGCAAGATCGCGCTTGCGCAGCAATTGCTCGAACGGCTGCGCAAGCCTTCGGAGAATCATCAAACGTGGTGGGCCATCGGGCGCATTGGCGCGCGGCTGCCGTTCTACGGCAGCGCGCATGGCGTCGTGCCACCCGAGGTCGCGCTGCCCTGGCTCGAAGCCGTGCTTGCGCTGGACTGGAAAAAGGTCGAGCCCGCCGCGTTCGCCGCCGTACAGCTGTCGCGCATGACGGGCGACCGTTCGCGCGACCTGCCCGACGCAGCGCGCGAATCGGTGATACGGCGGCTCGAAACGCTCGGCGCGGCGCCGGCGTGGGTCCAGATGGTCCGCGAGACCGTCGCGCTCGATGAAGCCGATACCGGCCGCGTATTCGGCGAATCGTTGCCCGCGGGGCTGAAGCTGATCGGCGGCGCGTAGCTCAAAGCGTTTGAGCGCGAGCGGGTGCGCTCGTCCTTGCCCGCTGATGGCGATGAGCTTCTTCGCCTGCGGGCTCATCGCGACGTGCATCGGCTGTTGCTGTGACCAGCACCGCGCGACGCGTGCAGCGCGCAACCACGTCGCTCATCCGCTCTTCCCAGAAACGCCATTTCGAGCCATGTCCCGCGCCGACGACGATCATGTCCGCATCGAGTTCTTCGGCGAAGCGCGCGATTCTGCGGCCCACGCTGCCGCCTTCGAGTTGCACCGTGACGGCCTGCGTATGAATGTCCCATGCGTCGAGTTCGAACACTTCCTTGCAGCGGCGCTCGACCGTACGTTCGAGTTCCGCCACCATCTGTATCGAATCGAAGCAGCCGTACTCGACACCCGCCATCGCCCACCAGGGCATCGTGTCGACGACATACACGGCCGTCAGCCGTGCGCCCGTGTGGCGGGCCTTGTCGATGGCGGACTTCAATACGCTGTTGTCCGGGTTCGTGCCGACTGCTACCAGAATGTGCCTGATCATTTCGTGTGCCTCCGTCGTTACGTTGCTTCCATGTCAAGCATGATGCGACGCGAGACTTAGCGATAAATGAGCGAGGCAAGGCACGCTGCGGTGGATGCGCAGCGCGATTGAACTGAGGATTCGAGAGAAAGCGGATGGCGCGGAGCGCGCCATCCGTGGCATGCAATCAGACGACTGTGATCAGATAATCAGGCGGGAAATCTTCGAGCCTTCCAGCGATACGCCCGCCATCAGCCCGCCGTTCGTGAGCACGAACGCTTCGACGGGACTCATCGCTGTCGACGTATCGACGTTGCCGTTCGCGCCGACGTTCACGAGCGCGACCGACGCATCGACGCCCGCCGACCAGCCCTGGCTGCGAGTGAACTCGCTGAGTGCGTCGTCCGTCATGAACAGCATGACGATCGCCTTCGACTGCGCGCCGATCTGCAAGCCGAACGACGCCGCCGCGATGCTGTAATAGCCCGACGTCTGTCCGCCGACGCGCAGCGCGCCCTGCCCGTACTGCCCGCCGAACCAGAAGCCTGCCGAGATCACCGAAGGGAATACAAGGATGCCGCGCGACTTATCGGCAAGTTCACGCGAGCCGCCGATCGTGTTGAACAGACGCGTGAGTGTTCCGTCGACGTCCGCATCGATCGACCGGCGCTTGCCCGCGTTCGCTTCGGGAGACGCATCCGACGACGGCCCCGTGGTCGTGCAGCCCGCGAGCGCCAGTCCGCCCGTAGCGAGCGCGGCCGTGGTTATGGCGATGAATCGGCGGCGTTGTATTGTCATTGTTTCTCCCTTGCTTGATGCCGTTGTTTGATACCGTGGTCGATCCCGGTAGCGGGTGTATGTCGATCGTTCCGCTTCGATCCTTTGACGAAGGTCAATCCTATCCGATGACAGCCAATGCCGCGTTCGAGTTCCTTACCGCCCGCACTTCAAGCATTGGCGATGCGCTCATGCATGGCGCGGCAATGGCGCACCAGTTCGGGCCGCGACAGCACATACGCCTTCAGCGGCGTGTCGATCTCATAGAAATAAATGTTCGCGACAAAGCCGTAGATCGCGGCGTCGATGGTGGCCGGTTCGGGGCCGAACACGAAGCCGTCATCGCCGAGCAGATCGGCCACCACCCGCAAATCGCCGATACCTCGCGCGTACACCTGATCCGGCTCGTAACGGCCGATGCCCTGATAGTGATAGCGCTGCCGGTTGTACTCGCGCGCCGCTTCGAGATCGCTCGTGGTGACGTCGGTGTGCTCGCGCAGCACAGCATCGCGAAACGACGGCCAATAACAATCGTCGCGCCAGCGCGAATAGCTCATTGGCCAGTAGAGATCGTCAAGTGTGCGGCGCACAAGGAAGTCGAGATTCGCCTGACCTTGCGATAGCGCGCTGTCGATCCGCAGATCGTACTTGTCCTTCAGATACGCGATGATCGCGTCGCTGTCGCCGATCGTCTCACCGTCGTCCGACAGATACGGCAACTGGCCACGCGGCGCGCGCGACGTATCGAGAATATGTTGGTGCTCGAAATCGAGCCCGCACAGCCGCATGAACGCATAGACCTTCAGGCCGAACGCGTTGTTGTCGGCGACACCGAACAGATCGGGGTACGAATACAGCGTCAACATGAATGAAGTCTCCGTGGTTCGTGAGTATCGATTCTGCGGGCATTCTTCATGGGCAAAGCACGGTGCTACAGGCACGTCTTTAACACCGTTGCGCACCGCAATGCGTGCGGCAACCCACATTCGGGCGTTCGGTTTTTTTATTCGGTTTTAATGCGAATCGCGCTACGCTAGCTTCGTTGTCAGTCTGGAGAAAAGGGCATGACGAAGACCCGAGCCATTCTGCGCGCCATTTTCGGCGTTCACCACCATCACGACGATACTGCGCGGCGCCGCGCGTCCGGTCGCAGCGTGATGATGCGCGTAACGCTCGACGCGCAACACGTTACACCGCTGCGCCGTGCGCTGACCCGCGATTGCGCGGGCCAACCGTGGACCATCCGCATCGCAACGCTGCCGCATACCGAGCGCGTGCAACTCTCGCTCTATCTGCCGAAAGACGCGGTGAACGGCGCGATCCGGCAGGTGACGCGCATTGCGCCTGCCGCGCAGTTCGGCCACCTGTTCGAGATTCCCGACACGCCGACGGACGGCTGGCGCGATCTGCTGCGCGCAACCTCGTGGGCACAGGCAGCGAGCGCGTTGCGCCCCGCGAAGCCGCCCGTCAAAAACAGCGACGACGACGCCGACACGCTCGACCGTCTGCTGAGCCCCAGCAACGTGCTGCTCGACACGGACGCCGCCGATCGCGCAGCGCTGTTCGCGCAGATCGGCGTGTTTTGCGAAACGCACTATGGCGTGCCCGCCGGCCAGGTGATCGACGGATTGAACACGCGTGAAGCGCTCGGCTCGACGGGGCTTGGACAAGGCGTCGCCGTGCCGCATAGCCAGATCGCGGGCTTGCTGACGGCGGTCGTGTTGTATGTGCGCCCGCGCGTGCCACTCGACTTCGACGCGCCGGACGCAAAGCCCGTCAGCGACGTAATCGCGCTGCTGGTGCCCGAAGGCGCGAACACGATGCATCTGAATCTGCTCGCGGATGTCGCGCAGCGCTTTTGCGACCAGCATTTTCGCGAGCGTCTGCACGCGTGCGGCAGTGCAAGCGAAGTGTGCCGGCTGTTCAGCAGCGCCGCCGAGCCGGCAGAAATCCCTTCCCTGATGCAGCATCCCGCTGCGCGTGGCGACGCATCCAGCGCGCGGCTGCGGGCGTGACGCTCGCCTCAATCACCTTGCCCGTTCATTCCCAGCGGACTTCGTCGCGGCCTTGCAACGCCGCGACGCGCAAGGTTTCCTGCGTGCGCCGGAACACGCGCGGCGGCACGCTCGGCGAGTCTTCCGCAAGCCGGTCGAGGATCTCGCGCACTTCACTCACGTAGCGGCCGTCGCGCGCGCCGGTGTCGCCTGCGTAGATCGCTTCCAGCCTGCGCCGCACGGCGCCATAGCGCGCGCCCGCCGAACGATGCTGTTCGGCACGCTCCGCGTAGCGCAGAAAGGTCTGCAACGCCGCCGACACGGCCGCCGCAATGCTCACCAGCCCGACGACGAGCCGCACCCATCGCGAGTCCGCTGACGCCACCAGCGACAGAAACACCGTCGTCCCGACCACGGCCGACACGACCGTCACGCCGATGCCGAACATCCGGTTGCGCGCGGCAAGCAGATCGGCCATGTCGTAGTGGCTTTTCTGCGACTCGCGCGCGCGGCGGATCCACTTCAACAGCAACTCGTCCTCGTTGACGGGCGGCCGGTATTCGGCGCGCCCGCTCAAAGCGGGATCGGGGCGCGAGCCCACGCCGGCGCCCGGCTCCGCATGCGTATCGACCATCGTCATGCCCTTGCCTTCCTTTGACGAAGAGAGGCCAGCATAGCATCGCGGCTTGCACGTACGCACGGTGCCAGTTCCCACCGCGAAAGTTGGTAGGATGATGGAATCCGCAGGGGTATCGATGGCAAAGCGTGAAGTGGAATCCTGGTATCGGCCGCCGGCGGAAGAAGCGTGTCCGTTGTGTGGCCGCGCGATTCCAGCCGATCAGCGCGACGAGCATCATCTGGTTCCGAAGGCCGAAGGCGGCCGCGAAACGGTCGCGCTGCATCGGATCTGCCATCGGCAGTTGCATGCGCTCTTTTCGGAGCGCGAGCTGGCGACAACCTACGCATCGGTCGATCGGCTGCTCGAAAACGAACAAGTCAGAGCTTTCGTGAACTGGGTACGCACGAAGCCCGATGGGTTTCATGAGCGTACGCGCAGCAGCCGGCGCAAGCGCTGAAACGGATCGCGCGCATCGGGCGCGTGGTCCTGACATCAACGGAACAAGTCATGCCTGTGTACGACTATGAGTGCGCCGAATGCGGCACGTTTGAAGCAGCGCGGCGCATCGCCGAACGCGACGAACCGGCCAGTTGTCCTCGCTGCGGCACGTCCGCGGAACGCGTGCGGGTCGGCGCGCCTGCATTGCTCGGCGGCGCGTCGGGCGGTTCGTCGGGCGGCGCATCCGAAAGTGAAGGCGGATATGGCATGCGGCATCGCGGCTGCTCGTGCTGCCCTTGAGCGCGTGCGAACGGCGCGGCATGCCTTCGCGCAACCACTCGCGGCTTGCGGCACGCACCGCACGCATGGTGCGCCGCTAGCCTCTAGCCGCGCCATGCAGGCTGCGCCGATTGCCTCACGCGAAACCACTTCCCCTCACCCACGACGCCCAAAGGTTGCGCCATGCCGCTTCGCCTGCCCCCGCTGAACTCGCTGCGATTCTTCGAGGCAGCGGCGCGGCACGGCAGCTTCAAGCTCGCCGCCGCCGAACTGAACGTGACGCCGAGCGCCGTCAGCCACGGCATCGTCGCGCTCGAAGAATCGCTTGGGGTCGCGCTGTTCGTGCGCGAGCCGCGCAAGCTGTCGCTAACACCAGCGGGCGAGCAGTATTTCCCCTACATCGCCGAGGCGTTCTCGCTGATCGCGCTCGGCACGCAGCGGCTGCCCGACAACCGCACGCATCGAACGGTGACGGTGAGTTGCGCGCCGACGCTCGCGATGCGCTGGCTCGTGCCGCGCCTGTTCGAGTTTCGCGCGCAATGGCCGAACATCGACGTTTCCGTTGATACCTCGCGCCGCCAGGTGGGCTTTCCCGTCGACGGCTTCGACTTCGGCATCCGTCTGAGCCGTGGTCCCGTGCCAGGCAGCGACTGGAGCCGGCTGTTCGGCGAGCGGCTCGTGCCCGTTTGCAGCCCCGCGTATCGCGACGAGCGACGCGACGCACAGGGCAACGTCGACTTGCGCCGCGCGACGCTGATTCATGTCGATACCGCGAGCGAAGACTGGCAGGCGTGGCTGGACGGCGCGGGTGTCCACGATATCGACGCGTCGGGCGGCGTGCGTTTCGACACGATCCAGCTGGCGCTCGAAGCGGCCACGACGGGCATGGGCGTCGCGATCGGCAGACGGCCCCTGGTGAACCGCGAGCTGGACGCCGGGACGCTCGTCGAAGCCAGCACGCCGACCGTCGATGCGAAGACGGCGTACTGGCTGGTCAGCGCGGAAGGCACGGACTCGCGGCCCGATCTGCAGGCATTCAAGCGCTGGCTGCTTCACGAAGCGCACGCGTTCGATGACGCTGCTTCAACGGGCGAAGCCACGCACTTAACGACGGCAACCCGCTAGCAACCCACTAGCGACCCGTTCCCCCTGCGAGTGAATTTTCTTCATCTGTCGCCGAAAACTTTTCGTTTGTCGCGCCTGCTGGCTGCTGCGAGGATGCCGCCAGGAGGAAACGAAACATGTCGACAGCCAAACCCGCTTACGCAGCACCCCTTAAAAACCCGACCGTTTACGTGATCGTCGCCGCCGCGCTGATCATCAGCGCGGCCATGGGCATCCGGCAGACCTTCGGTCTCTTCATCGGGCCGTTTTCGTACGATCGCGGCCTGCCCGTCACGCTCGTGGCCTTTGCGATCGCGCTGCACAATCTCGTGTGGGGCTTCGCGCAGCCGTTCGCAGGCGCCGCCGCCGACCGCTACGGCGCCGCGCCCGTCGTCGCGTTCGGCGCCACCACCTTCGCTGCGGGCCTAGCGCTCGCGGCCGGTTCGCCGTCCGCTATCGCGCTGATTGCAGGGCTTGGGCTGCTGGTCGGCATCGGCGTGAGCTGTACGACGTTCGGCGTCGTGCTGACGGCCGTCGGGCGCGCCGCGATGCCCGAGCAGCGCAGTATGGCGATGGGCATCGCGAGCGCGGGCGGCTCGCTGGGACAGGTGCTGATGGTGCCGTTCGCGCAACTGGTGCGCGAAACGTCGGGCATATCGACGTCGCTCTACGCGCTCGCCTTCCTGATGCTGGTCGCCGCGCCCTTCGGCATTTTGCTTGATCGTCGCAGGGAAGTCGGCGCGCCGCATGTGGCTGCATCAACCGCAGCGGCCACTGTCCCGCCGCTGCGTGAAACGCTCGCACACGCCATGCGCCATCGCGGCTACCGGCTGCTGACGCTCGGCTTCTTCACCTGCGGCTTCCAGCTTGCGTTCATCGCCACGCACCTGCCCGGCTATCTGACCTTGTGCCACATGCCAATGGGACTCGGCGCCACCGCGCTCGCACTGATCGGCCTGTTCAACATGGCGGGCAGCTGGGCGTGCGGCTGGCTTGGCGGGCGCTTCCGTCAGCAGCATGTGCTCGGCTGGCTGTATCTGATTCGCGGGGCGACGATTGCGGCGTTCTTCCTGCTGCCGAAGTCGACGGTTTCCGTCGTGCTGTTCGCCGCCGTGATGGGCCTGACATGGCTCGGCACCGTGCCGCTCACCAGCGGCCTGATCGCCAAGGTTTTCGGCACGCGGCATCTCGGCACGCTGTTCGGCGTCGTGTTTCTCAGCCACCAGCTGGGTTCGTTCCTCGGCGCGTGGCTCGGCGGCTACGTGTTCGACGCGACGGGCTCGTACACGTTGATCTGGGCCGCGACGGCATTGGCGGGACTGTTCGCCGCGCTACTGCATTTCCCGATCAACGACACCGTCCACGCACCCGTCGAACCGGCGCGCGCCTGAGTTTCGCTGAGGCTTTTCCAGAGGCCAGTGTTCAGGATTGGCCATTGACGCGGACGGCTCATGCCGTCCGTTTTTTTGTCTTTTGCCATCCCGTTCTCACGCAATGGCGGCAGCGGCAGCGGCAGCCGCAGCCTCGCGCTTGCGCGTCGCGTAGCAGCGCCTGACGAACATCGCCGCCTGCCGTAGCGCCTGATTCGCCTCGGGCAGGAATGGCGCGAAACACGGCAGCGCATGCGGCATCGCATGCCATTGCGCGACCTGCACCGTCACGCCCACGCGATTGAGCCGCGCGGCGAGCGCGAGCGCATCCTCGTGCATCGCTTCCGTGTCGCTGATCTGCAGATGGATGGGCGGCAGATCGTGCAGTTCACCGCGCGACGGCGACACATACGGGTCCCACGCGCTCGCGTCGCCGATGTACATCTGCGCGGCAAGCTGCATTGCGACGCGTGTCGTTGGCCCTGTGCCGCGCGCCGCGCGCCATGTCGTCGTCAGATCGGCCCACGGCGAGAACAGCACGGCGCCTGCCGGCAATGCCTCGCCCGCGTCGCGCAGCGCGACCAGCAACGCGAGCGCCAGCCCGCCGCCCGCCGAGTCGCCCGCGACGACGATCGAATTCGCCGCGATGCCGCGCGCGATCAGCGTGCGGTACGCGTGCAACGCATCCTCGAGCGCGGCGGGAAACGGATGCTCGGGCGCGAGCCGGTAGTCGGGCGCGAACACGGGCGCGCCGCTATGCGCGGCGAGCGCCGTCGTCACCGCGCGATGGGTCGCCGACGATCCAAAGTAATAGCCGCCGCCGTGCAGGTACAAAATCGCGTTCGCGATGGGTCCGGGTCGGGTCGACGGTAAAGTCCAGAGCCCGTCGACACCCTCATCGCGCACCCTGCGCGAACGCGGGTTGATGAGCGCCGCGAGCCACGCGCCCGGCAACGAGAGCCGGTGCGAGCGCGCGCGCATCTGCGCGACATCGGGCGCGGCCGCGCAACGCGCCCGAGCCCGCTGCCCGACGAGCAGCGGCATGGCCATCAGAACGGCACGCGCCTGCCAGCTCGCGGCCATACGATCCGTGAGGCCTTCGATAGCCGGATGGTTCGACATGGCCGCGCCTCAGCGTTGCGTCGAACCAAAACCGTCGCCCCAGCCGGCGCAACGCGGATAGCGCACGCGCGCGCCGATGCGGCACCGCGAAGGCTGCATGCGGTAAGCGCGCGCGGCATAGACGGGCGCACGCAGGTTCGCACACGCGGCGCCTTGCGGCATGCAGTCGATATGCACGGCGATCCGCGTGCGGGTGCTGGGATCGTACATATCGAATGCGGCCGGTGTGTGGTTGAACGCATCGTTGCGCTCGACAACTACCTTGACTTCTGGAATGCTCTTCATCGCTCTCTCCTCGCCGCGCGTTTCAGCGTGATTGCTGTGCGGTGAGGAGATTGTGTCGATGCAGAGTGAGGGGAGAATGAGGACGCGCGGCGCTCAGGTTTTAGGCGCTTCGCCGAGCATGACGGTCCAGCCGAGCCCGCGTACATTGCGGATTACCGACTGTCCGAACTTCTTGCGCACCGAGTGAATGAGCACGTCGACGGCATTGCTCTCGACTTCCTTGCCCCAGCCGTACAGCTTGTCCTCCAGCTGGTCGCGCGACAGGATCGTGCCGGGCCGTTCGAGAAACGCGAGCATCAGCGCGAACTCGCGCGCCGACAAAACCGACGACACCCCATTGCAGCACAGCGTGCGCTTGTCGAGATCGAGGTTCAGCGCGTCGTCGCCGAGACGCGACGATGCATAGCCTGCCTTGCGCCGCAACACGGCGCGCATGCGCGCCATCAGCTCGGGGACGTCGAAGGGTTTGAGCACGTAGTCGTCGGCGCCGACGTCGAGGCCCTGCACGCGCGCTTCGAGATCGTCGCGCGCCGTGAGGATCAGCACGGGCACGGTATTGCCCGCCGCGCGGGCCGACCTCAGCAATTCGATGCCGCCCATGCCCGGCAAGCCGAGATCGAGCAGGACGACGGTATATTCGGCGGCAGCGATGGCCGCGCTGCCCGCATTGCCGTCGCGCACCCAGTCGACGCTGTAGTCAGCGTCCTGCAGCGCGCGCATCAGACTTTGGCCAATCTGCAGATCGTCTTCAACCAGTAGCACTCGCATGATGTCGTGTCCACAGCAAACGAAGCGTTGTCGTTGGCCGCAGCGCAAGGACCGATCAGCCGCGTGGCGCACTGCGCACTGCGCGCGGGCGGCGGTTTGCGATTCCGGGCCGTGGCCGCCGGCGCGCCCCACTCCCGCGCACCAGCCAGATCGCATGATAACCGAGCCTGCACAGGCTAAACCGTTCGGTATCGACGACAAAAAAAGGCCGACTGCCTACGCAGTCGGCCGAAGGATTCTGGCTTGCACCGATCGCCGTGCCAGAACCAGAGGGGCCTGCTCCAACAGTTCCCATCTTAGGCACGGAGAATTAGCAACGAATGAGCGACACCGCGCTCCTGGCATCGCTTACGGCACCGACGGAAAACCGATCGACGCGACGATCCCCGATTGCCCATCCGTACGGTTGCGCAGGCTCGCCTCGCCGCCGTACCGGTTCACGATAGCCTGCACGATCGACAAACCCAGCCCGCTGCCCTCGATCTGCACATTGGCCCGGAAAAACCGGTCGAACACGCGCGGCAGCAGCGCCTCGTCGATGCCCGGCCCGTTATCGACCACTTCGATCCACACCTTCCCGTCGCGCACCTGGATGCTCAGATCGACCTTGCCGCCATCGGGCGTGTAGCGGATCGCGTTGCTCACCAGGTTGCGCAGCGCAATGCCGATATCGGCGTCGTTCGCACGCACAAAAGCGCTCGTCATCTCGTCGGCGCCGATGTCGATGCCGCGCTGCATCGCGATCGGCAGGACTTCGGCCACAGCGTCGACGACCACCTCCGACACGTCGACGCGCGTCAGCGTGTCCGCCTTCATGGGCGCATCGGCGCGCGCGAGCCGCAGCAGCTGCGCGATCATCCGGCCGCTGCGCCGGATGCCGCTTTGCAGTTCGCGGAAGCGCTCCTGGTTGCCGGGCGCGATGTGCGGCTGCAGGTTGTCCGCCTGCAACTGCAGCGCGGTGAGCGGCGTGCGCAGCTCATGTGCGGCGTCGGCGATGAACTTCCGCTCGCTCTCGATGGACCGTTCGAGCCGCTCGATCATCGTGTTGATCGACAGGATGAACGGGCGTATCTCGGTCGGCACGCCCGAGGTCGACAATTGCTCGAAATGCGCCATGTCGATGGCCTGTACCTGTCTGCCGAGCCGCGTCAGACGCCTCAGCGCGCGCCGCACGACGAGCAGCACGGCGATCCACACCAGCGGCACGAGCACGATCATCGGCCACAGCGTATTCAGCGAGCGCGCTTCCGCGAGGTCCTGGCGCACGCGCGAACGCTGTGCGACCTGGACGACCATCGACGGCTCGCGCAGCGTGTAGATGCGCCAGTTCTCGCCGTTCACCATCGCATTCGTGAAGCCCGGCTCAGCCTCGCGCGGCAGCGGGAGCGAGGGGTCGGTCGAGCGGTAAGGCGTATCGATGCCGTCCTTCCAGACCGTGAGATAGACATCGCGCTCCGGCTGCGAGCCGCGTGCGGGCGTGGTGGGCAGCGCATCGGCGAGGCCGCTGTGATACAGGCGCGTGGCCACCTGTTCGAGACGCAGATCGAGCAGCGCGCTCATGCCGGCTTTGGCAAGCTGCCATGAGCTGATGCCCTGCACCACGCCGACGACGCTCACCAGCACACATAGGGCGAGCACGAGTTGATTTCTGAGGGAGCGGATCTTGGGCATGGACATGGTCTGATGCGTGCCGTCCGGTGAGAGTTGTGCAAACGGGATTGAACGCCAGGGCTGACGTGCCGCGACCCTTGTAGCCGGTAGCGGCGGCCCCTTTCCGCGAGCCGATTCTACACCGCGCCACACACTCTTCTGGTTGCAAAGACAATGATGCGGGCGCGCAGAATTTTCTGCGCGCCCGCGGTTTCGTATCGGGTTGTTCGCCGGGTTCGGCGGTGCTTCAACGGCCCTTCAATGTCCGACGTAAATCGACTTCATCCCGACATCGTACTGAGGATGGAAGGCCGCTCCGCCTTGTGAGGTGCCGTCCGCCACGCCGCCGTATCCGTCAGTGTGCTGTGCGTCGAGACGCGTCTGGGCAGCTTCGAGGTTCGCTGGATAGTGCGCCTTGTCGCCAATCGGGTTGTAGCCCGCGCTTTCCAGTTGTGTGAGTTGCGCCTCGACTTCGGCGCGCGAGACGGGTGCCGTCGTTTGCGCAAACGAGGCGATGGGCAGTGCGAGCAACACGGCGACTGCAGCGGTCTGAATCAGCGTTTTCATGATGTTTCCCTCCGGGTTATTGGCTCGATGAGCCTTGCGATGAAGTTCATCGTAGAGATCGAAAATTAGAAACAAATGAGCGCCCGTTCTGGCGCGCCCCCGTCTGCCTAGCGCCAGTAGCCGTAATAGCCGCGATAGGCATAGTGCGGATGCCCCCAGTAGCCGACCACGACGGGCGGCGCGTACACCGGAGGAGGCGGCGCGTAATACACGGGCGGCGGTGCATACACGGGGTACGGCGCGACGGAGACGACGGGCATGACGGGGACGACGGGCGCGACGCCTCCAATCCCGACGCCGACGAACACGTGTGCCTGCGCGGCGCTCACCAGTCCCAAGCCGAGCAATGCGGCGACTGCAATGTGGCGAATCCCTTTCATGTTGTTCTCCTGGACATTCGATGCCGTATCAGTGATGCATCGGTTGATCGCATTCTGTGCGCCGATAGTGAGCAAAGAATTAGCCTTCGAATCAGGCTAAAAAATCGTTATGGCACACCGTGACATAACAGTAAATCGCCTGCCTGGCGCACTCATTTCCCGCTAATTAACCGCGCCTACGATTCATCCCGTCGATGCAGCGTCATGGTCGGAAAGCGACGAAACGGCAAGCAGCACAAAGCCCGCGCATCGCAGTCACGCAGCCGTGCGAATCCCATTTTCGCCAGCGCGTTTCCTTATCGCACTACTGAAGGAGCACATCATGTTCAACCAGCTCGCACACCGTCTCGGCACGCTGTTCACGTCCTCGCGCGACAGCGAACGCGAAGCGTGGCTCGCATCGTCGACGGACCTCGCCGATCTCGAACGCCGCCAGCGCATGCTCGACGACAGCAGCTATCCGTTTCACGTGAATTCGAACCCCGCGCCGCGCGACTGGATTGCGTGATGCACCGCGCCGTCAATCGAATCGAAGCAAAGGAGATCTGAAATGCGTCACTATCGAAGCGACAGTCCCGAGGCTGCGGCCCGCATCGTGGCCGCCTGCCTGCTGTCGGACGGACACGTCGGCGTCGACGAGCTCGAAGCGCTGGAGCGTTACGGGATGGAAGCGCGGCTGAAGATGAACCGCGGACAACTGCTCGTCGTCATGCAGCAGATGTGCGAGGACCTGACGTCGACGGCCTATCTGAACTGGGGCGACACCTGCCGCCTCGACCCTGCCGTGATTTTTTGTCTCGCGCAGGACGTCAGGGACTGGCGGCTGCGCCGCGAAGTCATGGCGCTGTGCAACGAGGGCGCGCACGCGGACGGACATCTGTCCGAAGGCGAAGCGGCGTTCATTCAACTGTTGCGCGCGGCGTGGCAGATGCCCGAACCGTACGACATGCACGACACGCGGAGTTTGCGCCGCAAACTGAAGCTCGTGCCGGTTCAGCCGGGCTGAACGCCCGTCACTTTCTCTCAACCCACCGCGCTTTCCCGCCGACGCATCAGGTGCCGAGGCGGGAAAGCGCTTCACGCATGGGTTCGACGGATACCTTGACGATGCCGTCGAGCGGTGTATCCCGCTGTATCCAATTCCAGCCGCGAGCCTGCGTGCCGCTCGCATAGCACGAAACCGCCTATCGATAGCGCAATCCGCCTGGACACCTTCGCACGAAATGTCAGTTCTCTTTGCGCGAGCACGCTGCTTGAATGAACGTTTCCCACTTACACGGAGACGTCAGATGTCGAATACGCAAGCGGGTTTCGCCCCATCGAACGCAGGCACGATCGTCACGCAAGCCGCGCACGCTGCGCCTGAAACGCTCGATCTGCGCCGCGTCGCCGGCCGCATCGGCGCGGAGATTCGAGGTGTCAGGCTGTCCGGCTCGATCGATGCGCAGACCTTCGATGCGATCCACGCCGCACTGCTGAAACACAAGGTGGTGTTCTTTCGCGGCCAGCAGCATCTAGACGACACCGAGCAGGAAGCGTTCGCGCGGCGCTTCGGCGAGACCGTCGCGCATCCGACCGTGCCGTCCGTCGACGGCAGCCATCATCTGCTCGAACTCAATTCGCAGCATGGCGGACGCGCGAACTCATGGCATACGGACGTCACGTTCGTCGATGCGTATCCGAAGATTTCGATCCTGCGGGCCGTCGTGATTCCGCCGTATGGCGGCGACACGGTCTGGGCCAATACGGCGGCCGCTTACGAAAACCTGCCCGAACCGCTGCAGCGTCTGGCCGACACGCTCTGGGCGCTGCACACGAACGCCTACGACTACGCGTCGTCGCACGTGAACGCCGACACCGAGCAGCTCAAGCGCTACCGCGAAGTGTTCACGTCGACGGTCTACGAGACCGAGCATCCCGTCGTGCGCGTACACCCGGAAACGGGCGAACGCTCGCTCGTGCTAGGTCATTTCGTGCAACGTCTGAAGGGACTGTCGGCGGGCGACTCGACGCATCTGCTGCAGACCTTCCACGATCACGTCACGCGGCTCGAGAACACGGTGCGCTGGAACTGGACGCAAGGCGACGTCGCGATCTGGGACAACCGCGCGACGCAGCACTACGCGATCAACGACTATGGCGACGCGCATCGCGTCGTGCGCCGCGCGACGGTGCATGGCGATGTGCCCGTGAGCATCGACGGGCGGCAGAGCGTGGTCCTGCGGGGTGCAGGCGCCACGCTGCAGTAAGCGGTGCGCTTGCCGGCAGCCTTCGATGACTAGAAGTCGCCGCGGCCGATGGTCATCGGCTGCACGGTGCTGCCCGGCAGCGCGTACAGCGTGATGCTCACGTTGGTCGCGTCGACGCTGTTGCCGGCGGCCTGTTCGTTGAGTTCGAAACCTTGCGACTTGTACAGCCCGCCGTCGTCGAGATTCTGATAGCGGACGTCGTACGCGCCCGGCGCGACGCCGATCAGCGTGAAAGTCTGCCCAGCCGGAACGAAGAAATGGCGCACCGGCTGGTCGAACACGGACGCGTTGTAGACGAGTTTGCCGAACACGTCGAAGCGGTTGACGGAGTTGTCGATCGTCACCGAGGAATGCCCGCCCGCTGCGCCGACGGGCATGCCGTCGAGATAGGACGCCGTCGACGGCCACGGCAGTCCGTTCGGCGCGAGCGTGGGCCTCACGAACAGCGCATGTGAGGCTGAAGCGCCACTTGTGACGGACCCGTCGCTGGTCCACGGCGAGGTCGCTGCCTGTGCCGACGACATCGCCGCAAGCCCGCGCCGTTTGCCATCCGACGGCGTCGCGTCATCGGAGTCGGCGTGACTGCGCGTACCGTATGGCGAGCCATAGGACGAGCCATACGGCGCGCCATGCGAGGACGTGTTGCGGGTGAACGGCCACGGCGTCGTCGATTCCGAAATCGCGACGTAGCCGAAGAATGCGCAGACACCGATCACCGTCCAGCTTCGCAGCGAAATCTTGCGCAGTGAGAAACCGGAGGCCGCGCGAGCCTTTCGCTTCGCGGCGCGCGGATCGACATGTGCATGCGATGACCATGCGCTCGAACGGGTCTGCGAACGCGGCGGGACCTCACGCCGGGTCTGCGTGGCTGCCGCCTGCCAGTTCGTCCGCTGGGACGCCGACGCCGGCTGACGCGGCGGCGGTTGCGGCGCAGCCGCTTCGGCCGCTTCACGCTCTTTACGCGCGAGCCATTCGTCGTGCTCCTTGCGTTGCACGGGGTCGCTCAGAACCGCATAAGACGCGTTGATGATCTTCATCACCCGCTCGGCATCGGGATCGTCGATCCGCCGGTCAGGATGATATTTCTGACTCAAAGTCTTATAGGCCGCGCGGATCACCTCTTGAGGCGCGTCCCGCGAGACTTTCAGATTGTCGTAGTGGCTGTGAATTTTCACGCCCTTCCCCGATTGCCGTGCTGGTCTTTTGTGATGATTCTACGCGAGCGCCGACGCGCCGGCCGCTCGCGAACGCGGCCGGAAGCCGGCTTTTCTATCGCCGTTGTGGGCCAGGCCGCATTTCGCGCGGCGCCCGGCCGTATTGCGTTGCGGCATGCGCCGCGCCGTTCAGGCCGTTTTCTGGTCCTGCTACCGGATGTCTGCTTCTGCCGTGATTTCGGGGCGCTCTTGCTGCTCGTTCCAGATCTGGCTGTCCGGGAACCAGAACGCGCCTTCGCGCGGCGGCACGGCGAGTTTAACCGGTAGCGACAAATTGAACATTTTCGACCAGGCGGACAGATACGACGGCGTCTTCACCAGATACCCGCAGCTCGCGAGCAGTAGGCTCGCGACCAGCGCCTCGCGTCCGATCGCCAGTCCCGGATGACCGCTGAAGTGTACGGGTGTGCCGCCCGTTGCGAGCAGCTTCGCGGGCGCGACGCTGACGGGTACGGGAAAGTCCCATTTGACGAAGTAATCGAGGAACGCCTGCTCGTCGCTCGACACAAAAATGTTTGTCAGGTGCGGCTCTTCGGCAAGCGTTGTCTCGACGAGGCGGCAGAACGCTTCCCATGCGATCGTGTGCGCCTCGGCCTTCTTGTCGGTGCCGCGAAAATGCACGCCGAGCGTCGACGCGCCGATGCCGAGCCGCTTGCGGATCGCGTCCACTTCGTCGCGGATCGGCGCGGCAGGCTGATAGTGCGAGCGGAACAGCGCGCTGCCGTGCCGCAGATCGAGCCTCGGCTCATACCGGCGACGAAACCCAAGCCCACCGAGATCTCTCACAACCGACGTGCGCACCCGCACGCTCGACGAGGGCAGCGGCACCGCGCCAATCGTGTCGAAGTATTCGGAGAACCAGTCGACCTTGCCTTCGGCATCGCCATAAATTCCGCCGCGCGCGGAAATGAGCGGCGTGAGGCGCTTTTCTTCGCAATACATCAGGATGAACAGCACCATCTGCATCACCGAAAAAAAGCCGGAGTGCGCGCGAATCTCGATCGCAAAGTAGCCGCGGTTCAATCGTTGTTGCGCGTGCAACGTGATGCGGCCCGGCGTGCTGATCGAATGTTTGAAGCCTTCGCTGCGTCGGATGTGTCTCGCGATGTCGATCAACTTGTTCAACATGCCACGTCCCTCTCATGCGCCGGGCAGCCCTTCCCGGCAAGCCGTCTGTGTTCGAAGAAATCAGGCACGTTGCGGCGCGGCGCGCGACGGGAGCGAGGCGTCCATCATGCAGGCAGGTCCTGCCGCGCCTCGTTCGTCATAGCGATCGGGCCGCTTGCCCGATGCAATATCAGCCAGCAAATAGACGTGTTGCGTCACGCGCCATCTTATCGGGCATGAACGCGATGGTCGAGCGTCGCAAAATAGACTGTGTGCGAAGTCATACACTCGGCAGTTCGCGCTGCTAATCGTATGAAGTTATCGCGCTGAGGGATGGGGGATGCCTGAAACTGATGGGTAGGTTCGGGGCGCGCCGCCCGCTTCGCGCGATGCACGCTCCGCGTCGAGCGCAGGCGGCACCGGGAAGCGGGACGCGAGATCAACCTTTCATGTCGACCCAGATGCGGCCCCAGGCGGTCGCGTACCTGAGCGCCTGCTCGCCGTCATAGAAGTAGTCGAGTGCGTTGAAGATGCGGGCGGGCAGGCCCGGCTTTTCGATGATCAGATCGGCCGCGTGCAGGCCGTCGTCGCGAATTGCGGCGCTGGCTTGCAGACGATAGCCACGGTGTGTGGTCAGCATGGGAATAGTCATGGGTGCGTCTCTGGCTTCAATCGGGATAGCTGGCGCTACGCGCGGCCGACGCCGTGCTTCACGCCCGTCCCGATTGCTCTCAGGCCAGGATTCGCATTATCGCGATGCCCCGTTACTGTTCAATGACGGCCCGTGCTTTTACACACTGGCCCGTTTTTATACGTTTAATCTGATCAATCGGCGATCGGCTTGCCCGACGCGTCTTTGACCTTTGCCTTCCATTGCGTGCGGATTTGCGATACGACGCCATCCGGCAGCGGGATGTAGTCGAGTTCCTGCGCGGTCTGGGTGCCGTTCTTGAACGCCCAGTCGAAGAACTTGAGCGTTTCCTTGCCGCGATCCGGCTTGTCTTGCGACGCATGCACGAGCACGAACGTCGCACCGACGACGGGCCATGCATCCTTGCCCGGCTCGTTGGTGAGGATCTGATAGAACGACTTCGACCAGTCCGCGCCTGCCGCCGCCGCCTTGAAGCTGTCCGTCTTCGGCTCGACGACGGTGCCCGCCGAATTCTTCAGCGACGTGTACGTCATCTTGTTCTGCTTCGCGTACGCCCATTCGACGTAGCCGATCGCGCCCGGCAGCCGCTGCACGAACGCCGCGACGCCGTCGTTGCCCTTGCCGCCCGTGCCTGTCGGCCAGTTGACCGTCGTGCCTTCGCCGACCTTGCTCTTCCACTCCGGGTTCACCTGCGCCAGATAGTGCGTCCAGATGAAGCTCGTGCCCGAGCCGTCCGCGCGGCGCACGACAGCGATGTCGGTATCGGGCAGCTTCACACGGGGATTGAGCGCGGCGATGGCCGGGTCGTTCCACTTCTTGACCTTGCCGAGAAAGATGTCGCCGAGCACCGGGCCGGAAAGCACCAGCGCGCCCGGCTTGAGGCCCGGCAAATTGACGACGGGCACCACGCCGCCGACCACGGTCGGAAACTGGAACAGGCCGTCTTTCGCGAGTTCGTCGTCCTTGAGCGGTGCGTCGGAGCCGGCGAAGTCGACTGTCTTGGCGAGCACCTGTTTAATACCGCCCGACGAGCCGATGCCCTGATAGTTGATACGGCCGCCGCCCGTCTTCTGGTAGGCGTCGGCCCATTTGGTGTAGATCGGGGCCGCGAAGGTGCTGCCTGCGCCCGTGACGTCGGTTGCGTGCGCGAAGGAGCAGGACAGCGCGCCGATCAGGCTGGCGGCTGCAAACAGAGCGATTTTCATGGTTTGCCTCCTGTCGACGGTAGTTAGCGCTTTAGCGCTTACTACCGTCCCATGCCGTGTCGGCCGGAGTTGGCGCTTCAGCGCCTACACCGGCCCCACGGCGAGTCGACGGGAGTTGGCGCTTTAGCGGTCACTCCCGTCCCATGCCGTGTCGGCCGGAGTTGGCGCTTTAGCGCCTACACCGGCCCCACGGCGAGTCGACAGGCGTTGGCGCTTTAGCGCTTACTCCCGTCCCATGCACGAAAGTGCAGTCAAGCAGAGTCCGCGCCTCGGCGCCTGACCCGGACCCACGCAAGTGAGTTGCTGAAAGCTTTGTATGGGGTGCGTTTCGAAATTAGTCGCGCTTCATGACAATGCAGTGACGAATGAAGCGGACTTCGCTGCGGCGATTACCCAGACAAATCCACACACACCCGACACGCGCTCGCAGCCCTTCCCGGCCGTCAACCGGTTTCCCCCGCGAGACGCCCCAGTTGACGAAGCGCCGCGTCCATCCGTTCATCGAACGGCCCCGGACAACTGAGGCGGATAAAAGAACGGAAGCGCTCCGAATTCGAAAAGATCGAACCCGGCGCGATCCGGATACCGTGCGGCAACGCAGCTTCAAAAAGCGCATCCGACGACTTGCCGTCCGGCAATTCGACCCACAGCAGCAGCCCACCAGGCGGCAAGCTCAGCCGCGTGCCAGCGGGAAAATATCGGCCAATCGCGTCGGCGCTCGCCTCGCGCTGCACGCGCAGCTTTTCGCGCAACCGGCGCAGATGCCGGTCATACGCGCCCGAGCCAATAAACTCGGCCGCGACGAACTGCGCCAGCGACTCGTTGTTCCGCGTTTGCGCGAATTTCAACAGCCGCACGCGCGCATGCCAGCGTCCCGACGACATCCAGCCGAGCCGCATGCCCGGCGCGAGCACCTTGTTTAGCGACGCGCAGTAGATCACACCGCCGTCGCGGTCCCAGGCCTTCAGGGGCCGCGCGGGTTCCGTCGATTCGATCAGCTCGCGATACGGCTCGTCCTCGATCAGCGCGATGCCACGGCGCGCGCACAGCTGCACGAGTTCGGCCTTGCGCGCATCCGGCATCACGCAGCCGAGCGGATTCTGCAGGTTCGGCACGACGACGAGCGCCTTGATGTCCGGGCAAGCGGTCAACGCGATATCGAGCGCTTCGAGCGACAGGCCCGTTGTCGGGCTGGTCGGTATTTCGAGCGCGCGCAGCCCGAGACTTTCGAGTATCTGCAACAGCCCAAAAAACGCCGGCGATTCGACGGCAATCGTATCGCCAGGTTGCGCGACCGCGCGCAACGCCAGGTTCACGGCTTCGACGCCGCCGCTCGTCACGAGCACATCGTCGGGCGAGGCCGTGACGCCCGTGGACAACGCACGCTTCGCGACGGCCTGTCTCAGCTCCGCCGCGCCGCCGTCTTCGCCGACTTCCGTCAGCAGCGTCGGCCGATGACGAAGGATGCGCGAGGCGAGCGCCTGCAACCGCTCAGTCGGATACAGCGCGGCATCGCCTGTCGCGCCGCCAAGATTGAGCGCATCCGGAAACGCCTGGGCCCGCTCGATCACGCGCGAGATGCGCTCGTGCAAGCCGACGTAGCGCGCCGGCTCGGCAAGCTCTGGAATGTCCGGCTCGGCGACGGTCGCCAGTTTCGAGGCGGGCGCGCGCCGCACAAAGTAACCCGCACGCGGCCGCGCCTGCAGCCAGCCGCCGTCTTCGAGGCGACGAAACACCTGAATCGCCGTCGACAGACTCACGTGGTGCTGGCTCATCAACGCGCGCACCGACGGCATCCGGTCGCCGGGTGCGAG
Source organism: Paraburkholderia terrae (assembly GCF_002902925.1). Lineage (GTDB taxonomy): Bacteria > Pseudomonadota > Gammaproteobacteria > Burkholderiales > Burkholderiaceae > Paraburkholderia > Paraburkholderia terrae. The sequence continues at coordinate 1,290,765 of NZ_CP026112.1, read as the reverse complement.
CGTGCCCGACGCGATCACACGGCGATAGTGCTCGGCGAGGCGTTCGTAGAGCGGCGCGCCCGTGTCGGGCGGCGCGAGAAGGGGTTCGTCGTTCAGCAAGATCATCCTTCGGATCGTGCCTGCTGCGTGGATAGATCGCCAGATACAGACCGTGGCAATTCAGACGGAAACAGAGCAACAAAACAGGTTCCTGTATCGGTACAGATTCTAAACGTGTGAGTCTGTTGCGGTCCGATGACTCTCTTTACGCTTTCGACATGTGGCCCGCCGATTCTGATATCGCCGGGTCGATCCGTTGACTGCTTTCGGACTGAGTTCTCGATGAAACCCTTCGAATACCGATACGCCCCCGGCCAGATTCACGCCGCCTGGTTCAAATGCGGCAGCGCGATCGTCGCGCTGGAAGGCACGCTGCGGGTGAGCTACCGCGATGCATCGCTGGATTGGCTGCTTGGCGACGCGCCCAAGGTGTCGGTCGTCCTTTGTGAAGGCGAGCGCCATGTGCTGCCGTATGAAGCGTTCGTCGAAGTCCTCGCAACCGGGCAGCGTGACGCGATCGCGCAGATCGATACAGGGCCGCGAGGATGGCCGATGGTCGCGACGATCGGGCGCTGGCTCGTTTCGATTGGCCGCTTGAACGGCGCGCTGTTTCGGCGAAGCTGAAGCGGTGGCGTTGGGGATGCGCGCGCTGGTGTCGTAGCTCAAGCCGTGAATGGCAGTTCGGCTTGTATGGGCAGCGGCGGCGCCTGCTCGCTCGCCAGCGACAGCCCGCTCACGCGCACCCCAAGCAGCCGCAGCTTGCGTGTCAGCGCGACGCGTTTCAGGCATTCGGTTGCGGCGCGCCGGATCACCGCGGCGTCCGATGTCGCGGCAGGAATGGTCAGATCGCGCGTGACGGTGGAGAAGTCGTCGAAGCGCAGCTTGATGCCGATTGTGTGTCCGACGTAGCCCTTGCGCTGCAGGTCTTCCGCGACGCGCACGCACAGACGCGTGAACGATTCCGACAGCGCGGGCCGGTCATGGCGTGGATGCAGGTCGCGTTCGAACGTCGTCTCGCGGCTCATCGACTTCGGCTCGGATTCGACGACGACAGGACGCTCATCGCTGCCTTGCGCGACGTGCGTGAGCCAAGTTGCGTATTTGAGCCCGAAGTTGGCCTGCAGCAGATCCGGCGCCGCATGCGCCAGATCGCCGACCGTGTTGATACCCAGCGCGGCCAGCCGATCGCTCGCCTTCGGTCCGATGCCGTTGATCTTCCGCGCAGCGAGCGGCCAGATGCGCGTGGGAATGTCTTCTGGCGTCAGAATGGTGAGGCCGTTCGGCTTGTCCAGCTCGGAGCCGATCTTCGCGAGCAGTTTGTTCGGCGCGACGCAAATCGAACACGTCAGGCCCGTTGCGCTATGCACGGCGTGCTTGATACGCGAACCGATGTCGGCCGCATCGCCCGGCACGTCCGTGAGGTCGATATAGATTTCGTCGATGCCGCGATCTTCGATACGCGTCGTGAACTTCGCCACTTCCGCTTTGAAGAGACGCGAGTAATGACGGTAGGAATCGAAATCGGTCGGCAGCAGGATCGCGTCCGGCGCGAGTTGCGCGGCCTTCATCATGCCCATCGCCGAAAAGACGCCGAATGCGCGCGCCTCGTAGGTCGAAGTCGTGACGACCCCGCGGCCCGCGTAGTCCTTCAGCTTCGCAAAACGGCGCGTGCCGTCAGGCAAGGTCTCCGGTATTGCGTTGCGCCCGCCGCCGATCACAACGGGTTTCCCACGCAACTCCGGATAGCGCAGCAATTCGACGGATGCGTAGAACGCGTCCATGTCGAGATGCGCGATACGGCGGACGATGACACTCATGTTGCGTGATGCGGTTTGCGAGGAAGGACTGTGGTTGGGGTGCGCGACGCGAAATTATTCTGCCGATGCCGCCCGCTCAAGCCACAGCGGACGAGGACATGCAGTTTAGCAAGTCGCCCGCACGGCCTGGATTGAAACGCCCGCCACCTTCCCGCATCGGTCAGACACGAAACACGTTGCCATCCGGACCGATCTTGCGCGGAATGCTCCGGTTGCCGGGCCGCTTTGTCGCCACCACCGACGACGCGCCGTGATCCGCCTGTACGTTGCCCGGTTCGGTGACCTTCCTTGCAAGCCGTGGCGCCGCCAGTTTTTGCGCATGCGGACGCAGTGGCTTTTGCACGGCCGGGGCCGCCGAATGACCACGCGCTTCCGGTGGATTCCAGATTTCGACGTACTTTTCGGCGTGTGCCGCAGAAGTCAAAGCCAGCGCAATCAGCCCGACATATAGACGACCTGCCTTCATCGCTCACTCTCCTTGCCTGGAACTTCCTGACGGGCTTCGCTTGCTGGGGCGTACGCGGGATCATGCGCGAAAGCGTCTGTCACTGCCAGGCGCGGCGTACCGACCGACCGGCCATTCTCGCATGCATAGAACGTAGGCTCGCCCGCCTTGCCGCGCCGGATCGCCTCGTCGATTTCCCACTCGCCGAACGCTGACTTCAGGTCCGCGACAAACGCCGCGATTTCCGGCATCGGATGAACGGCGGGGTGATGCACACGCATTTCCATGACGCACGCTCCTCTTGAATCGCACGCCGATACTGTATATTCATACAGGCTTTTGCGCAATTGATATGAAGGGGTGTTGCGTGAATCGCTAAGACACGGAATTACCGGGAAGTGGGCAGACCGAGTGAGACTCGCCGACGGCGAAATGAAACGCCGCAGCCCGCCGCCAGGACAAACGTGGACGCCCTTGACGCTTTCGAACATGCACGTCCCTTCGCGCAGGTGCGAACGGCGGACAAAGAAACGCCGGGCCGTCGCAATGTCGCGACGCCCGGCGTCAATTCGTGATACATCGCGGCAAATCGCCTGCCGCGTTCATTTGCGACGTGGTCAGAACGAGTGACGAATGCCCACCATGCCAACGAACTGCGACGGTCCCGACGACGGCGTCGTGTTCTGCGAATCGCCGACAACCGCCACTGAGTCCGCGATCGCCACGCCCGAACCCGACGCGATCAGCGACTTGCCGCGTGCCAGTTGATAGGCCTCCAGCGCGTAGAACGTGGTGCGCTTCGACAGGCTGTAGGTCTGCTCCAGCGAAATCTGGTGATACTGCGCCGGATCATCGATACCGTTCGCCTTGCTTGCGCGCGTGTAGCTATAGCCGATCCCCGCGATCACGGACGGCGTGAACCGGTACGTCGCGATCGCGCCGTACGTGTTGAATACCGCCTCGCTCGCGAACAGCGAGCGCGAACCCGGCGCGTACTGCACATTCGAGTAGTTCACGCCGACCATCAGGTCGCTGATGTTGTAGCGAGCGGCCGCCGCGATCATCTGCGTGCTGCTCGCGCTCGCGTAGCCGTTGTTGACGGGCGAATTGATCGCGAAGCTGCCGAGCGACTGGCTCGTCGTGATGTCCTTCAGCTTCACGTAGCCCGCCGCGGCCGAGAACGACTGGTAGTCGTAACGCAACGCCGCGCTCAGATTGCTGCCATTCGTCACGCTGCCCGGCACGCCGCCGAGCCCGTACTGCGCGGCGAATGTGAGGCCCGCGATATTCGGCGATGCATAGGTGACCGAGTTGTTGAAACGCAGCGTCGTGTCAAGCGCGTCGAGATCGCCCGGGTGCGCGCCCGTGGCGCCCGTCAACACGCCCGTCGGCCCGAGCGCGCCGACCATGTTGAAGTACGGCGTGTACTGGCGGCCGAGCGTCACCGTGCCGTACTTGTCGTTGCTCAAACCGACGTACGCCTGCCGGTTGAACAGGTTGCCCGCGCTGCTTTGCGCGCCCGTCAGTGAATTGAAGCCGCTTTCCAGGCGGAAGATCGCTTTCGTGCCGCCGCCCAGTTCCTCTGCGCCTAGCAGGCCGAACTTGCTCGCCTGCAGGTTGCCCTGGCTCATGTAGAAGTTCGAATGGCCGCGCTGATTGCTGACGTAGCTGAATGCGTTATCGACGACGCCGTACAACGTGACGCTGCTTTGCGCGAAAACACCTGTCGACAGTACCGCGCCCGCGAGCGGCAGGCATGAGAGGGCCATTGCACGCGTGCGCGTACATTTCAAAGTCTTCATTGCTTGTAGTCTCCTTGCGACGGAGCAGGCGCTTCAACGCCCTGCTCTCGTCCCATGCAACATGGTGGTGGATTGGAAATGCGAACTGTTGGTCGTGTCGTCTATTGAATTTATGAATGCGCGAGTCGCAGCGTCAGTCGGCGCCAGCCGTTCACGATTGCGTCGCCGATCACTTCGCCATTCGTGCAAATCGCCGTGCGGGTCTCGGACGCAGGCACGCTGAGTTGCACTTCGTGTTGCGCGAACGGCATCTGCCCTTCGCGGTCGATAGCAATGCGTAGCGTTGTTGCGTCGCTTGCGATTGCGACATTCCAGTGCCCTTGCGCGCCATCGCGCCACGCTTCCGTTTCGCCGTCGTCTTCAACGCAACCGCCTTGCGCCGTGCCGGCGCCCTCGAAAGGCAGCGCAATGAACGAGCGCTCGTCAGCGGGTTGCGCGAAGTGCTGCTCCGCGACGTTCAACGGAATGACACAGCCTTCGCGCAGCAGCATCACGGGTTGCTCGAACGGCGCGGGCAACGTCACGCTCTGCCCGCCTTCGAACACCTCGCCGCTCCAGTACGACGCCCAGCGCGCGCCATCCGGCAGATACACTTCGCGCTCGCTCTGGCCTTGCTCCACCACAGGCGCAACGAGCAGCGACGAACCGAGCATCATGTCGTCGCCATCTGCGAGGCAGCGTGGATCGTTCGGAAACTCCGCGAACAGCGGCCGCAGAACCGGGTCGTACGAACGATGCGATTGCCACAGCAGTTCGTACAGATACGGAATCAGCCGATACCGCAGCTTGATGAGGCCAGCGATCTGCGCGGTCGCTTCGGGATACATCCAGGGTTCGTTGACGGTGCCGTCGTCGTTCCACGAATGGATGCTGAAACGCGGCAGGAAAATGCCAAACGCGACCCAACGCAGCAGCAGTTCCGGCTCGGGCGCCGGACCCGAAAATCCGCCGATGTCATGACCGCTGTTCGACACGCCCGACATCGCGAGGCCGAGGCCCATTTTCAGGTTGAAGCGCAGCGTTTCCCACGACGTGTAGTTGTCGCCAGACCACGTCTGCACGTAACGATGCATGCCGACGCCGCCCGAACGCGACACGAGAAATGGCCGCGTGCGGGGCGCGTGCTCGCGCTGCGCGTCGCGTGATGCGCGCATCATCAACTGCGTCTGCAGCACCTTGGCCTGATGCGCCGGGAATGGCTCGCCGAAACCTTGGGCGATCGCGTCGGGCGTCCAGATTTCAAACTCGTTGTTGTCGTTCCACGTCGATGCAATGCCGTAGCGCAGCAGACTGTCTTTCACGCGCGCTTTCCACCAGTCGATCGTGGCGGGATTGGTGAAGTCGAGATACGCGCCGACTTCGTCCCAGAACTGCACCCATGCGGGCTCGCCGTCGCGGGATTCGATCAGCAGACCGGCTTTCGCCGCTTCGTCGAATGCCGGATGGTCTTGCAACAGGCACGGCTTGATGTTCGCGCACAGCTTCACACCCTCACGCAGATAGCCGTGTACGAACCCTTCGATGTCCGGAAATTTCTCGTGATTCCAGTTGAATACGTAACGCTTCGCGCCAATCGACGTGTAGCCCGACGACAGGTGGAACGAATCGCACAGCACGTCATGCTCGCGGCAGCGCTCGATGAATTCGCCCATCTTGTGTTGGGCGTCGGGCGCGTCGGTATAGCTCATCGTCGAGCCGGAATAGCCGAGGCCCCACTTCGGCATCAGCGCGGGCCGGCCCGTGAGCCAGGTGAAGCGACGCACCGCGTGCAACGGCGTATCCGCCGACGCGATGAAGTAGTAGTCCAGATCGCCATGCTCGGCGACGAAATGACGGTAGTGGCCGTGATAGTTGTCCAGCTCGCGGCCCATGTCGAAGCGGCAGTCGGCGAGCGTGTCGTAGAACAGGCCGAAGCCCATCGACGTTTGCGGCTGCCACGTCACGTAAAACGGGATGTGCTTGTAGAGCGGGTCCGTGCTGCGCGCGCTATAGCCCATCGCGTCGATGTTGCGCATCTCGTAGCTCTGGTTCGCGCGGTCCAGCGTGCCAGCACGCTCGCCGAGGCCCACGTACATTTCGCCGCGCTGCCGCTCAACGTAGTGATAGACGCGCTCGTCCCACCAGCCGAAGTTGTACGCCTGTGTCTTGCGGTCGTTCATCACGTCGTGCCACGCGCCGTCGCGCGCGATGGCCCACGAACAGAAGCCGCCGTCCAGCGCGACCGTCAAACGGACCTGCGCTGTTTCGACGACGAGCCGTTCCGCGTCGCTCGTCGCGCTGAATACCGTTTGCCCAAAGTCGCTCGTGTCGCGCCGGTCGCGGCCGTCGAGCGGCACATCTTCCAGACCGGGCGCGATCGACCAGGTGCGCGGTCCGCGAAGCTCGCCCGTCGGCAGCACGAGCACGCGGATGATGTCGTCGGCGAGAACGAACAGTTCGATTCGCGCGCCACTGGCGTCGGACAACACGATCGGATTGCCGGCATTCCCGGCAAGCGCCTCGGAGACGGAAAACAGAGGTCGATTCTTCAACGTAGCCATGATGTGTTTCCAGGTCAGTCAGTTCAAGCCGCGCTGCCCGCGCCGTTTTCGACGCGTTGCAGACGGGCATCGCGCGACACGCCGCGCATCAGGATCACCAGCAGCGTCGCGCCGATCAGGTCGAACGCGCCGAGCGCGCCAAACAGCGGCGTGTAGCCGATCTTGTCGGCCAGCGCGCCCACCATCAGCGAAAAACCCAGCCCGCCGATCCACGCCGCCATGCCCGCAAAGCCCGCCGCGGTGCCGACTTCGCCGGGTTCGAACACGTCGGCGGCCAGTGTGTTGACGAGCGCGGAAATCATCTGGTGCGCGAAGCCGCCGACGCAGAAGAGCGCAATGGCTTCGTACGGCGAAGCAACCAGCCCGATGCACGCCGGACCGATCATCATGAATGCACCCAGCACGACACCCGCGATGCGCGACCAGATGAGCGGCACGCGCAGCCGCTTCATCAGGAACGGCGACAGATATCCGCCGAACAGACCGCCGAGATCCGCCGCGAGGAACGGCAGCCACGCGAACATTGCGATCTGCTTCAGGTCCATGTGGCGCTCAGTGGCGAGATAGAGCGGAATCCAGAAGCTGAAGGTCTGCCAGGCCGGCTCGGCGAAAAAGCGCGCCTGCGCGATCGCCCAGAAACGGCGCGTGCCGAGCACTTCGCGGATGCGGCGCTTGTCCTGGCCGTGAGCAGCAGGCGGCGTCTGCCCTTCGACGATGGCCGTGCGCTCTTTCTCGCTGATCCGCTTGTGGTCGGAGGGCGCGCGATAGAACACGTACCAGAGCGCCGCCCACACGAAACCCAGCGCGCCCGTCACGGCAAATGCGCTCTGCCAGCCGTAGCGCAATGACAGAAACACGACGAGCGGCGGCGCGAACAGCGAGCCGAGCGACGTGCCCGCGTTGAAATAACCGACAGCCACCGACTTCTCGCGATTCGGAAACCACTCGGCGACCACCTTCATGCCGGCCGGAATCGCGACGGCTTCCGACAAACCCATCAGACCGCGCAGTGCAGCGAGCGACAGCCAGCCGCTGGCGAGACCGTGCAGCATGCCCGTTGCCGACCACAGGCAGGCGAACAGCGCGAAGCCCAGACGCAGCCCGATCAGATCGATGATCAGCCCGCAGACCGGCTGCATGATCGTGTAACCGATCTGGAACGCGCCGACGACGTACGAGTACTGCTGCGTGTTCATGTGCAGCAACGTCTTCAGCTCCGGCGCCATGACGCCGAGCGCGTTGCGCGACAGGTAGTTGACGATGGTCCCGAGGCACACGAGCGCGATGATCCACCAGCGCAGGCCAATGATTGTTCTCAAGTCTGTCTCCATTTCCTTTATGCAGACCGGGCCCGAGGTTGCCCGGCGGTGTCGCTGGTGAATGCGCGAATTCGAACATCCAGTTAGCGTTTATCGTCGGTCATCGTATCACTGAAACGTCTGTAGGATACCAGGGAAAACCATGTAGTACGCGAGGCAGACAGGGCGAAATGCCTGTCAGACGGCCGTTCTGCGCAATTTGCGAGCGGCTGTGTTGCGAAAGGACAAAAACGTGGACGGAACACGCATGATGTTCATTCGAACATCGGATTGTTCTCTTACGCGCCAAAAGGAAGATTGGAATACTGAGAAAGCTGCCCGCAGCCAGGCCGGAAGGAGTCCAATCTTCCGTGGCGTCTCGCGAAATGGGAAACAGGTCGAAGAAATAGTCGCGTGGCGAGAAAATTCTTTGAGATACGTCGTCGTACAAGTACAGGCGTTCGTATATCGGCAAAAAATTCACCTATACTTTCTTTTACCTTTCTTATTTCTTTCGATTTAGACTAGCGCCACACCCAGAACACTACGGAGCGCTATATGGGGAATTTAGGAGGTTTCATGCAAGGTGCGGCCGCATTGGGCGGCTGCATCGGACTGTTCGCGACGGTCGTCTGCCTCATCGAACTGTTCAGCGGCTAATCGCCAGATCAAGCGCTGGAGACCACATAACACCAAAGAGCCGTCGCAATCCGACGGCTCTTTTTTTCACTCATGCTCCACGGCCTGGGTTTCTTCCATCGTCGACGCCCTCACCCGCTCAGCGAAGCTTTGCAGCGCCGCCAGCGATCCATGCACACTGTGATATTCCTGTCGACCGATCCGTGCTTCGAGCACGACGGTCATGCCTGCTTGTCGCGCTACATCCAGGATGTCCATGTCAATCTCCGCTATTCGTCCGAACTCTTGAATCGCCTGGCGCCCTCAAAACCGAAGCGCCTTGATATCTATTCTATGAATCCCTCGTCAAGCATCAATCGCATCCGCGGGGAATCTATGTTTGCGTGGCGACAACAATCCACGCGTCGCGCTGGCACGAAAGTCAATGCACGCTGAAGTGGCCAGATTCACCGCGCGCCCGCGTGCCTGTAGGATCTCGGATGCCAGCCACGCGCGGCGCACGCAGCAGGACAACGGCGTATGAGAGGACGTCATGATCGTTTACAAGTTCGGCGACGGTTCCGGCACGATGCCACCCGATCTCAGTCCATTCGTCGTCAAGCTCGAAACGTGGCTGAGACTCTCAGGCATTCCGTACGAAGGACGCATCGGCAATCTCAACGCGATGCCGAAAAAGAAACTGCCTGTCGCGGAGATCGACGGCGTGACGATCTGGGATTCCTCCGCAATCATCAGTTACCTGCAACGCCGTCATCCGAATGCACTCAACGACGCGCGGCTCGATCCGCAGCAGCGCGCGCAATCCGCCGCGATCAAGGCGCTCTTCGAAACGCATCTGTATTTCGTGACCGTGTATTTCCGTTGGGCCGTCGAGCGCAACATGGGGATCTACAAACCGATTCTGAGCGAATACGCGCGACTCACCGCGCCGCCGCCCGTCCGCTCGCTGGTGGGCGTGCTCGCGCCGCTGCTGATGCCCGTGATTCGCCGCAAGGTGCTGCGCCAGCCGTGGGAGCAAGGCACGGGACGACATAGTTACGACGAAATCGCGCAGATGGGCATCGAAGGCTGGCAGGCCGTTGCGGACCTGCTCGGCGACCAGCGCTTCCTGCTCGGCGACGAGCCGACGACGATCGACGCCACCGGCTTCGCGTGGGTCCACACGACGGTCGCGCATCCGTTCGAGAGTCCAGTACGCGATTTCATCTCGCGGCATCCCGCCTTGATGGCGTATCACGAGCGGATTGCCGAACGCTGCTGGCCGGACCTGACACGCGCGGCGCGACGCTGAATCCTCCGCATGCACTGTCATGAATCGTCAGTGCCGCTGGCCTGCCTCGCGAACCGCGAACTGTCTATTCCGCACAATGCGCGCGCCGGTGACAATCTCCGCTCGCCTCATTCTTCCCCGCCCATCCCATGACCAGCCTTCCGATCCTTTCCGCGAACGTCCTGTTCGCCTACTCCGCGTATTTCGTCGGCACGGCGAGCCCCGGGCCGAGCAATCTGGCCATCATGTCGATCGCATCCACGGACGGGCGCAAGGCCGCGTTCGCGTTCGCCGCGGGGGTCGTGTGCGGTTCGTGCTTCTGGGCGATGCTGGCGGCGCTCGGGCTCTCGGCGGCGCTGCTGGCGTTCTCGGGAGCGATGGTCGGGCTGAAGATTTTCGGCGGCTGCTATCTGCTGTGGCTCGCGTTCAAGTCGGGCCGCTCGGCCTTGCAGCCGCGTGCTGCCGGAACGCAATCAGCGGGGACGCATCTGCCGTTGCGCCGCATCTACGCGCGCGGCTTGCTGCTGCATCTGACGAACCCGAAGGCGATTCTCGTGTGGATTTCGGTGGTGGCGCTCGCGTCGCCTGCAAACGGCGGCGCACCGCATATGCTGACCATCGTCGCCGGATGCCTCGCGATCGGCATGCTGGTGTTCGGCAGCTACGCGGCGCTGTTCTCGACACCGCTCGCGCGCCGCGTGTACCTGTCGATTCGCCGCTGGCTCGACGGCGGGCTTGCGATCGTCTTCGGCCTGGCGGGTTTGAAGCTGTTGACGTCACGCGCGTGATCGTTCAAACGCGTCCGTCCGTTACTTTTCCCAATAACACACGACGCCCTGCTTCGCGCTAGCGTCCGACGCATACGGCACGAAGCCTTTGTCACGGCTGCGCGCGAACACACGGCGCGCTTTCGCCGCCGCATCGCAACCGCCGACATAATCGAGCGTCGCGATCCAGAACGCGTGTCCATTCGGTCTGAGCGCCAACGCTTTCCACGCGCCCAGTTCCGCTTCCGCCGCAGCGTCGTACTTCGGCGCATACACCTCTTCATGCGCGACGCCATCGAGCAGCGATGCGAACGCAATGCCGCCCGTCATGCCTTCGCGCGTCGTGCGTCCCGTCGCGTTCTGCATCACGAAGACGAGTCCCGGGTATTTCTCGCGCAGCTTGCGCACGAGATCGAGGCCGCCTTGCGTACACGCGGCGTCACAAGGGCCGTTGCGCGTCGACGTACCGTGTTCGACGATTTCGAGGTTGTCGAGATAGAAGCCGTCCGCGCCCCGCGCGACCAGACGCGGCGCGACGTAATCGACGATGAGCCGCTGGTAATCGGCATTCGACAGATTCATCCACGTCTCCTGCCGATAGCCGCGATACGTGCCCGCATGCGCCGCCTTGTTCGCCTCGCATGACACGAAGCCTTCCGGCACGTCGCGCCAGTACGAACGATACGTCTCGCACGATCCGAGGTTCAGGTAGCTCAGCACGATGTTGCGACCGTCGTTCTTGAGCGCCGCGACTTCGGCGGGCGTGAAGTTGTCCGCGTCGGGATCGAGATCGACGTCGATGACACGAAAGGTCGACGCCGCGCGTGTCACGCTGCCGAGCGCCGCTGCATCGCCGTAATACGACATCCACGGCGACGCGTCGAACGCGCGGGTCTGCACGAGGTCGGCGGGTTGATCCGCAGACTGCGATGGCGACGCAGCCACGCTTGCGCCAGCCAGCGACAACGCCGCACCCAGCACGACACAAAACCGCCGTGCGCCATCAAACGCGCACTTCAACGCTCCGTTCACGCATCGCTCGCAAGGGAAAAAACGAGCGCCAGTGTAAACGCCCCGCGTGAATGAACGTAAAGCAGCATCGATCAGATGCCCGCCTGCAGCCGCTGCGCTTCACGCGCAAACTCGCCCGGCACGACGGGCCGGCCAAACAGATAGCCCTGCTGCCGCTCGCAGCCGATCGAGCGCAGAAACGCCGCCTGCTCGCTCGTTTCGACGCCTTCGGCCGTCACGTTCATCCCGAGCGAATGCGCCATCGCGACGACGGCATGTGTGATCGCCACGGCATCGCGATGCTCGGGCAAGCCCGCGACGAACGAACGGTCGACCTTCAGGCTATGCAACGGAAAGCGCTTCAGATAAGACAGCGACGAATAGCCGGTGCCGAAATCGTCGACGGAAATGCGCACGCCCATGCGCGCGAGCGTCGTCAGGAGCGGCATGACGGCGTCGCTGTCGCTCATCAGCACGCCTTCCGTGATCTCCAGTTCGAGAGCGGACGCCTCCAGCCCCGCATGCTCCAGACTCAGCGCCACATGCTCGATCAGCTCACCGTTGATCTGACGCGGCGACAGGTTGACGGCCATCATCAGATGCGGCGTGATCGTCCTGCGCCATTCGACGGCCTGCAGACACGCGTTCTCCAGCACCCAGCGGCCAATGTCGATGATGAGGCCGGTATCTTCGGCGACGGGAATGAACTCGGCGGGCGACACATGGCCCAGCTCGCCGTTATGCCAGCGCAACAGCGCCTCGGCGCCGACGATGCGCCCCGTCGCCCCCTCGACGATCGGCTGATACGCGAGGCTCAGTTCGTCGGCGACGAGCGCGCGCCGCAGCGACTGTTCGATTGCGAAGCGCCGTTGCAAACGCTCGCTCAACTCGGCCGTGAAGAACTGGAAGTTGTTGCGGCCGCGCTGCTTCGCGTGGTACATCGCGGAGTCGGCGTTGCGCATCAGCGTTTGCGCGTCATGTCCGTCGTCGGGAAAGAGGCTGATGCCGATCGACGCACCAAGGTAATACTCGTTGCCGCCGACCGCGAACGGCATCGCGATCGTATCGAGCACGCGCTGCGCGAGCGACGTCAGAAACGATTCGTCGCCGTAGTCGCCCGTCGCGATCACGAACTCGTCGCCGCCGACACGCGCGAGCGTGTCCTCGCTGCGCACGCAGGTGGCAAGTCGCGCGGCGACGCTGCATAACAGCGCATCGCCCGCTTCGTGGCCGGCGATGTCGTTGACTTTCTTGAAGCCGTCGAGATCGACGAACAGCACGGCCAGTCGCGTCACGGCAGGTTGAGACGCTTCAGCATCCTGACCTTCGACGCCCGCATGCGGCGCGAGCAGCGCGCTCATCCGGTCGGCGAGAAACGCGCGGTTGTAGAGCCCCGTCAGCGAATCGCGCGTCGCGAGGTGCTGCAGTTGCGCACGCGCCGAGCGTACCGCGCTGATATCGTTGAACGATACGAGCACGGCGTTCGGTTCGGCTTCGCCCGGCCTGACGATGGGCACGACGTTCTCGGTGATCCAGATCGATTCGCCGCCTGTCAGCTCGAGCCGCAGCGTCATGCCGACCACGGGTTTGCCCGTGCGCAGCACGCGCTGCGTCGGCTGCTCGCCTGGCTCTACGGGCGAGCCGTCTTCCCAGTACGCGGCGCGAATCACCTTGTAGATGTCCTGGCCGATCACTTCGCCCGTCGCGCGCAGCATGCGCCGCGCGCTCGGATTGCAGGCGAGCACGATGCCTTCGCGCGTCTGCACGACGATGCCTTCGTTCAGGTGATCGACGACGAGCCGGTGATGCTCCTCACTTTCCGCGAGGCGCTTGCGCATCAGATCCTGATGGACGGCGAGGCCGACGCTGTGGCCGATCTCGTGCAGCAATGCGTGTTCATCTTCGTCCGGACGCCGGCGCCGGTCGTAGTAGACGCCGAACGCGCCCAGCACCTGACCCGCGTCGTCCTCGAACGGCACCGACCAGCAGGCGCGCAGCCCGATCGGCAGCGCGAGATGCCGGTAGTCTGCCCACAGCGGATCGCTTTCGATGTCCTCGACGATCACCAGCCGCCGGTCGTGCATCGCCGTGCCGCAGGAACCGGCGCACGGGCCGATCGACATGCCGTCGATGGCCGCGCTGTAATGCGCCGGCAGCGACGGCGACGCGCCGACGCGCACGGTGACGCCATCGGTATCGAGCACGAGGATCGAGCACCGCGAGCCCTCGCCTAGCAGCGTTTCGGCGCGGCGGCACACTTCCGCCAGCAACTCGGGCAACGGCGTGCTGCGCGTGAGCAGACGCAATACGCTCTGTTCCGATGCCAGCACCTCGGCGGCCAGATCGGACCGGTGGCGAGTGCTTTCGGACGGCTTGTCAGTCGCGATGTCTGCAGTCACTGGACGACTCATGGTTGCACTCCCTTCATGCAACAACGGCAGACGGACGCGCGCCGCGTATCAGGGTTTATACGGAGCGCGTGGCCGTGGACGTGCAACGCTGCTACTTTCCATGCGGATCGAATGGCCGCGCCTCGATCCCGCCGCGCTTCGCAACGATCGCCGTCGATTCCGGTATTTCCTGCCACCAGCCTTCCAGGTCGACGAGCGGCTCCGACAGCACGAGGAACGCGTCTGCGCCGACGGCGGCCAGACGCGGATCATCAGGATACAACTCCATCAGATGACGGATCGACGTGCTGTGATAGAGCGAGCGCGACTGCCGCTCGCTCGAATAGCGCGCCGACACGATCTGTTCGCCGTCCGTCACGCAGACGGTCATGTTCAGCGGCGCCTCGATGCCGTGCCGCTGCCCCGTCTCCTCGACGAACCCCGCCATACGCTCCAGTGCGAGCACCGGGTCGATTTCGAGCCCGAACGTGAGCGCGAGAAAGAACATGACTTCGGAATCCGTCGAGCCTTCGATCGATGCGAACAAGTCCGGGTCGATGCCGAGCATCAGGTCGCGCCGCACTTTAGGATAGTCGCGCACGAGACCGTTGTGCATGAAGAGCCAGCGGCCGTGGCGAAACGGATGGCAGTTGGTCTCCTGCGAAGGGGTGTCCGTCGCCGCGCGGATATGCGCGACGAACAGCGACGCGCGCACGGCCCGCGCGGCGTCGCGCAGATTGCGGTCGCTCCACGCAGGATGCGCGCAGCGGTAGCGGAACGGGATGTCGGTTGGATGACCGTACCAGCCAACGCCGAAGCCGTCACCGTTGGTGGTGGTCTGCCCGAGCCGCGAATGCAGGCTCTGGTCGATCAGCGAATGCTTGGCCCGGAACAGCACGGCTTCGAGCTGAATCGGGTTTCCTGTGTAAGCCAGCCAGCGGCACATGATCGCTCTCCTCGATGAAAAACGCCTAGGCCCGCGCCGGTTTCAAACGGTTCACATCCCGTTCACGTCCGCTTCGTATCCGGTGCTCATTCGTTCAACCGCCCGCCCGGCCACTGGCGATCGGCGCAAGAAACTCGGACAGCCCCGTCAATATGATCTGCACGCCAATGCACAGCAACAAAAATGCGGACACGCGCAGCGCCACCTTGGTGCCTTCCTTGCCCAGATAACGGCCGAGGGTCGCGGCGTGGTTGTACGTGAACCAGACTGCGAGCATGACAAGAAACGAAATCGTCACGGACGCGATCGACGACATCACGAACTCCGACAGCTTGTGGCTGCGGTTCGCGTTCAGCGCGATGGCCGTCGCCATCGTGCCGGGGCCTGTGGTGAGTGGCACTGTCAGCGGAAAGAATGCCTTCGACATCGCGTTGTCGGGATCGACGGGCTTGACGGCCGCTTCGTTCGGCTGACGCTCCGGCGCATTGAGCATATTCCACGCGCTGACGGCCACGGCAAGACCGCCGCCGATGCGCAGCGCCTCCATTGAAATGCCGAAGAAATGCAGGATCGGCGTGCCGACAAAGAATACGACCAGCAGCACGAAGAACGCATTGAGGGAAACCCGCTTGGCGAGCGCGGCGCGTTCCGCGTCCGTCAGCGAATCCGTTCGGTCGAGAAACACGAAGGCGATCGCGATCGGATTGATGATGCTGATCAACCCGGTGAAGCCAAACAGAATCTCCGAAATCAGGCTCGAAATCATCGATGAATTTGCTCTTTGATGGTTTTAATTTTTGCGCCGCGCAACGGAGCGTGAGGGCCGACCAGTGTATATGCAACGAATTCCGCATGCCATGTAAGAGGCACCTTCTTCATGCAATGCAGCACACCTGCGATGCATGCCGATGCCCACAGGCACTGCGTTTGCGCACGTTCCTTTCAATATACCTGCATATTTTTGGCGACCTTTACCGGAATGTGGCAAGAGGCATACAGTCGGTGCGCGGTATCCCAGTCGTTACTTCAGGAATTGACGTTCATCGAGACCGGCTCATTCTCATTCGAGGAGTTGTCCCATGTCATTTCGTCTGCTCGCCGTGCTGCCGTTCATCGGCATTCTGCTCGGCGTTCCGTTCGTCAACCGCGTCGAGCCGCTCGTGCTCGGCATGCCGTTCGTGCTTGCGTGGATCGTTATGTGGGTTGTTTTGAGCTCGATCATCATGGGCATTATCTATCGGCTCGATCCTGTGAACCGGCAAACGCCTTCTGGCGAGGAGGTGCGTTCATGAGCAGCGCCCTCGCAATCATCGTCGCAGTCACGCTGTTCGCGCTCTATCTCGGCGTGCGTGCCCGTCATGGGCATGACATGAGCCTTGAGCAATGGACGGTCGGCGGCCGCAGCTTCGGCACAGCGTTTGTGTTCCTGTTGATGGCGGGTGAGATCTACACGACGTTCACCTTCCTGGGCGGCAGTGGTTTCGCGTATGGCAAGGGCGCGCCCGTCTATTACATCCTCGCGTATGGCACGCTGGCGTATGTGCTGTCGTACTGGATGCTGCCGCCCGTCTGGCGATTTGCGAAGACGCATCGCGTCGTGTCGCAACCGCATTTCCTTACGCGCAAATACGATAGCGCGTCGCTTGGGGTGCTGGTTGCCATCGTTGACGTTGCTGCGCTGATTCCGTATCTCGTGCTGCAACTCAAGGGGCTGGGCATTATTGTTTCGACGGCTTCCTATGGCGCGATTTCGTCGTCGGCGGCGATCTGGATCGGCGCGGGCGTGGTGACGATTTATGTCATTGTGTCGGGCGTGCGCGGCTCGGCGTGGAACTCGGTCGTCAAGGACATGCTCATACTTGGCATCGTGCTGTTTCTCGGGATCTATCTGCCGATGCATTACTACGGCGGGCTCGGACAGATGTTTCATGCGATCGATGTGGCGCGGCCTGGTTTTCTCACGTTCCCTGAGAAGGGGTCGAGCGTTACGTGGTTTCAGTCGACGGTGCTGCTCACGGCGCTTGGGTTTTTCATGTGGCCGCATACGTTCGGGTCTGTTTTTACCGCGAAGGATGAACGCATCTTTCGGCGTAATGCGATTGTGCTGCCGCTTTATCAGTTGATCTTGCTGTTCGTGTTTTTTGTCGGGTTTGCTGCGGCGTTGAAGGTGCCTGGACTTAAGGGCGGCGATATTGATCTTTCGCTGTTCAAGCTGTCGTTGCAGACTTTTGATCCCTGGTTCGTTGGCGTGATTGGTGCAGCAGGCGTGCTGACAGCGCTCGTGCCTGGGTCGATGATTCTCACTACGGCTTCAACGCTGCTTGCCAATGATATTTATCGTGGGCTCGTGCAGCGGAATGCCTCTGATGAGACTGTTGCGAAGCTTGCTCGCGTTTGTGTACCTGTGGTTGCGCTTGTTGCTGTTCTGTTTACGCTGCACGGCGGAGAGACCATCGTTGCGCTGCTTTTGATGGGGTATAGCTTTGTTACGCAGCTGTTTCCTGCTGTTATTTGCAGTCTCGCGCCGCGGAATCGGGCTACCAGGCAAGGCGCGTTTTGTGGGATTCTCGCTGGGGTTGCTGTTGTTGCTGTGACGACGATCTTCAAGTTGAGTGTCGGGCAGTTGATGCCGTTTTTGCCTGATGCACTGAAGGACGTCAATATCGGGTTTGTTGCGCTGGCGGTGAACCTTGTCGTGTTTGTGGTTGTTAGTGCGGTTACGCAGCCGCAAGCTGAAACAGATCAGTCTCGCGTGCAGACGCATTAGGGTTGTTGTGTTTGTTGCTGGCGGCGCCTTTTTTTGTGGTCTGCAGGGGGCGGCGCTGGCATCCGCGTTATGGCTTCGTGGCTCGGCCGGTTTGGTTTGCTTGGGTTTGCGCTGGCATCCGCGATTCGTTAGCGTGCTTCACGCGTCGCCCCTGTGCGGGGCGGCACCTACTTTTCTTTGCCGCCGCAAAGAAAAGTAGGCAAAAGAAAGCGGCTAACACCGCTAACATTTCTTCTTGCCTGAGGGCCCCCAACCGGTCCTACGCTTCACACGGCAGCCTTTCTCTTCGCGTGCGTTGCCAACGCTTCGAATGAGCGCCTCACCCGCTTCAGACACCCACACAAGAGCTAGCGGCAGCGAATGGTATGTGCCGCCCAGGTGGCAAACTGTGTGTAGGTTGTCGCGTCGTATAGCTTGGCGCTCTTACAAGGTGGGACGCGTGCGCTATCGGTCCGAAGTGATGCGTGTGGAGCACAAGGGGCCTACACACAGTTTGCCACCTAGACGGCGGTGGACTACCTGGCAAGGTGTGCGGCAACGCGGGTGATTGAAGCGGGTGAGGCGCACCGCAAGAGCGCTGGCAACGAACGTGAGTCACGTGATTGCCGTGTGAAGCGTAGGACCGGTTGGGGTCCCTCAGGCAAACACTAGAACTGGCGGTGTGAGCCGCTTTCTTTTGCCTACTTTTCTTTGCGGCGGCAAAGAAAAGTAGGTGCCGCCCCGCACAGGGGCGACGCGTGAAGCAAGCTAACGAATCGCGGATGCGAGCGAAAGCCCGAGCAAACCAAAACCAAACCGGCCGAGCCACGAAGCCATAACCCGGATGCCAGCGCAAACCACAAGCAAACCATCCAGCCCGCGCAGCAAAAAAACCACCCCTACTTCGAATACAAAGTCGAATCCGCAAAATGCTCTGCATCGAGCACCCGCCCAACCAGAATCAACGCGGTACGCTGAATATCCATCCCCTGCAACTTCTCAACAATATCAGCAAGCGTACCAACGACCTTCTCCTCATCCGGCCAACTAGCCCGATAAACCACCGCGACGGGACAGTCGCCACCATAGTGAGGCGTCAGCTCATCGACAATACTAGCAATATGCCGCACCCCAAGATGAATTGCCATCGACGCACCATGCCGCGCAAGATCGGCAAGTTGCTCGCCCTCCGGCATCGAAGTCTTCCGCGCATAGCGGGTGAGAATCAACGTCTGCGACACATCCGGCAACGTCAACTCAACCCCAAGCGCGGCCGCGCAGGCCGCCGTAGCCGTCACACCCGGCACGATCTCATACGGAATGCAAAGCGCCCGCAGGCGGCGAATCTGCTCCCCAATTGCGCCGTACAACGACGGATCGCCCGAATGCACGCGCGCGACGTCCTGCCCGTTCGCATGCGCGTCGGCAAGCAGACCAACGATCGCATCCAGATCGAGCTCCGCCGTATTCACCACCTTTTCAGCGACATTGCCGCTCAACACGGCTTCGGGCACAAGCGAACCGGCATACAGAATCACCGGACACGTACGCACCAGGCGCTGCCCCTTCACCGTGATCAGTTCAGGATCGCCCGGTCCAGCACCGATAAAAAACACCGTCATTTCACAGCACTCCAATCTTCTTCGTTCAATGCGGGCAGCAGTTGCGCCGGACTGTCGAACTCGCGATCGACCTCAGGCAGCGAAGGACGCCGCATCATCACCACGGGCACCTTCAGTTCGCGCGCCACCTCGAGCTTCGGCTGCGTCGCCGCTCCGCCGCTGTTCTTCGTCACCAGCACATCAATGTGATTCAGAGCGAACAGCGCCCGCTCGCCGTCGATATCGAACGGGCCGCGCGCGTCGATAATGCGCGCACGCTCGTTGCCCGGATGCGCGTCGAGACAGCGCACAATCCAAAATTGATGCGCAGGTATTTCATCGAGATGCGAAAGCGGCTCGCGGCCCGACGTGAACAGCACGCGACGAAACGGACGGATCGCATCGACCAACTGATCCCAGCCGCCCACCATGCGCCAGTCGTCGCCCGCTTGCGGCGTCCAGCCCGCGCGGCGCAGCGCCCAGCACGGCACCTTGGCATCGCGGCACGCCGCCGCCGCGTTCGCGCTCATTTGCGCGGCATACGGATGCGTCGCGTCGATCACGAGCGCGATGCCTTCGCTTTCGATAAACCGCGCAAGCCCATCGCTGCCGCCAAACCCACCGACGCGCACTTCACACGCCAGCCCTTCCGGCACGCGTCCGAGTCCCGCCAAGCTATAGACATGCTGCGGCCCGAGTTGCCGCGCGATCTGCAACGCGTCGCCCGTGCCACCGAGCAATAACACGCGCTTCATCGCGCCACTCCGATGATATTGCCCTGCCGGTCGATCGCGAACATCTCGACTTCGACCGACGCAGGCACGATCTCGCGCGCCACGTCGCGCGCGCGTGCGCAGACGATATCCCCGAGCGGCACGCCTTGTTTTCGCGCCATCGCAAGCGCTTCCTGGCTCGTGTTCGCGCCGACGATAGCGGCCTGCACCGCGTCATCACTCGCCGGATGTTGCGCCGACCACGCGGCGAGTTGCGGCAAGTCGATGCTCGAATTGCGGCTGTGCAGATCGAGATGCCCCGCCGCGAGTTTGCTCAGCTTGCCGAAGCCGCCGCACATGCTGAGCTTGTCGACGGGCGCGCGCTTCAGATGCTTGAGCACCGCGCCCGCGAAGTCGCCCATCTCGATCAGCGCGATATCGGGCAACTGGTAGTAAGCGCGCATCGCGTCTTCGCTCGCATTGCCCGTACACGCGGCAATATGCCGATAGCCGTTCGCGCGCGCCACGTCGATGCCCTGATGGATCGACGCGATATACGCCGAACACGAGAACGGCCGCACGATGCCCGTCGTGCCGAGTATCGACAGCCCGCCGACAATGCCGAGGCGCGGGTTCATCGTCTTCTGCGCCAGCGCCTCGCCATTCTCGACACCGATCGTCACTTCGAAGCCGCCCGCATAGCCATGCTCGGCGGCCAGTTCGGTCAGATGCGCGGTCATCATCTGACGCGGCACCGGGTTGATGGCCGGTTCGCCGACGGGCAGCGTGAGGCCCGCGCGCGTCACCGTGCCGACGCCCGGCCCCGCATGAAAACGCACGCCGGGCGCGTCGGCCAGACGCACGCGCGCGAACACCACGGCGCCGTGCGTGACGTCGGGATCGTCGCCCGCGTCCTTGACGGTGCCCGCTTCGGCGCCGTCCTTACCGCCGTCGATCAGGCGGCAGAACACGAGTTGCATCGGCACATGCTGGCCTTTCGGCAGCACGATTTCCGCGACATCGCTCGCGATACCCGACAGCAGCAACCGCGCCGCCGCCAGCGACGTCGCCGTCGCGCAGCTTCCCGTCGTGTAGCCGCTGCGCAGTGGCGCGGGTTGTTCGGGCGTTTCGTCGCGCATCACGGTTTGCGGGTGTCGAGTAGCGTGATCGGCAGCGCGGAGCGCCACGTCTCGAAGCCGCCGAGCGCCTGCGCCTCGGCAAGCGCGATGCGTGTCAACGCGCCGCCATACTGCGCGCGCCACGCGACGAGCGCCGCCTCGCCTTCGAGCGTGACAGCGTTCGCAATCAACCGCCCGCCTTGCTTCAGCGCGTGCCAGCACGCATCGAGCACGCCATGCGCCGTCACGCCGCCGCCGATGAAAATCGCGTCGGGTGCGGGCAGGCCTTTCAATGCATCCGGCGCCTTGCCTGCGATCAGTTGCAGTCCCGGCACGCCGAGCGCGTCGCGATTGTGCTCGATGAAACGCTGACGCTCGCCGTTCGCTTCGATCGCTATCGCGCGGCAACTGGCGTGCGCGCGCATCCATTCGATACCGATCGACCCGCAGCCCGCGCCGACGTCCCACAGCAGTTCGCCGGGCGCGGGGGCGAGGCGTCCGAGCGTCAGCGCGCGGACGTCGCGCTTCGTCAACTGGCCGTCGTGACGATAGGCGTCGTCGGGCAGTCCCGGTGTCAACGCGAGCCGTGGCGCATCGGACGACGCATCGCGCCGGCAATCGAGCGCGATCACGTTCAGCGACGCCGTCTCGCCAATCGACCAGTCGAGCGCGCGAGCGTCGATCAGGCGTTCGGATGCGCTGCCCAGATGCTCCATCACGATCATGCGTGTCGCGCCGAAGCCACGTTCGACGAGCCACGCAGCCACGGCGGCAGGCGTCGCGCCATCCGCGCTCAACACTAACACGCGCGCGCCGTCATGCAACTGCATCTGCAACGCGGCAAGCGGCCGACCGACCAGCGACACCGTCGCCACGTCCTGCAACGCCCAGCCAAGACGCGCCGCCGCAAGCGACACCGACGAGGGAGCCGGCAGCACGCGCAATTCATCGGCGGGAACGTGGCGCGCGAGCGTCGCGCCGACGCCGTAGAACATCGGATCGCCGCTCGCCAGCACGCACACGGGCGTGTCGCGCCGCGCGAGCACGGGCGCGATGTCGAACGGATGCGGCCATGGCTCGCGCGCGGCGTTCAGGCACACGGGCAGCATCGCCAGATGCCGCTCGCCGCCATAGATCACCGACGCGTCGATCAGCGCGCGCCGCGCCGTTTTCCCCAGGCCGGCAAAACCGTCATCGCCCATTCCCACCACTGTCAGCCACGCCGACATGCGTCGATCCTCATCTGCTTGCTGTACTGAAAACGCTGCTGCGGGCCGTGTTTCAAGGCTGCGGCATCGTTGTGCTGTTCGAAAAAAGGCATAATACCCGTTCGCCGGTGCCTTTCGGGGCCTAAGAGGGAACACACATCACTGCGATGACCGTGACTGCCCCCGCAACTGTATGCAGCGAGTCCACGCCAATTTGCGCCACTGGTGATACCGGGAAGGCCGGTGTGGACGTTGACCTGCTAGTCAGGAAACCTGCCGGCCAACAGTTCGTGCCAGTCAACATCGGGCGGGGTGTACCGATGCCGAGCCGCTCTCCTTCGAGACGCCCGGGCCGTCGCGCGACGTTAACCCGGTGATGTCTTGAGCCACGCTTTCCATTCGTCCGACGCTTCCGCCTTGCGCCCTTCGGCTTGTCCGGGGCTGTTGCGCATCGTACCCGCGCTCGACGGCGGCATCTGCCGCGTGAAGCTGGCGGGCGGCGAATTGAGCGCAACACAGGCGCTCGCCATCGCCGGGGCGATCGACGAACACGCGTCGGGTATCGTCGACATTACGAATCGCGCGAACCTGCAATTGCGCGGCGTCAAGCACGGTCATGAAGACGCGCTCATTGCGGCACTGCTCGACGCGGGCCTCGGCCCGCAAAACACTGAGCACGCATTCGCCGACGACGTGCGCAACGTAATGATCAGCCCAGCGACGGGCCGCGATGCGAGCGCCTTATTCGACACAACCGCGCTCACTGCCGATCTGCTCACGCTGCTTCAAAACGACACGCGTTTCGTCGCGCTCTCACCGAAATTTTCGCTGATGCTCGATGGCGGCGAGCGTCTGATGATGCTCGATCATCCGCACGACATCTGGTTTTCGGCGATGCCGCATCGTGAGCGTTCTGACGCCTGGTTCGCGTTCGGCCTTGCAGGATGTCCGCCCGTTCTTGCGCAACATGACGGCGCATTAGCCGCCGTCACGGCTTCGGATCTCGCAACGTTCACGCGAGCGCTTGTACACACGTTCCTCGACCTCGCCACACCGGACGATACCCGCATG
The DNA here is from genome assembly GCF_002902925.1 of Paraburkholderia terrae. GTDB lineage: Bacteria > Pseudomonadota > Gammaproteobacteria > Burkholderiales > Burkholderiaceae > Paraburkholderia > Paraburkholderia terrae. The sequence goes on along the minus strand of NZ_CP026112.1, from coordinate 1,267,344 downwards.
CACGACCTGCTCGCCGCGCATTCCATCGAGAGCATCATCAGGCACGCCGAACGCAAATGTGGCGTAGAGGCGTTGCGCGACGCGTCGATCGAACGCTGGCGCCGCGAACCTGCTGATGCATCGCGAAGGCTCGGCGCGTATCGACAAAACGACGGCCATCGTTGGCATGTCGGCGCGCAGCCCGCATTGGGCCGCATCGACAGCGCGGTACTGCGTGGCCTCGTCGAACTCACGCACGGCAACGAACGCGCAACCCTGCGCATGACACCGTGGCAAAGCGTGCTGCTCACCGATATCGACCCAGCAAATCTCGACACAACGTTACGGAAACTCGAAGCACTCGGCCTCGCCACCACTTCGGAAAATCCGCTAACCCGCGTGATCGCATGCACCGGCTCCACAGGCTGCGCGAAGAGCCACGCGGACACCAAAGCCGATGCCCTGAAGCTCGCCGCACACGTGCCCGAACATACGCAAGTGCATCTCAGCGGCTGCCCGCGTTCATGCGCGGCAGCGCACCGCGCGCCCTACACGCTGCTCGCAGTGGCCGACGGCCGCTACGACCTGTACCAGACACACGACCCGCGCGAGTCCAACGGCTTCGGCCGATGCATCGCGCGCGGTCTGACGATCGACGAAGCCGCGGACGTGCTACAAGCGTCCGCCCTTCCCCCAACTGATGAGCCATTCGATGCTTGACTACATCCGCGACGGACAGGAAATTTATCGCCAGTCGTTCGCGACGATACGCGCGGAAGCTGACCTCTCGCGCATTCCCGCCGACCTCGAAAAACTTGCCGTGCGCGTGATCCACGCGTGCGGGATGGTCGATATCGTCGGTGATCTGCGCTTTTCGGAGGGTGCGGGCCTCGCGGGCCGACACGCCCTCGCCAACGGCGCGCCCATCCTCTGCGACGCACGCATGGTCGCCGAAGGCATCACGCGCGCGCGGCTGCCCGCGCACAACGAAGTGATCTGCACGCTGGCCGATCCATCCGTGCCCGCGCTCGCGCGCGAGATGAACAACACGCGTTCGGCGGCGGCGCTCGAACTGTGGCGGCCACATCTGCCAGGCAGCGTCGTCGTAATCGGCAATGCGCCGACCTCGCTCTTTCATCTGCTCGACATGCTCGATAGCGGCGCGCCGCGCCCCGCGCTGATTCTCGGCTTCCCGGTCGGCTTCATCGGCGCGGCAGAGTCGAAGGCGATGCTCGCCGCCAATAGCCGCGGCGTGCCGTTCGTCGCCGTGCAAGGCCGGCGCGGCGGTAGCGCGATGGCAGCGGCCGCCGTGAACGCGCTCGCATCGGAGGACGAATAATGGCCGATCAGGCGAACAGCACGCGCGGGCGTCTCTATGGTCTCGGCGTCGGCCCCGGCGACCCGGAACTGATCACGGTGAAAGCGCTGCGGCTGCTGAAATCGGCACACGTGGTCGCGTACTTCGTCGCGAAGGGCAAGAAAGGCAACGCGTTTTCGATCATCGAGTCGCATCTGTCGAGCGAGCAGGAACAGTTGCCGCTCGTCTATCCCGTGACGACGGAAGCGCTTGAACCGCCGCTGTCGTACGAAGCGATCATCGCCGACTTCTACGACACGGCCGCCGAAGTGGTCGCGAAGCACCTCGATGCGGGACGCGACGTGGCCGTGATCTGCGAAGGCGATCCGTTCTTCTACGGCTCGTACATGTACCTGCACGACCGGCTCGCCAACCGGCTCGCGCCGCGCTTCGAAGGCGAAGTGGTGCCCGGCGTGTGCTCGATGCTCGGCGGCGTCGCCGTGCTCGGCCAGCCGCTCGTGTATCGCAACCAGACGCTGTCGGTGCTGTCGGGTGTGTTGCCCGAAGACGAACTCAAGCGCCGTCTCGCCGCTGCCGATGCCGCCGTCGTGATGAAGCTCGGCCGCAATTTCGACAAGGTGCGCCGTGTGCTCGACGAACTGGGACTCGCGGAGCGCGCGCTCTACGTCGAACGGGCGACGATGGCGAACCAGCGCATCGTGCCGCTCGCCGAAGTCGATCCGATGGCGTCGCCGTATTTCTCGCTGCTCGTCGTGCCGGGGGAAAAATGGCAAGGCTGACGACGCCACCCGCAATCGTGATACTCGGCGTCGGCGCGCTGGACACGGCGCGGTGCGTGCAATCCCTTTATGACGGCGCGCAGGTGCATGGCCTGCAAAGCCGCGTCGCCGACGCCGATGTCGCCTACACCGAACTGAACGCGCATCTGCGCGAGTTGTATGCGAGCGGCACGCCGATCATCGCGTTGTGCGCGGCGGGCATCGTGATCCGCTGCATTGCGCCGCTGCTCGCGGACAAAGGCGTCGAGCCGCCCGTGCTGGCCGTCGCCGAGGATGGCAGCGCCGTCGTGCCGCTGCTCGGCGGGCTGTCGGGCGTCAACGTGATGGCGCGCGAAATCGCCGCCGCGCTCGACGTGCCGCCCGCGATCACCACGAGCGGCGAACTGCGCTTCGGCGCGTGCGTGCTGAATCCGCCCGACGGCTACACGCTTGCCAGCATCGATCAGGGCAAGCGCTTCGTGTCCGATCTGCTTGCGGGCGAAGCGACGCGCATCGAAGGTGACGCGCCGTGGCTCGACAGTGTGCAACTGCCGCGCGCCGACGACGCTCGACGCGCGATCCGCGTCACGCCGCTGGCGTGGAACGGCGCGACTGACGAACTGGTGATTCATCCGCGCAGTGTCGTCGTCGCCGTCCATGCAACGGGACCGGGCGACGGCTTGTTGCATCAACGGATACTCGAAGCGGCGCAGACGCATGGGCTGGCGGCGCAATCGCTGGCGGTGCTGCTCGCGCCTGCTTCGCTGACGGGCGATCCCGCGCTTCAACAGGCTGCGGATACGCTGCAGGTCGCATTGCGCTTCGCCGTCGGCAGCGGTGACGACAACGGCGCGGCCCAGATGCTCAGCCAAACCCTACGTGTGCCCCACAAAGCGCTCGATGCAAACGCCGACGCGTCCATCGTCTTCGCCGTCGCGCACGCGCCGCTCGATCCCGCGACAGTCGGCCGCGCGCGCGGCAAGCTGAGCGTGATCGGCCTCGGCCCCGGCGACGCGTCGTTGATGGTGCCCGCCGCGCGCACAGCGCTGACGCAGGCCACCGACATCCTCGGCTACGAAACCTACGTGAAGATGGCAGGCCCGTTCCGCGCGGACCAGCGTGTGCATGGCACCGACAATCGCGAGGAAATGCAGCGCGCCCGCCACGCATTCGAACTGGCGAGCACGGGACGGCACGTGGCGATGGTGTCGTCCGGAGATCCAGGCGTGTTCGCGATGGCGGCCGCCGTACTCGAAGCGCTCGATGAAGTGCGCGACGACGCCCAATACGCGGCGTGGGCGGGTGTCGAACTGGAAATCGTGCCCGGCGTGTCCGCCGCGCTGGCGACAGCCGCGCAGGCAGGTGCGCCGCTTGGCCACGATTTCTGCATGCTGTCGCTGTCGGACAATCTGAAACCGTGGTCGATCATCGAATCGCGGCTGCGGCACGCAGCCGAAGCCGATCTGGTGATGGCGTTCTACAACCCGATTTCGCGCGCCCGTCCGTGGCAACTCGACAAGGCGCTCGATATCGTGCGCGAATCTCGCGCGCCGACGACAACCGTCGTGCTCGGCCGCGATATTGGCCGTCCCGGCGCGACATTGAAAACGACGACGCTCGCCGAGCTGAAATCCGCCGATGTCGATATGCGGACGATGGTAATAATCGGCTCGTCGACGACCCGCGCGTTCCGCTCCGCTGGGCGCGGCCGGGAATGGGTTTACACGCCGCGCTGGTACGAATAGGGGCGCTTAAACGTTTGCATCGATTTAAACCGGCCATTTATTGAAATTGAATAAAGCCGGCGAAAGGTGAATTACGGCCGCGCAAGAAAAATAAACTAAAGTTTTTTCATGGCGCGACGTATACAACGATTATCTCCGGCCACCGCTTCATTCGCCCATCATGCAAACCAGTGAAGACACCGTCGACACGGACGCGAGCGCGCCTGTGACCGCTGCGCGTCAGCTTTCGCCCGATGCCGTGCCCGTCGGCACACCGCTCGAATTTCCGATTATCGACAGCGATGGCGCGCTGCTGTTCGATCGCGGCGCGATCGTAATCGGCGCGGATGAGCACCGCTTCCTGTTCCAGCATTTCAAGCCGCAGCGCGGCGACCTGGACAACGCGAACGAGGACGGCACGCGCGCCACACAGGCGGCAGCCAAGCCAGGCGACGCCGAAGCGCTCGCGCTCAAGGACATGCATCTGACGATCGGCGCGCTGATCGGCGTGCGCTCGCAGGTCGGCATGGGCGCGCCGATGCATCCGTCGCGCATCATCGGCTTTGCGCCGAACGAGTCGCTGTTCGTCACGCCGCCGCTCGTCGACGGCAAGCCGATGGCGCTCTCCGTCGGCGAGAACGTCGAGATCGTCGCGATTGCGAGCCAGGCGGTGTTCCGCTTCGTGTGTACCGTCGATTCCGTCTGCCAGGTGCCGTTCCACTATCTCGTGCTGTCGAAGCCGGGCGTGGTCCGCCGGCTGCGCGAGCGCAAGTCGGTGCGCGTGCGCGCGAGCCTCCCGCTGCGCTTCAGCGTCGAAGCGCAAGGCACGGGCTACGAAAGCCTCGGCCTCGTGCAGAGCGTGAGCGCGCTGGGCATGTCGTTTTCCGCCGCGTGGACGGTCGGCGAAATCGGCAAGCGCATCCGCGTGGCGTTCACGCTGCGCTCCAAAGACATGGAGACGCCGATCGAAACCACGGCGATCATCCGCAACGTGCAGCCCGGCTCAAAACCCGGCGATCCCGCTACGCACGGCATCGAGTTCGACCAGCTCAACCAGGTCGAGCAGATGGCGCTGAAAGTCTATGTATTCGACCGGATCGACGATGTGATCTTCTGGACGAGCGGACCAAAGTAACGCCTGACATTGCGCTCGCGCATGAAAAAAACGGCCCGGTCATTTGCGTGACCGGGCCGTTTGGCTTGTGGGCCGCCTCGACGTCGGCGGCCCGTGTGAGCGCTGTTACTGCGCGGGTGGTTTTTGCAGCGATTGCGGCATCTGCCACTGTTGTCGCTGCGGCGGCTGTTGCAGCTGCTGCAACTGGAGCTGTTGCGCTTGCGGCTGTACCTGCGGCTGTACTTGCGGCTGCGCTTGTTCCTGCTTCATCTGCTGCGGCCGTGGTGACTGCGGCGCGGCGGGCGCAGCCGGCATTGCAGAAACAGACTGCCCGCTCACGCGAATCTCGACGCGGCGGTTCGGCGCCAGACACGCGATCACAGCAGCAGACTTCCGTCCCGGGCAGGTCGCGATCGGTGCAGTCGATCCCGCCCCGCGCACGTCGAAGCGCGCGGGGTTCAGCCCGCGTTCCTGCAGCGCGTCCGCTACAGCCTGCGCACGGCGCCGCGACAGGTCGCGGTTGTGCGCGACCGAGCCGAAGCGGTCCGTGTAGCCGATCACCGTGACGACATCGATCGATTGCGCGCGCTTCAGATCCGTTGCGAGCGCGTCGATCGCGGTGATGCCATCCGCCTTGAGCTTGGCGCTGTCGAAATCGAACAGCGCGTCGGCGGACAACGAGATCGGCGTGGCGGATTCGACGACAGGCGGCGGTGGCGGTGGAGGCGCACAGTGATCGAGCTCCTGATTCACCTGCACGCTCAGCTTCTGCGCGCGCTCGATCGCTTCCCAACCGTGTACCCAGCGCGTGCCGTGCGTTTCGTCCTGCTCCTTCCAGACTTCGTCGGTGAGGGCAAGCAAGCGGCCCGCCGACTCGCCCTTGCACGTCGATGCCGACACCCGCGCGTTGGTTGCTTCGATAGCGCGAATTGCCTGCACCCACTTGTCGCGTGTGGGCCAGTTCTTCGCCGTGTATAGCGGCTCCCACGGCACGCTCTGGTCGATCAGGTAGCGCGCATTGCCCAATGCCCGTTGCGCGGCATTGTTATAAACGCGCGAAACGAGCACGTGGCTGTCCTGACGCTCAGCGATTTCGAGGAAGCCTTCCGCCACACCGCGACGGTAGGGATCTGCGATCTTCTGCGCGGCAGGCATGAGCGCCTCGGCCTGGCTCTTGATGCTGGCCGCGAACGCAGGTGCTGCCAGCGCAGCGGCGAGCGTCGCAGCCAGCGTCAAGCGCGCGGTTCTGGACCAGATTGTTCAGGTTGGTAACGTTATTCGAAACGTTATTGACCTTCGAATCTTCAGCCATCAACTGGCTCACGTTCACCGCGTCCGTTGCCGCATAGCCTGCCGCCACGTTCGTGATACGACGCTCCTTGCCCGGTGCTCCCACCGACACTTCGCCGAATGCCGTTGCGCCCGACAGCGTCGCGCCGCCCGGTGCAAAACCAGCCGAGCCCAGCGTCGTCGAGTTCGCCAACGAGTTCGAGCCGAGCGCCACCGAGTTCGCTGTCGATGCCGTCGCCGCGCCGCCGATCGCCACGCTGTCCTTGCCCGATGCCGACGAGTCGCTCAGCGTCGAATTGGCGTGGAAATACTTGATGCCGCCGCCGTTGTAGACGTTGTTGCTGAAGTTCTGGACCAGATTGTTCAGGTTGGTAACGTTGTTCGAAACGTTATTGACCTTCGAATCTTCAGCCATCAACTGGCTCACGTTCACCGCGTCCGTGCCCGCATACCCTGCTGCAACATTCGTGATGCGGCGTTCCTTGCCTTGTGCGCCCACCGACACTTCACCGAAGGCCGTTGCGCCCGACAGCGTTGCGCCGCCCGGTGCGAAGCCTGCCGAGCCCAGCGTCGTGGAGTTCGCCAGCGAGTTCGCGCCCAGCGCCACCGAGTTCACCGTCGATGCCGTTGCCGCGCCGCCGATCGCCACCGAGTCCGTGCCCGAGGCCGTCGAGTCTGCCAGCGTCGAGTTGGCGTGGAAATACTTGATGCCGTCGCCCTTACCACCGCTAATGTTCGACAGACGGTCGTCGAGGTTCGTGATCGCACCAGCCACGTTGTTATACGTGACGTTGCCCGCGACGTACGTCGGCGCACTCATGTTGCCCGTCGTCGGGTCGTAGGTCGAGCCACCGCCCAGCGCCGCTGCCGTCGCCGTGCCTTCGGCGTTGACCTTCGCGTTTTCAGCCATCAACTGGCTCACGTTCACCGCGTCCGTTGCCGCCGAGCCGGCTGCTACGTTGGTGATGCGGCGATTGAAGCTTCCATTGCCCACCGACACTTCGCCCGATGCCGTCGTGCCCGACAGCGTGCTGTTGCCCGGGTTGTATGCCGTTGCCGAGAGGTTGGCCGTCGTCCTCGCGTTCGAACCCAGCGCAACCGATTCCGCTGCCGTCGCACTCGCGTTGTAGCCAACCGCGATCGCGTCGGTGCCTGCTGCCGTCGCTTGCGGGCCCACGGCGATTGCATTGATACCCGACGCCGTCGAGTCGTTCAGCGTCGAGTTTGCGTGGAAGTACTTCATCGACACATTGGTGCCGATATTGTTGACGACGTTGGACAGGTTGCTGAGGTTGTTGCTGACGTTGTTGACCTTTGCGTCTTCCGCCATCAACTGGCTAACGTTCACTGCATCGGTTGCGTTGTAGCCCGCCGCGACGTTGGTGATGCGACGTTCCTTGCCCGATGTGCCAACCGACAGTTCACCGAAGGCCGTTCCAGCCGTCAGCGCTGCGTTGTCCGGTGCGAAACCCTTCACGCCCAGCGAGCCCGAGCTTGCGACGGAACCCGAACCCAGTGCGATCGAGTTCGACGTCGACGCAATAGCGCCGCCACCGATCGCAACCGATTCCGAGCCGGATGCAGACGAGTCTGCCAGCGCCGAATTCGCGTGGAAGTACTTGATGCCAGCGCCGTTCACGACATTGTTGAAGTTCTGCGTGAGGTTCGTGAGATTGTTGCCGACGTTCGACACTGCGCCATCGAGCTTCGAGATCGCCGTGCCGACGTCGGTTGCCGTCGTGCCTTGCACGGTGTATGTCGGCTTCTTGATCGAGCCGTCGGCGTTCACCGTTGCGCCAGCGCCGAGGGCGGCCGTCACGCCAGAAAGCTGCGAGACATTGACTGCGTCGGTATTCTGCGTACCGGCTGCGACATTGATGATCTGCCGTTGGCCACCGGACTTGGCGTTGCCCACCGACAGAACGTTGGCGCGGCCACCGTCAGCACTGGCATTACCGAGCGTGATACTGTTCGAGCCAGTGGCAACGATGTCCTTGCCAATGCCCATCGTATTGACGCCACCGACCTTGACGTTGTTGCCGATCGCAATCGCATTGTCGGTGTTGGCCTCCGAGCCATTGTTGCCGATCACAATCGCGTTGTCGCCAGCGGACGACACCATCGAACCCATCACTACTGCGTTCACGCCTTGAACTGCGATGTTCTGGCCAATACCGACTGCCGCAACCGAGCCAACCCGAACGGTGCCACCGACAGACACAGCCTGGTCCGACAACGCCTGCGAATTGAGGCCGATCGCCAGCGCGTCCGAGCCCGAAGCAGCAATCTGGCCAGCCTTATCCGTAACACCCGATACGATCAACTGGTCCGGTGGCAGGCTTGAAGTTACACCGAGCAAGGGCGAAGAACCCAACAATTGCGATGAATGCACGCCCGACTTCAGCAGTGCCGACTGCGCTTGCGTCGAACTCAGGTTCAAGTTGGTAATGGCGGCCTGAATGTCGGCGCTCACCTGGCCAACTGTAGCCGCGTCTGTATCATTGATACCGTCTGCGACGTTCACGATGCGGCGCTGGTTGAACGCGTTGCCCACCGAGAATGTATTAGCCCCGGTGGCCATAGAACCAAAACCAATTGCGACAGAGTTCGAACCACTGGCTATAGCAGAGCGTCCAATCGCAACTGCACCACTCTGGCTTGCAATAGCGCCGCCGCCGAGAGCGACTGAATCATTGGCCGTTGCTTGAGCAGTCGTCGTCGATGTATAACCGATTGAGATCTTGTCCGTGGTTTTCGTAATGTTGGCGACCGCGTCACCAACATTCGAATATGTAAGACCGCCAACGACATAACCAGGCGCCTGGACCGTACCGTCTGCAGTAATTGTCGCACCACCGCCAAGTGCGTTCGTCATGCTCTTGACCTGTGCGATGGTAGCCGGATCACTATCGGTCGTCGCGCCCAGGAGAGCCGACGATTTCAGATTCGGCGATTGCACCTTGTTCAGATTTGCGATTTGCGTCTCAAGGTCCGAGCCCATCTGGTTCATCTGACCCAGCGTGGCTGCGTCCGTATCATTAACACCGTCAGCCACGTTGACGATGCGACGCGTTGATGTTCCGCTACCAACTGCAAAGGTGTTGGCAAAGCTGGTTGCCGAGCCGTAACCGATTGCCACAGAGTTTTGTGCCAGCGCACGTGCGCCCGCACCTATCGCCAAAGAACCCGACGAATTCGCGAAGGCATTACCGCCAATCGCCACGGAATCGCTTCCTGCTGCCTGCGCTGCATCCGCCGTACTCGGCCCAAACTTGATGTACTTCAGACTCTGAACAATATTCCCCGTGGCACTCGAAATATTCCCGAGCGCGTCCCCCACGTTCGAATACGTATTGCCATAAACGTTATACGTCGGCTGCGCAATCGAGCCGTCTGCCTTCACCGACGCACCGCCGCCCAAAGCCTGCGTAACACCCGACAGCTGCGACACATTAACGGCATCGGTGGCCTGCTGGCCCGCCGCCACGTTCACGATCTGCCGCTGCGCCGTAGCCGAACCCACCGACACCGTATTCGCGCGGTCCGCCACCGAGTTCGCGCCAAGCGCCACCGCGTTGTTTGCGCTCGCCATCGCCGCCGGACCCGCAGCGACACTGTTGACTCCTGTCACAGTCGAATCCGCCAGCGTCGAATTCGCATGGAAGTACTTCAGACTGGCGCTCGTCGGGATGTTGTTGACGACGTTCGACAGGTTGCTCAGGTTGTTGTTGACGAGATTCACTCGTGCGTCTTCGGCCATCAACTGGCTGACGTTGACGGCATCCGTCACAGCATAGCCTGCCGCCACGTTTGTGATGCGGCGCTCCTTGCCCGCTGCGCCCACTGACATTTCGCCGAAGGCGGTTGCGGCCGACACAGTTGCGCCGCCTGGCGCAAAACCGGCCGAGCCCAGCGTCGACGAATTCGCCACCGAGTATGAGCCCAGCGCCACCGCATTCGAGGTCAATGCAGTCGCCCCACCGCCTAAAGCCAGCGAGGTTGCACCCGACGCGGTCGCCTTCCCGCCGATGGCGGTTGAATAGTCGGTCAGCGCCACAGCGCCCCCACCTGTCGCGACCGAATTGTTGCCTGATGACGTAGCGTAATTCCCCACTGCCACCGCGCCGACGCCACTTGCCGAAGCCTTCAGACCAAGCGCTGCGCCTTGCTGATACGCATAGGATTGGTTGCCGACTGCGACGCCGGAATTTTCTCCGACTGCAGTCGCGTTATATCCGATAGCCACATCGTAGGTGCTTCCAGCAGTCGCGCCCGGGCCGATCGCGACAGATTGCCCGCCCGCTGCAACCGAGTCTGCATCCGTCGAGTTCGCGTGGAAGTACTTGGTGCTGTTGCTGCCAACCTTATTGTTCAGGTCGGCGATCGCGCCGCTGACATTGTTATATGTGTTGTTGCCGACCGTGTACGTCGGGCTGGTAACCGCACCCGTCGACGCATTGATCGCCGCCCCGCCACCCAACGCGTTCGTCACGCCCTGGAGCTGCGACACGTTCACGGCATCCGTGCCGTTGATACCAGCCGCCATGTTAGTGATGCGGCGCGTCAGCGTGCCTAGCAACGACTGGTTCATCGGCGTCGCGTCAACGCCCGTCGGATCGGTACCCGCTACATTCACGTTATACAACGGATTGTTGCCGACGCGCCCCACGGACACAGTGTTTGGATCGGTTGCCACGGAACCCGCGCCAAGGGCCACGCTGTTTTGTGCTGCACCCGTTACGACGCCGTTTGCGCCCAACGCAGTTCCGTAAAGCGAATTGACCTGGCCCGCGAAACCCATAATCGTCGCGAAGCTGATGTTGGTCGGAACATAGCCATAGGAACCGTAGACCGTTTCGCCCAGATTGTGCAGCGAATTGTATGCCCCGGCATCCGTGAAGCAACCCGCCACATTCGACCAGGTGCCGCTGCCTGCGTTGGTTGGCGTGCAGAAATTGTTCGCAATCGACGAGGCCCACGCAGGCGTAGCAGCAGCTACGCCGATCAGGGAAGTGACCGCACTGATAATCAGTGTCGACCGAGTAGATTTTTTCGTCCGACCTTTCGCATTTTCCTGCACTGCCACCCAGGTGTTCGTAGACGCGTTCCAAACTGATCGATATGACCTATTCATCGTTATCCTAAATTATCAATGTGTGGTTAATCGAGAAGCAGCTAGCACATAGTTAGTGCCAGGCACGACCCCCGCACTGGACGATCGCCGTCCATTGGTCGCACAGACGGCACGGTATAAGAACGCCCGGATTCCTCAGAATCGGATAATTCCTAATCAGTTCAGAAGCATCTCAATTTCGAATCATCATGACGACGGTGACAGACAATCCCTACATCGTCATCACCATCCAACAATCGAATCGGACCGGTTCGCACAGCGACAAATGTGTTATGGACGTTCAGCTTGCGCACTATCTCGCGTCACATAGCAATACACATAGGAAAACGAACTAAATATTATGTCAAAGATCCGTAAGACGATGCGTCCGCCAAAGCTAAGATAAGATAGGAATTATCTTCAGTTGCCGGGAAAATCAACCGATTAATTGCTGGGGCGTCAGATGCAAGCCGTCCCACGCCTTCGCGATCTGTACACAACGCCCGATCTGCACACGTTCGACTTGCTCGAAATCGACGAACACGACATGATCCGCTGATGCGGGCCGCGAAGGAGAACCGCTGCTGCGGCCGTCGGAAAGAATCCACAGCCAGCGCTGCTGCGCAGGCTTGAGGCGCGCCGCCCGTTCGAGCAACGCAGACGCCGTTTCGATACCCAGCACGAAAGGCGTGCCGCCACCGCCGCCAACAGGCGCGAGCCACCGCTCACTCCACCAGCGCGGCACGGCAGGGCCGAAGCGCACATCCGCCCCGACGCCACCAAAACACACCAGCGCAACCTCCGAGCGCGTCGCGCGCGCCTGATCGAACAGCGCGACGAGCAGCCCTTTGGCGAGCGCCAACTGATGTCCTGCCAGCATCGAATGGGAGCAATCGAGCACGAAGCAATGCAGCACGCCGCCGCGTGCTTCTTCATGGACGAAACGCAGATGTTCGCTGTGCAATCGCGCATTGCGCTTTGCCGCGAGCGTGCGCGGCCACGTGATGCGTCGCGCGCCAGGCGAACTGCCTGGCGTTGCACCGCCCGCGCCTTGCCGCCATCGAAAACCGCTGCGCATCGCGCGCGCGGCCGCGCTCTTTCGATGGCTTAGCGTTTTTTTGCGTTGAGTGGGATGACGCCCTTCACGCGCGTCAAGCCTGCAGGTTCTGAGGGAAGATAACCGTAGTCGGCTTCTGCGGAAGCAGTCGCGCCATCAGTTGAAGCATGCTGCGCAGAAGAAGACGGTGCGGACGAACCGTCCTGCTGTTGCGAGGCGGGCTCATCCTGCCGACGCCGATGCAGCAGCACCGATTCAGCCACACTGTCGACATGCGCGACCGTCACTGCATCGCCCTGTTCGAACGCGGCCAGCGCACGCGCCGCGCGCAGCATCACGAGATCGGCGCGCATACCATCGACGCCAGCCGCAATGCACAGCGTGCTGACATGCGCGAGCACGGCATCGTCGAACGAAAAGCGCGCCAAAGCCGCACGCGCATCGCGAAGCCTCGCGGCGTGTGCGTCCTGCTGCGCCTCGTATCCCATGCGAAAGCCACGAGGATCGAGATCGAATGCAAGCCTTGCCTTGACGATCGCCTGACGTATCTGCGGTTCGTAGCAGTTTTCCAGTTCGACCATCAACCCAAACCGATCCGTCAGTTGCGGCCGCAACTCGCCCTCTTCCGGGTTCATCGTGCCGATCAGCACGAAGCTCGCATCGTGCGTGTGTGAAACGCTGTCGCGCTCGACCGTATTGACGCCGCTCGCCGCCGCATCGAGCAGCGCATCGACGAGTCCATCGGGCAACAGGTTCACTTCGTCGACATACAGCACGCCGCGATGCGCCTTCGCCAGCAATCCCGGCGAAAAGCGCACCGATGCATCGCGCAACGCCGATTCGATATCGAGCGTGCCGATCAAACGATCTTCGCTCGCGCCGAGCGGCAACGTCACGAACTGGCCTTCGGGCAACAACTCGGCCAACGCGCGCGCCGCCGTCGATTTCGCCGTCCCACGCGGCCCGCTGACCAGCACGCCGCCAATGCCGGGATCGACAGCGGCCAGCAGCAGCGCCTGTTGAAGCGCCGCCTGGCCGATCAACGCAGAAAACGGAAAGGCCGCGCGCCGCGCGCTGGCTTCGCTCATGATCGTGATCCTTCGATGTGCTCTTCGCTGTCCAGCAGATGCTGTTCGACCTGCGCGCGATACTCGCCCGGTTGTTGCCATAGTCCACGCTGCATCGCTTCGAGCAGCCGCTCGCAAACGCCATGCAGCGCATGCGGATTGTGCTTGCGCATGAACTCGCGCGTATCGGCGTCGTTCAGATACGCATCGGCGACAAGCGCGTATTGATGATCGGCGACCACACGCGCGGTCGCGTCGTAGCCGTACAGATAATCGACAGTCGCCGCGATTTCCGCCGCGCCTTTGTATCCATGACGCTTCACGCCATCCAGCCACTTCGGATTCACCACGCGCGAACGGATCACGCGCGCGATCTCTTCATGCAGCGTGCGAACGCGCGGTGTGTCCGGGTTGCTGTGATCGGCGTGATACACATGCGGCTGGCTGCCCGCGAGATGCCGCACGGCCGCCGTCATGCCACCTTGAAACTGGTAGTAATCGTTCGAATCGAGCACGTCGTGCTCGCGGTTGTCCTGGTTCTGCAACACCACATCCATCGCGGCGAGCCGCGTGCCGAATGCGTGCCGAGCTTCTTCTCCGGCGCTCTTCTGCGTGTACGCATAGCCGCCCCACGACAGATACGCGTCCGCGAGATCGGCATCGGTTTGCCATTGCTGCGAGTCGATCATCTGCTGCAAACCTGCGCCATAGGCACCCGGACGCGCGCTGAACACCCGAAAGCCCGCACGCCTGCGCGCTTCGTCGGGAGCGACGCCGCGCGCGATCCACGCATCGCGCTCACGCAGCACGCGCGCGCGGATGGGATTCACGTCTTCGGGCTCGTCGAGTTCGGCAACGGCCTGCACGGCCGCGTCGAACAGATGCATCACGTTCGCAAACGCATCGCGGAAGAAACCCGACACACGCAACGTGACGTCAATCCGCGGACGATCGAACGCCGCAATCGGCATGATTTCAAAGTCCGTCACGCGATGACTGCCCGGCGCCCACTTCGGCCGCACGCCGAGCAAGGCAAGCGCCTGCGCAATATCGTCGCCGCCCGTGCGCATCGTCGCCGTGCCCCACACGGAGAGGCCAATCGCGCGCGGATAGTCGCCGTGCTCCTGCAAGTGCCGCTCGATCAGCGTCTGCGCGGACTTGAGTCCCAGCGACCACGCCGCTTGCGTCGGAATGGCGCGGGTATCGACGGAATAGAAGTTGCGGCCCGTGGGCAGCACGTCGGGACGTCCGCGCGACGGCGAACCGCTCGGGCCGGGCGGCACGAAGCGCCCTTCGAGTCCGCGCTTCAGGTGCATCAGTTCGTGCGGTCCGCATGCGTCGAGACGCGGCAGGATATCGTCGCGCAATCGTTCGAGCACACGCGCTGCTTGCGGCAGGTCATCTATGGTTGAGAACGCGCGTGGCGACATCCCGCACATATCATCGAGCAAGGACGCCGCGAGCAGTTCGAGCCTTTCGCGCGTATCGCCGTTATGACGCCACGGCGCGTCGCTGACGTGTTGCAACAGAGCAGGACGCGGGCCGTTCCACTCGGCCGACCAATCCGCCGACAACGGATCGAATAGATGATCCACACCGAGATCGCGCGCCAGCGCATCGATAATGCCCGCCTTTGCGCCGCGTCCATCGCCTACTGGAAAGCGCCCAAGCGCGAGCAACGTGTCGCGCCGTTGTATGCCGTCAGGCGATTGCCCGAACGTATGCAAGCCGTCACGGATCTGCGCTTCCTTCAGCTCGCACAGCCATGCATCGACGCTCGTCAGTAACGAGTCTTCCGCCTCGCTATCAACAGGTGCTTCGAGACTCAGCTCTTCATGCAGCCGATGCTTGACGATCGTATCGAGAATAGTCCGGCGCAACAGCTTCGCGCGGCGCGGATCGACCATCAACGCGTCGTAGTATTCATCGACCTGGCGTTCGAGGTCTTGCAAAGGCCCGTAGTTTTCCGCGCGCGTGAGCGGCGGCATCAGATGATCGATGATCACGGCTTGTGCGCGCCGCTTTGCCTGACTGCCCTCGCCCGGATCATTGACGATGAACGGGTACAGATGCGGCAACGGCCCGAGTATCGCATCGGGCCAGCAGGCATCGCTCAGCGCGACGCTCTTGCCCGGCAGCCACTCCAGATTGCCGTGCTTGCCGACATGCACGACGGCATCGATATTGAACTGATGACGCAGCCAGAAATAGAACGCGAGATACGCATGCGGCGGAACGAGTTCGGCGTCGTGATAGCTCGCGTAATCGTTCTGTTCGCGCGAACGCGGCGGCTGAATACCGATGAACACATACCCGCATCGCCAGCCCGCGATCATGAAGCGCCCGCGCCGCAAAGTAGGATCTTGTTCGGGCGGGCCCCACTTCGCATTCAAAGCGTCGCGCATCGACTGCGGCAGACGCGCGAAGTGCGTCATGTAATCGCTCAACGCAAGGCTTTGCAAAGCGGGCCGCAGATCACGAACGACGGGATCGTTGGTCACGCCTTGCGTCAAAACATCCATCAGCGCATCGCCGTTCGAGGGCACGTCGTCGATACGATAGCCCTCGCCACGCAGCATCGTCAGAATGTTCACCACGGACGCCGGCGTATCGAGTCCCACGCCGTTGCCGATGCGCCCTTCGCTCATCGGATAGTTCGCGAGGATCAGCGCGAGCTTCTTGTCCGCATTCTCTTTGATCCGCAACCTGCACCAGCGCTCGCTCAATTCCGCGACAAACGCAACGCGTTCGTGATCCGGCTGATAGCGGACCACGTCCACTTCGGTGTGCGGGCAGCGATACGCAAGCCCCTTGAAACTGATCGCGCGCGTGATGATGCGGCCATCCACTTCGGGCAGCGCGACGTGCATCGCGATGTCGCGCGAATTGAGACCGTGATTGTCGTTCACCCAGTCTTCGCGATTGCCGCCGCTCAGGATCACCTGCATCACGGGCGCGTCGCCCGCCAGCGCGAGCGGCTCGGGATCGTCGATGGCGGAAGCCGCGAATGCCGTCGTGTTCAGCACGAGCGCAATGCGATGCTGCGCGGCGAGTTGCTGCACGACATCGCGGCTGATCGCGTCTTTCAACGATGTGATCGCGACGGGCAACGGATTCATCCCGCGCGCCTCGAGCGCATCGATCAGCGCATCGAATACGGCCGTGTTGGCCGCCTGCAAATGCGCCTTGTAGAACAGAATCGCGACCACGGGCGCATCGGGCTTCCAGCGCGCCTGCCAGTCGTCGATGGTCGCCAGGTCGCGCGCGGGGTGATACAGCGCAGCGGCCGGCAACGGACTCGGCGGCGCCGGCTCCTTGCCCCAACCGAAGCCGCGCCACGCAATGCAGCGCATGAACGATTCGGCATTGTGCGCGCCGCCCTCGCGCAGATAGCGCCACAACTGATGGCACAGGTCCGCGTCAGCCGTGCTGCGCGCGAGCAGGTTCGGGTCTTCCTGCAAGTCGCCGGAAAACATCGCGAGCGTCTGCTGCTTACGCTGCGCCAGCGCCACGACCCGTTCGATCCCATACGGCCAGTACGCCTCGCCGCCCAGATGATCGACGACGACCACGCGCGCATGCTGCAATACATCGTCCAGGTAGAAATCCACCGAAGCCGGCTGCCGCAGATACGTGACATTCGCGAGCCGCACGCTCGGAAAACCGTCGCCCAGACGCGGCACGACGCTCGCGAGCAGCGACAGCGTCGTGTCAGCGGAACTGAGGATCACGATATCGGCGGGCTTCTGGTCGATACGGATCACGCCCTTCGTATCGTCGACGAAACCACCGGGGACGGTGCGCAGCAGATGCATCGCGGTGCCTTAGACCTGTTGTTCCTGAGCGCTCAGCGCTTCGTCGAGCGCGCGTTGCAGCACAGGCTGATCGAGGTCTTCGCCGATCAGCACGAAGCGGCTCAGCGACGACGCATCGAGTTCGCCCGCCTGCCAGCGCCGGTCGAAATAGCTGTCGAAGCGCCGGCCCACGCCCTGAATCACCAGACGCATCGGCGCGCCCTGCAGCGCGGCAAAGCCCTTCACGCGATAGATCGTGTGCCCTTCGACGACCCGCTGCAACGCCGCGATCATCGCCTCGCGCGACGGCGCGCGCGCCGACACGACCACGGAGTCGAACTCATCGTGATGATGATCGGCATGTTCGGGATCATCCGCGGAGCCGTGATGGTCGTGACGCAGATGAATCGTTTCTTCCGAAGCGGATTCAAGCCCGAGCAGCGCGTGCAGATCGAGCTGCCCCATGTGCGCGCGCACCACCTTGACCTGCGGCGGAATCTCTTCGCGAATGACGGCTTCGACGCTCGCCTGCTGCGCTTCGTCGAGCAGATCGGTCTTGTTGAGGATCACGAGATCGGCGGCCGACAACTGGTCTTCGAACAGCTCATGCAGGGGCGATTCGTGGTCGAGATTCGGATCGGCCTTGCGCAACTGATCGACGGCAGCGGGGTCTTCGGCGAACTGACCGCTCGCGACAGCCGGGCCGTCGACCACCGTCACGACGGCATCGACGGTGAAGCTGTTCTTGATCGACGGCCAGTTGAACGCCTGCACCAGCGGCTTCGGCAGCGCGAGGCCCGACGTTTCGATCAGCACGTGATCGATCTGGCCGCGCCGCTCCACAAGCTGCTCCATCACGGGGAAGAACTCTTCCTGCACGGTGCAGCACAGGCAGCCGTTGGCAAGCTCGTAGAGCTGGCCTTCCGTCTCATTGCCGTTTTCATCGCACCCGATGCCGCAGCCCTTGAGAATCTCGCCGTCGATGCCAAGCTCGCCGAACTCGTTGACGATCACCGCGATGCGCAAGCCGCCCGCGTGCTGAAGAATGTGACGCATCAACGTCGTTTTGCCGCTGCCGAGAAAACCCGTGACGATCGTCACCGGAATCTTGCGCATCTGTGTCTGCATGGTGGCTCCGTAGCTCGAAATGCGTTCGAGTGACCTCGAAATCGCGCGCCGTCCGAACGGCAAGCGATGCAAGGTCATAAATGATGCACGGGGACGAAAACGGCGCCGCATGGGCTTCGCGGCCCGATCGAACCGGGCGCGAAACCGCGCTGCGACGCATGAGGAATCGTGAACGCAATGCCGCATCCCCGCAGCATGGCGTCGTTTTCTCGGGCCGGTATCCGGGCTGATGAAAGCGCCGCCTCTCCTTCCCGCGCGAGCGTTTTCGCGCAGTGGATTGTCTGCATGGGCCGCTATTGGACGCACATGCAGCGAGGCCGGCTCTGCATCGTCTGCGCGATGCCTTCACCTACCGTTGCGGGGAGCAGCATAGTTTGACAGGCGCCTGTGCGCACAGCCTGCTATTTCCCGTTTAACTGCGCGCGCAGAGCGCGCGCGCGAGCACCAGAGTGCGGCGAGTTTAGGCCCGCCGGCAGGTAGCGTCAAGGAGAGACGGCGGCATGAGTCGTGCCTCATGCCGCCGTTCGATTGCGTGGGGTTCGCTAAAGGGGAAGTCCACCGGCTGCCGCCCTGCGACATCCGGTGGACATGCGCAACTCAGTGCGCAGCGCCTTGCGGCGTGACTTCGATAGCCGTCGCTGAGACGAAAACCGCGTGGATCGTGTCGCCGACGTGCAGGTCCTTCAGGTCGAAATCCGGCGTGACCCTGATGATCTGCGTCTCGTAGACACCGCGCAGCGTGAGCAGGCGTTTGGCGGGATCGATCTTCTGCACGGTGGACAGCGTTTCGACCTGATGCACCGAATCCCTGCCGTCCGGGCCTTTCAGGGTCACCTGAGCATCGACGCGCTCACGGATGCCCTTGCCGGCGGGGTCCACCTTCTCGGCCTGGACGAGCAATGCGTTCTTATACAGCACATCGACCTTCTCGCCCACGCGCAGCTTGTCGAACCCGGCCATTTTTCCATCCACTTGCATCGTGACCTCGATGCCGTCTTCGCCCTTCAGCGTGACCGTGCGAGCACCGGCGTCGAGCGCGATGATGCGCGCCTTCAGATGGATGGGCGGCGCAGCTTCCACGAGCGTATCCGCAGCCTTCGCGAGCGAGTCCGCTGCCTGCACCGAGGTCGCCGCCAGCGCGGCTGCCAGCATGACCGACGCGATCGTTGCCAATTTCATTTTAATGTTCTCCCTAAAGGTTAATCTGCCTGTTCATGGGCAGACGCAGTCGAAAAGGCGGCGACCCACACCACCAACCCGAATTGAGGTGAAATTTTGTTAGTTATCCGATATTTAACACCGGAAAAAACTGACGTCTCACGTCCGGCCACTATAAATGACCACCCTTGGGCTTTACCACCAATACCGCTTGAAAACAGTTTTTGAATTTGTCGAAACACGGCAAGAATCGCCATCGGGCGGGCGCATCGGAAAACCCCGCGCCGCCCGCCCGCGGGTGCCGGTGTGCTATCGTATTGGCGCATCTGGTGCCCCGCCGGCTCGACGGCTGGCGGGGTTAAACGGGAAACAGGGAAGCGTCTTCACATCGCGCTCGCAACACGAGCGAGCCACGCGAAACATGAAGCCGCCTGGCCTGTGCTGTCCCCGCAACGGTCACGCGGCGAGCGGAATGAAGGATGTTCCGCGCAGTGCGTTCAAGGCCACTGCCTGCAACCCGCAGGTGGGAAGGCGAACGCGATGAGCCGTCAGCCCGGATACCGGCCAGGTGCAAGGGGGCGAGAACCTGATCGCCATTCGCTGGAACCGCGGGAAACGGATACCAGCGCCCACGCGCGGCACCGGCTCGAGCAGCCGTCGCGCGTCACACGCAACATCGCATGACCTGTCACACACAAGCGCCCGCCCGTGCAGCGGCGCTCTCCTTGCCATGAGCCGCGCCTGGCTGATCGGCGCCGGCCCCGGCGACGTCGAACTGCTGACGCTCAAAGCCGCGCGCACGCTCGCGCTGGCCGACGTCGTACTGGTCGACGATCTCGTCAATCCCGAGGTCCTGCAATTCGCGCGCGACGACGCGCAGATCGTCCATGTCGGCAAACGCGGCGGGCAGCAATCCACACCGCAACCCGAAATCGTCGCGATGATGCTCGATCATCTGCGCGCGGGCCGCAGCGTCGCGCGGCTCAAAGGCGGCGACCCGTTCGTGTTCGGCCGCGGCGGCGAAGAGCAACAGGCACTGCAGGCCGCGGGCATTCACGTCGAAATCATCAGCGGAATCACGGCGGGCATCGCCGCACCCGCTGCGATCGGCATTCCCGTCACACATCGCGATCATGCTCAGGGCGTCATCTTCGTCACCGGCCACGGCGCGGGCGAGCACGAAGCGGACTGGCGCGCGCTCGCCGCCACGCACATGACGCTCGTCATCTACATGGGCATGCGGCGGCTCAACGACATCGTCGACGCGCTGCTGCGCGCCGACATGCCGCCCGACACACCTTGCGCCGCGATCGAATCGGCCACGCGCCCCGAGCAGCGCCATGTCCGCGCGACGTTGAGCGAGTTCGTGCAACGCGTTGCGCAAGCGCAGCTCGGTTCGCCGTCGATCGTCGTGATCGGCGGCGTCGCGTCGCTGGCTGCGCCCGTCGATGCGATGCTCAAGCCATGACGGCGCTGATCGCGGGCATCGGTTGCCGGCGCGGCGTATCGGCTGAACAGATCGAAGCCGCCGTGCGCAACGCGCTTGGTGCCGCGCTGCCGTTTTCGGCGCTGATCGCGGTTGCCTCGATCGATACGAAAGCCAATGAGCCTGGGCTCGTCGCATTCTGCGCACGGCACGCGCTGCCGCTGCGAACCTTCACGCGCGACACGATCGCCGCGCTCGACACACCGATCGACGCATCACCGCACGTGCGCGCGCATCTCGGCATCGACGGCGTTTGCGAGCCTTGCGCGCTACTTGCCGCACAAGGCGGCGAACTGCTCGTGCGCAAACACGCGCGTGACGGCGTTACCGTCGCCATCGCGTGCGCTGCCGCACACCCTCATTCCACCGACACAACCAGAATCAAGGAACATCGATGAAGACCGATCCCGAATCGCATGCACGCATGACGCAGCGCCGCCGCGAAGGCCACGAAAAGAAGCAGGCGCAGGCCACCATCGAAAAGGGGCTGCTGATCGTCAACACGGGCACGGGCAAGGGCAAGTCGACGGCGGCGTTCGGCATGGCCGTGCGCGTGCTGGGCCACGGCATGAAGCTCGGCGTCGTGCAGTTCATCAAGGGCGCGCTGCATACGTCCGAGCGCGATTTTCTGGGCGCGCAGGCGAATTGCGATTTCGTCACGATGGGCGACGGCTACACCTGGAACACGCAGGACCGCGAGGCCGACATGGCGACGGCGCGCAAGGGCTGGAACGAGGCACGCCGCATGATCGAAAGCGGCGAATACCAGATGGTGATTCTCGACGAGTTGAATACCGTGCTGAAGTACGAATATCTTCCGCTCGAAGAAGTGCTCGAAGTCGTGAACGCGCGGCCTGAGATGCTGCACGTCGTCATCACGGGCCGCCACGCGCCCGACGCGCTGATCGACGCCGCCGATCTCGTCACCGAGATGCGCATCGTCAAGCATCCGTACCGCGAGCAGCATGTGAAAGCGCAACGCGGCGTGGAGTTCTGAACGATGCCCGCGTGCCCCGCTCTCTTCATCAGCGCGCCGGCGTCGGGCCAGGGCAAGACGACGGTCACGGCCGCGCTTGCGCGGCATCATCGGCGGATGGGGCGTGAGGTGCGCGTGTTCAAGACGGGCCCGGATTTTCTGGACCCGATGATTCTCGCGCGCGCGAGCGGCGCGCCCGTTTTGTCGCTCGACCTGTGGATGGTCGGCGAACGCGCGTGCCGTGCGTTGCTCGCGCAGGCCGCGCGCGAAGCGGATCTGATTCTGATCGAAGGCGTGATGGGTCTGTTCGACGGCACGCCGAGCAGCGCCGACCTCGCCGCGAAGTTCAACGTGCCCGTTGCCGCCGTGATTTCTGCGAAAGCGATGGCGCAGACCTTCGGCGCGATCGCCTTCGGCCTTGCGCGCTTTCGCGACGACGTGCCGTTTCATGGCGTGTTCGCGAATCGCGTGGGCTCGGCGCGTCACGCGCAGATGCTCGAAGAAGCGTTGCCGCCCGATCTGCGCATGCTCGGCCATCTGTCGAGCACCGATGCGATCGAATTGCCCGATCGTCATCTCGGTCTACTGCAAGCCGCGGAAATCGACGACCTCGATGCGCGCCTGGATCGCGCGGCGGATGCGCTCGCGTCGACTGCGCTCGCGCAGTTGCCGCCTGCCGTCCCGTTCGAAGACGATGCCGACACAGCGCCCTTGCCGCGCCTGCTCGACGGCATGCACATCGCGATTGCACGCGACGCTGCGTTCTCGTTCATCTATCCGGCGAACGTGCAACTGCTCGAAGCGCTCGGCGCGCGTCTCACGTATTTCTCGCCGCTCGCGGATGAAGCCGTTCCCGACGATGCAAACGCGCTCTATCTGCCCGGCGGCTATCCCGAGCTGCACGCAAGCACGCTTGCGGCCAACGCGCGCGCTGCGGCATCGATCCGCGCGCATGCGACAGCCGGCAAAACCATCGTCGCGGAATGCGGCGGCATGCTTTACCTGCTCGACAGCGTCACCGACACCCAATGCATCACCACGCCGATGCTTGGCATGCTGCCAGGCAGCGCGGCCATGCAGACGCGCTTCACGGCGCTCGGCATGCAGCAGCTGGACGACGGCGCGCACGGCATGCTGACGGGCCACACGTTCCACTATTCGCGCGTGAGCACGCCGCTCGCCCCGGTCGGCCACGCGACGCGCGCCCAGTCCGACGCACCCGGCGAAGCGGTCTATCGCCGGGGTTCGATCGTCGCCACTTATATGCACGGCTACTGGCCGTCCAATCCAGCCTTCGCGGCTGCCCTCTTCCATGGCCGAGCCTTTTGACGACGCCGAGCGCGCCGCCGTTTACCGCGCGATCTACGAACGGCGCGACATGCGCCACTTCGTGCCCGCGCCCGTCGATCCCGCCGTGCTCGCGCGCCTCATCGACGCCGCGCATCACGCGCCGAGCGTCGGCTATATGCAGCCGTGGCGGATCGGGCGCATCACCGATCCCGCGCTGCGCGCGCAACTTCATGCCGCCGTCGACCGCGAACGGCTGCTGACGGCAGACGCGTTAGGCAAGCGGCGCGACGAGTTCATGAAGCTCAAGGTGGAAGGCATGCTCGAGTGCGGCGAGCTGCTGGTGATGGCGCTGATGGACGGCCGCGAGAAACACGTCTTCGGACGGCGCACGCTGCCGGAGATGGACCTCGCGTCGGTTGCGTGCGCGATCCAGAACATGTGGCTCGCCGCGCGCGCGGAAGGTCTCGGCATGGGCTGGGTGTCGCTATTCGATGCCGACGAAGTGCGCGCGATGCTCGGCATGCCGCCGGGCGCGCGGCCCGTCGCGCTGCTGTGCCTCGGGCATGTGGAGCGGTTCTACGCCGAGCCGATGCTCGAATCGGAAGGCTGGGCGACGCGCAAACCGCTGAGCGCGTGCGTGTTCGAAAACACGTGGCCCGACGAATTGTCCGCCTGCAAGGAAGGGCAGCCGGAAGGCGGCGCAAGCCAGACGGTCTAACACGCCATCAAAGCCGTTTTAAACGGCAGTTTCGAGGCCCTCTCAGGCCTCGCCCTTCTCGATCCGTTCCAGCCGGTAGCCGTAGCCGTAAATCGGCATCAGGCGATAACCGTTTTCAGGCCGAAGACCGAGCTTCGAGCGCAGCATCGACACGTGCGTGTCCATCGTGCGCGACGGAATGGCGGCGGCCTGCTTCCAGATCGCATCGAGGATATGCGAGCGCGACAGCGGCCGGCTCAGATGCTTGAACAGCAGCAGCGCGAGTTCGAACTCCTTGTGCGTCAGCGTGACGGCATTGCCGCGCACATGCACGCGCTTCGCGCCCGGCTCGAACTCATATTCGCCGAACACTTCCTTCTCGGCCATGGGCTCGCGATGAAACGCGCCGCGCAACAGCATGCCGACACGCGCCAGCAGCGCCGCTGCGCTCACCGGCTTGACGAGATGATCGTCAGCGTCGATGTCGCGATGCGCGGCATCGCTCGCGCGGGTCATGAACAGCACGGGCAAACGCTCCGTGAGATTCTGACGGATCCAGCGCAGTACCTCGTCACCCGACAACCCTGGCGTATGGCGATCCAGCACGAGCAGATCGAATGGCTGGCTGCGCAACTGTCCGACGAGTGCCCGGCCGTCATCGAATGCATGACAGGTGTGTCCCGCCGCCGACAAGGTCCTGCACACAAAGTCGGCTTGCGCCTGAGTCTCCTCCAGAACTGCAATTCTCATAAAACCCCGCAACGCTAATTCGTTGTTTCAGTCCGACCGGGTAATCGTCGATGAAGGGATGACGACTCGCGAATATGAAATTTCAAATCCACATACGCTTTGTTCTTCAAGCCCTACACCGAATTCCGGCAAATTGGTTCAGATTGCCAGACAACGCCTCGATAGCCCGATATTGCTTTAATGCCTGCGCGCCTCATTGCGACAATGGAACAGCCACAATTAAACAGGCGCACAATCCACTTCTTTTGACCGCGCAGTACAAGCGGAATTTTTTCTTGCGTTTTGCTGCCCGCATCGCCCGCCGGACGGTACTGCGCGCCACGCTGCAAGAGCATGACGCCACGCGCCTGCGGGACGTGCCCGGCACTTCTTTTTGCGGCTGGAAATGACTGGCGTACGACTGAAAGCTGATCGACAGATCACGTTGCCGATACACGGGGCGCTACAACACAAACACCCGTTTTGTGTGTCCTATTCCACACATTGGAATAAAAGTTCGTGCCAGTATTCGTGCGATTTAACAATTCGAGCGTCGCCGCTGACGCATTCGATTTAAATCGGGGTGAAGATTATTAGAACGAATTGAATCAGTCAATTAATCTTGCCATTTTTATGTGGCAACGCAGTCATTTCGTTAAATCGGACCGATGATACCGATAACGGACTTATCGGTGCCATATGCGCTATACGCCGTCAAAGGCACTGCACTCAATTCGGTTAGCGGCTCTTGCCGCACTGCACTTTAGGGTTGCGAGCAACTTCGCGAAGGCCACACTTCAGACGATACGGCCTGGCATCGCCCTTCGCCATCCATGGCGGGCGACGCAAGTCTTCAACGCGCGATTAGACGACTTCCTCATTTGTATCGTCCGTAGCGGGCGACGCGCAGATCACGTCGACACCGGCGGCCGCCAGCACCTTGGACAGTCCCGCTGCCGGCGCCGCATCCGTGACCAGGATGTCGAGGCCATCCGCGCCCAACACATGAACCAGCGCGCTATGGCCGAACTTCGTGTGATCGGCGGCGACGATGCGGCACTCGGCTTGCGAGAACGCCGCGCGCGCGAGCGCGGCGTCGGCGGGCTGGGCGTCCATGAAGCGCCCTTTCGCGTCGATGGCCGTCACCGACACGATCGCGTGGCGCACATGGAATTGCCGGAAGAACGCGAGCGCGCTTTCGCCGACGGCAGACGCATCGTCCGCGCGCAGCTCGCCGCCCGCCATCAGCACGCGGTTCTCGTTGCGCGGCGCGAGCAGCCGTGCGACCTCGGCCGAATTGGTCACGACCGTGAGACGCGCGTGCGACTCGAGCGCCTGCGCGATGTGGACGCAAGTCGTGCCGCCGTCGAGCATCAACGACTCGCCGTCGCGGATCAGTTGCGCGACGCGCGCTGCGATCGCGCGCTTGGCGTCACGTTGTTCCACCATGCGACGCCTGAACGGCGGTTCGTCCAGTTGCGCAGGCAGCATGATGCCGCCATGCACCTTGACGAGCAGTCCCTCGGCCACGAGCGGCTTCAGATCGCGCCGGATCGTTTCGTCGGATACCGCGAAGGTGTTGGCCAGATCAGTGATCGTGCAGGTCTGCTGCGCGCGGACGAGCCGCAGGATCTCGTTCTGTCGGTGAGTGGCGAACATCGTTGGCGGGGTCTGGAAATTGGCGCCAGTCTAGCAAACCTGTCCGCCCGGCTCCAATACGAATCCATGCAATTCCACATTCATCCTCATCGCCCGCGACCGCATAGTTGTCGGGCAACGTTGCATTTCGGGGATTTTTGCGGCAAAGTACGCAAGACCGAATTCCCACACATTTCCACTCATTTCCACACTCTTCCGCGAGCCCTCCCTCATGTCAACCCACCTTCCGACGCAGGCGCGTGTCGTCATCATCGGCGGCGGCATCATCGGATGCTCGGTCGCGTATCACCTCACGAAGCTCGGATGGACGGATGTCGTGCTGCTCGAACAGGGCCAGTTGTCATGCGGCACGACATGGCACGCGGCCGGTCTGGTCGGCCAGTTGCGCGCGCAGGAGAGCATGACGAAGCTGATCCGCTACTCGACGGCGCTCTATGCCGAACTCGAAGCCGACACGGGTCTGGCGACGGGCTGGAAGCAATGCGGCTCGCTGTCCATCGCGCGCACGGCCGAACGGATGACGCAACTCAAGCGTACGGCCGCCGTCGCGCGCGCCTATGGCGTGAGCTGCGAGGTGATCGGCCCGAAGGAAGCCGGCGAACTATGGCCGCCCATGCGTACCGACGACCTGCACGGCGCAGTCTGGCTGCCCGGCGACGGCAAGGCGAATCCGACCGATCTGACCCAGGCGCTCGCACGCGGCGCCCGTCAGCGCGGCGCTCGCATCGTCGAGAACACGCGTGTTACTGCGATCCACACGCGGGCTGTATCGAAGGGCCGCGAAGCGAGCGGCGTCGCATGGCGCGACAAGGAAGGCAACGAAGGCGCGATCGCCGCACAGGTCGTCGTCAATTGCGCGGGGCAATGGGCAAAGAGCGTCGGCCGTCTGTGCGGCGTCACGGTGCCGCTGCATTCGGCCGAGCACTACTACATCGTCACGGAGCGCATTGCAGGCGTGCATCCCGATCTGCCCGTGATGCGCGACCCCGACGGCTACATCTATTTCAAGGAAGAAGTGGGCGGGCTCGTGATGGGCGGCTTCGAACCGGACGCGAAACCGTGGGGCATGAACGGCATCCCCGAGAACTTCGAGTTCCAGCTGCTGCCCGACGACTGGGATCAATTCCAGATCCTGATGGAGAACGCGCTGCAACGCGTGCCCGCGCTGGAAACGGCGCAAGTGCGTCAGTTCTACAACGGCCCCGAGTCGTTCACGCCCGACAACAACTTCATGCTGGGCGAAGCGCCCGAGCTGCGCAACTTCTATGTCGGCGCGGGCTTCAACTCGATGGGCATTGCGTCGGCGGGTGGCGCGGGCATGGCGCTCGCCGAGTGGATCGTCGCGGGCGAGCCGACGATGGACCTGTGGCCTGTTGACATTCGCCGCTTCGCGCGCTTCAACGGCAACGACACCTGGCTGCACGACCGCGTGAAGGAAACGCTCGGCCTGCACTACGCGATGCCGTGGCCGAACCGCGAACTCGATAGCGCGCGGCCCTTCCGCCGCTCGCCGCTCTATGCGCTGCTGCGCGACGAAGGCGCTTGCTTCGGTAGCAAGATGGGTTGGGAGCGTCCGAATTTCTTCGCGCCTTCGTTAGAAGAGGCTCGCATCGAGTATGCGTTCGGCCAGCAGAACTGGCTGCCGTGGAGCGGCGAAGAACATCGCGCTTGCCGCGAAGGCGTCGCGCTGTTCGATATGACGTCGTTCTCCAAATTTCTCGTCAAGGGCCGCGACGCGGAAGCGGTGCTGCAACGGATCGTCGCGAACGATGTCGCGGTGCCTGTTGGCACGGCCGTCTATACGGGCATGCTCAACGAGCGCGGCGGCTACGAGTCGGACTTCACGCTCACACGCGTCGCGGACGATCAATACTTGCTCGTCACGGGCTCCGCGCAGACCACGCGCGATTTCGACACACTCGACAAGCGCATTCCGCCCGACAGCCATTGCATGCTCGTCGACGTGACGAGCCAATACGCGGTGCTCGCCGTGATGGGGCCGCGTGCGCGCGATCTGCTTGCGAGCGTGTCGAAGGCCGACTGGAGCAACGAGGGCTTTGCGTTCGGACAGAGTCGCGAAGTGGATATCGGCTACGCAACGGTGCGCGCGACGCGCATCTCGTATGTCGGCGAACTGGGTTGGGAACTGTATGTGCCCGTCGAGTTCGCAGTCGGTGTCTATGAAACGTTGCATGCGGCAGGGAAGCGTTTTGGCCTTAAAAACGCGGGGTATTACGCGCTCGAGTCGCTTCGGATCGAGAAAGGCTATCGCGCGTGGGGACGCGAATTGTCGCCGGATACCAATCCGTTCGAAGCGGGCCTCGCGTTCGCGTGCAAGCTCGCCAAGGACATACCGTTCATCGGCCGCGATGCGCTTGTGAGGTTGCGCGACGAGCCGCTGCAACGACGCCTCGTCGTCTTCACCGCCGATGGCGCGAGCGATCGAATGCTATGGGGCGGCGAAGCAATCCTGCGCGATGGCAAGGCGGTCGGCTTCGTAAGCTCGGCGGCGTTCGGGCATACGCTCGGCTGTCCCGTCGCGATGGGCTATGTGAAGCGCGACGACGGCGCCCCGCTCGATCAAACCTGGCTCACGAACGGCCGCTATCAGATCGACGTCGCCGGCGATCTGCTGCCCGCGACGCTGCATCTGAAAGCACCCTACGATCCCGCTTCCGCCCGTATCAAAAGCTGACGCACACAACGCGCACGTTAGCGCGCAACGATCAGCCGCAGCGCATCGCTGCGCGCGATATCGCGAGGCGTCACGCCGAGCAGCCGCTTCATCCAGTGCGCCATGTGGCTCTGATGTGCGAAGCCGACTTCGAGCGCGACCTGGCTCGCGCTCAGCCGGCCCTGCAGCAACAGCACCTTCGCGCGCTCGACACGCCGCTGCACGACATGCCGATGCACCGGCACGCCCATCGTCTCGCGAAACAACACCTTGAAATGCGGCACACTCAGTTCGACGAGCGCGGCCAGTTCGCTCAGTGTCAGGCGTTCGTCGAGATGCGCCTCGATGTAGTCGATCACGCGCGCCGCCGCGCGCGGCGACAGCGTGCGTTTCTTGTCGTCGTATGAAATCGAAGCGCCCGCGAGCCGTACGATCATCGCGGTACACAGGCTTTCGGCGTAGAGCGGATCGGATGCGTCCTCGGCTTCGAGTTCCGCGCGCATCGCCCACGCCAGATGCTGGAAGCGCGCGTCGCGCAACTGGAACTGCGGGCGGATCTGCGCATCGGTGGCGCGCAGGCCGAGCTGATCGAACGTATTGCGCACGAAATCTTCGGCGAACCAGATGCGCAGGATCGTGCAGCTGTCATCGTCGGACCATTCGCCGTCGAGGCCCGCTGGAATCACGTCGGCATCGCCGTGCGCCTGAATGCGCGCCGCGCGCTGGCCGTTGCATCGGCAGATCGCTCGCACGGGCGCGCCGACATGCACGCCGACGCGATGATGCTCGATCGCCGGAATGCGATGCGCGCCCGCGGCGATCCCGAGCATTTCCGCGCCAAAACCCGACCAGCCGAGCGACGCGCTCGACAGCAGGCTCTCGCGCCCGCCCGAGTGCGGCACCAACGCAGGGTGGACTGCATTCATCGCTTGCACCTCGTTCCGTCCTCTGATTGCCGCATTGTGCTGCGTTTTGCGCTGGCGTGCTGGCCGTTGCTCCGCGGCACGGTTGCCCATGCAGATCGTCATCCGGATCTGTTGCCCGTCATCCTTCCATGCGCGATTCCTGATGCGCCGCCGCGTACGCTTGAATCCCATGAAACCAGTGGAGATAGACGATGTACGTGATTTTTGGCGCAACGGGCAAGGTAGGACGTTCGGCAGCGGCGGCGCTCAGACATGAAGGGCACGCCGTGCGCGCCGTCTTGCGAAACCCGGCGCAAGGCGAAGCGCTGACGCGCATCGGCTGCGAAGTCGTCACCGGCGACCTCAACGACGAAGCATCGATTCATCGCGCGCTCGACGGCGCGCGTGCCGTGCAGATGCTGTGTCCGTTACCGCATCGCGACCCCGATCCCGCAGACGCGATGCGTCGCATGATCGATACGGCCGCGCGTGTACTGCGCGCGCATCCGCATCTGCATGTCGTCGCGCTGTCGGACTATGGCGCAGAACTCGATGCCGACACGGGCATCACGATGCTGTTTCATCACCTCGAAGCGGCGTTCAGAGAGGCTGCGCCGCGCCTCACGCTGCTGCGCTCGGCGGAACACATGCAGAACTGGGCGCGTGTGGTGCCTGTCGCGCTCGCAACGGGCCGGCTGCCGAGTCTGCATCACCCTCTCGACAGGCCGTTTCCGACGGTGTCCGCGCATGACGTCGGCATCGTTGCCGCGCGCTTGCTCAGCGACGGGTTCGATGAAGCTGGCGTTCGAGTCGTGAGCGTGGAAGGTCCGCGCCGTTACGACGCAAACGATGTAGCCCGTGCGCTCGGCGATGCAAGCGGACGCGATATCGTCGCGCATGCGCTGCCGCGCGCCGAATGGACCGCGACGATGCTACGCGCGGGCCTCAATGCGAATCACGCGAAGCTGATCGTCGACCTGTACGACGCGCAGAACACGGGGCGAATCGATGCCGAAGGGGGCACTGAGCGGCGCTTCGGCACGACTGAATTGCGCGACGTTGTAGTTGCGTTGGTGTCGACGATCAACGCGTGACGGGAGCATCGAATGCAGTGCTGCCCTTTGACACGCACGATCGACCATCGTCACGCGCGCCCTCCAGACCCGACGAGGACGCTATACAGGCTCGCGACAACACTCGTCGCGCGACTCGGCTGGCATCGACTGGAGCGACTGCTAAGCTCGATCCCCGACAGCAACGACGACTTCATGATCTTCTGACGCCGTAAAGCAAATGGCCTCGCGTTCGCGAGGCCATTGCACTGCTCACATTGCTCAGCGAGTCCGGGCGACAGCCGTCACTCGTTCTCTTCGAAGTAA
Source organism: Paraburkholderia terrae (assembly GCF_002902925.1). Taxonomy (GTDB): domain Bacteria; phylum Pseudomonadota; class Gammaproteobacteria; order Burkholderiales; family Burkholderiaceae; genus Paraburkholderia; species Paraburkholderia terrae. Next base: position 1,236,049 of record NZ_CP026112.1, on the reverse strand, counting down.
TGCCCGAACTTCACCTGCTTGGTGCGGATATAGCGCTCGTTCTCTTCGCGCATCGGAATGGCGAGTGCGACACGTTCGCAAACGGGAATGCCGTGCTTCGACAGCGAGTCGAACTTCTTCGGGTTGTTGCTCATCAGACGCACCGACGTCACCTTCAGCAGGCGCAGAATGGCGGCCGCCGAATCGTACTCGCGCGAGTCGTCGGGCAGGCCGAGGTCGAGATTCGCCTCGACGGTGTCGCGGCCCTGCTGCTGCAGCGCATACGCGCGGATCTTGTTCGACAGGCCGATGCCGCGCCCTTCGTGGCCACGCAGATACAGCAGCACGCCACAGCCCTCCGCCGCGATATAGCGCAGCGCGAGGTCCAGTTGCTCGCCGCAGTCACAACGGTATGAACCGAGCACGTCGCCCGTCAGACACTCCGAGTGCAGGCGCGTGAGCACCGACGGTTTATTCTCGACATCGCCCATGACGAGCGCGAAATGCTCGGCGCCCGAGTCGTTCACGCGGAACACATAGGATTCGAAGGTGCCGTAGCGGGTGGGAAGCGTGGCGCAAGCGTCGAGCGTGACGCATTCGCCGGTGATTGCGCCGTCAGCGAGCGACGGATCGTGAGACATGGGCATGGCGTTAGCGGAATTGCGGACATGAACCCGTGAGCTACCGGGGATAAAGTACAGAAGCGGAGTTTACCGCTAAACGCCGAATTGTACCTGGCAGCCGCTCCGCGATGGTGCGCTGGCGGCAATCCGGACCATCGCGGCGGACCATCGAGGTGCATCACTGCGCGTATGCATGGCGAGAAACGCAGCCTGCTCATTTCCGCAAATCGCATGACATGCGTGATCGTCCCCACGAAACCAGGCGAAGCGAGCGTCGCCTCGCGCGGTGTCGACGTCTATACTTGATTGGCGCCTGTTCTGCGCTTGACGTGCCTCTCCTTCACCCCAGCGCGCCGTGACCAGGCGTGCTGCACTGCAAACGGAGCCGCTCCATGACTAGCGTTGCACAAGTCCTCAAATCGAAGCCGACCCAAGAGGTCTACACGATCGAGGCATCCGATTCCGTCTACAACGCCATCAAGCTGATGGCCGACAAACAGATCGGTGCATTGATCGTCAAGGAAAACGGGTCGATCGCGGGGATCGTCACCGAACGCGACTATGCGCGCAAGATCGTGCTGATGGACCGCTCGTCGAAGACGACGCCCGTGCGCGACATCATGAGCAGCGCCGTGCGCTTCGTGCGCCCGGACCAGACCACCGACGAATGCATGGCGTTGATGACGGAGCGCCGCATGCGTCACCTGCCCGTCCTGGACAACGAACAGCTGATCGGCATGGTGTCGATCGGCGACCTCGTGAAAACCATCATCGCCGAGCAGCAGTTCACCATCCAGCAGCTCGAACACTACATCCATAGCAGCTGAGCGTCGCGCCGCTGCGATGTCATTTCCGCCGCTGAAACTGCGGCGCGCCCTGCTACGCCTACCGCGCAAGCCAGCAAAAAAAGCCCAATCCGCGAGGTTGGGCGAAGCCACCTTGCGGCGGCGGAGGTTCATGCTTTCGTTCACGACGGCGCGGCGACCTTGTCCGGTCCAGGCCACGCCGCCGTTCATATTCTGGTTGCGCGCTTCATACCTGCATCGAAGGCGCGCGCGCCGGACCGTGAACACTGCGGCCCGGCTTGTACTCCGGAATCAATGACCGAAGTAGACGTCTTGCGCCGGGTTCAGCGTCTTGGCCGCGCCCGATTGCGACGAACCGTTCGTCGATGCGCCGTAGCCGGTATCGGCGACGGGCGCTTGTGCTACCGCACCGTTTTGCGCCTGAACGCGGGCTTCGGCAGCCTGGATGTCGGCCGGATAGGTCGAATCGACAGCCGTTGCCGGGTTGTAGCCTGCCTTTTCCAGCTGGACCAGTTCGGCGCGCACTTGCGCGCGGGTCACGGGCTGGTTCGACTGGGCGAACGAGACGGCGGGGATGGCGAGAACAGCAGCGATGGCGACAGCCTTGATCAGCGATTTCATGGTAACTACCTCCGAAAGTTGTTTTGTCAGCCGCTTCACACAACCGTGTGTGAAGCCAGTGAGATCAGTGTAGCCATCGGCACACCAAGGGAAAACCCCTATTCCGGAGATACTTAATTGCGCTGGATGAAAGAGTCCGGTCACTTCGCAAGCCAGATGTCAATTTGCGAGTGGTAAGACGTAATAATGTCGGGACGGATCGGTGTATCTCACTATGTGGCAAACGCCATGGGTGCCACACGCATTGACAGGCTCGACGCGTTGTCCAGGACTCAAGTCTGCACGCGACCTTACTTGGACGGCGGCCCCTCACCGGGCGGCAGAGCCTCAGCCGACAGCAGCTTACGTGGCCCGCTAACGAACGGACTGCCCGGCACATAGAAGCGCAGCAGCCGATGCATCTCCCGAGCGATGCCGATACGCGTCGTCACCGCGACCGGCGTGCGAGCCTTGCCCGCCGCGCCTAGCCACAGCCCGCGCCCGGTGCAAAGGTCCGCGCCGTCGAAGCTGAGATCGATGCCGAGCGCGAGCGCCAGCCGCCCCGGGCCGCGCGCGAGATCGCGCAGCTTCGCGTCCGGCCGGCGCGCCTGCATCCATTCGATACCTTCCACCGGCTCCAGCGCGCGAATCAATGCCGCCGCGCCCGTGCCTTCCGGCTCGCTGACCACGTTGATCACGTTGTAGATGCCGTAGGTGAGCCGCACGTACGCATGGCCGTGTTCGAGGAACATCGAGCCGTTGTACGCACGCCGCCCCGGATACGCATGATTGGTCGAATCGCCGACGGGATACGCCTCCGTCTCGACGATCCGCCCCGCTGCCCGCCCTTCGGCCAGGTCGCGGACCAGGTATTTACCCAACAGGAAGCGCGCGAGGTCAACCGTATCGATGGGTAGATCGTTGCGGTGTAGAGGAACCAGGGAAACCGTCGTCTTCGTCATGCGATGATGCGCCGGGAACATAGGAGGACGTCCGCGTGAGCCACGCAGTTTGCAGCATGATGACGCGCGGCGCGGTTCGATGCACGGCGCAAGACGGGCACAGGACGAATGGCGTCGAATGGCACGAGCGGCATCGATCCGTTGTAGCAAAGCCGCATCCGGGCGACCCTTATCTTCACCATGGAACCAATTGAGGTATCGTTACTGTCCGGCTAGCCGCATCGGCGACTCGGGCAGGCCCGTCCGGTCGGCCAGCCGCGCGGCGTATGAACAACCCGCAACCGTTTTCATCCCGAAGCAAAAGAAGTGGTAGTGCAGTGGTATCACGCGTGAAGAGCCCGCTTGCCGGGCGCATTTCAGGCGCGACACCGTCGCAAATCATGACAACAGGAGAAAGTGAATGAAGGCGATTCAGGCAATCAAGATGGCAGCTGGCGCATTTGTGGTGCTCGCGTCGATCAACGCATACGCTCAGGCAAGCGATGCCGACATGACCGCTCAGCCGAGCGCCAAGCAGACCGCCAAGGCAGCCAAGTCGGCTGACCGCGCGCTGGCGCGCAAGGTTCGCGGCGCACTGGCGAAGGCAAAGGACCTCAGCGTTGCCAACATCACGGTTCGCGCACGTAGCGGCGCTGTGACGCTGCAGGGCTCCGTGCCGGAGCAGCCGCAAGTCGACAAGGCGACGGAAGTCGCGCAAGGCGTGGCAGGCGTGACGTCGGTGAAGAACGCGCTGACGATCCGCCCGGTCGGCCAGTAAACCTCGCATCGCCTGCTGGCGCCCGCATGCGGGCGCCCGGTTGGACAACGCACCGCTCTTCGTCGCGAAGAGCGGTGTTTTTCTTTGCGGCGCGCATTTTTGTCGCTCCGTCACACCGCCAGCCTGGCCGGCTGGTTTAATCTCACGGCTATGCGAGCCGCCCGTCAGCCGATGTAGCGGCGTCCTGTCGCGAACTACACACCAACAACAGACGGACTGAACACATGGCATCGACATCGCCCGTATTGCCCCGCTGGACGATCGCAGCGCCTTTCATTGCGTGGATCGTGCTGGGCGCCGCCTACGCGCTGCCCGGCAACGGCCTGCTGACTGCCCTTGCCGCGCTCGCGCTGGCGGGCTCGGTGTTCGCGGGCGTGCATCACGCGGAAGTGGTCGCACATCGCGTCGGCGAGCCGTTCGGCACGCTGGTACTCGCCGTGGCCGTGACGGTGATCGAAGTGGCGCTGATCGTATCGGTGATGCTGTCGGCGGGGCCGGAAAAGGCGGGGCTGGCGCGCGACACCGTGTTCGCCGCCGTCATGATCGTGTGCAACGGGATCGTCGGGATCTGCCTGCTGGTGGGCGGATTGCGCCATCGCGAGCAGGACTTCCAGATTCGCGGCGCGAGCGCGGCGCTGGCCGTGCTTGCGTCGCTGTCCGTGCTGTCGCTGGTGATGCCCAACTACACGAGCATCAACCTCGGCCCCGCGCTCAGCGACTCGCAGCTGGCGTTCGCGGGTGTGTCGTCGCTGGTGCTGTATGGCGTGTTCGTATTCGTGCAGACCGTGCGTCACCGCGACTATTTTCTCGCCGACGCCCACGCCGCCAACGAAGACGCGCACGCCGCCCCGCCCAGCTCGCGCGTCGCGTTGACGAGCGGCGCATTGCTGGTGGTGAGTCTCGTCGCCGTCGTGCTGCTGGCCAAGGTGCTGTCGCCCGTGGTCGAGCGCGCAGTGCTCGAAGCAGGCGCGCCCGCCGCCGTGGTCGGCATCGTGATCGCGGCGCTCGTGCTGCTGCCCGAAGGACTCGCCGCCGTGCGCGCGGCGCGCGCCGACCGTCTGCAGACCAGCCTCAACCTCGCGCTCGGCTCGGCGCTCGCGAGCATCGGCTTGACGATACCGACCGTCGCGCTGGTGTTCATCTGGACGGGCCGCCCGCTTGTGCTTGGCATCGACGGCAAGGACACGGTGCTGCTCATACTGACGCTTCTGATCAGCACGCTGACGCTCGGCACCGGGCGCACGACCATTCTGCAAGGCGCCGTACACCTGTCGCTGTTCGCCGCGTATCTGTTTCTGTCGTTCGCGCCTTGAGCGCCGCTCACTGCGCCCAGTGCCGGTCGATCCAGGCGCGAAACAGATTCACCTTCTGCTGATGCGCGACGCTGTCCGGGTACACGAAGTAGTAGCGCGCGCCCGTCGTGAGCACGGCCTCGAACGGCCGCACGAGCCGTTGCGCGGCCACGTCCTCGTCGATCAGCGCGAGGTCGCTGATCGCCACGCCGAAGCCTTGCAGCGCCGCGTTGGTGGCGAGATCGAGCGTATCGAAGCTCGGACCGTGGTTCGCGTCGACATCGCGCGCTTCCACGTATTCGAGCCACATTTTCCAGTCGCGATGATCGCGCGTCGGGTGCAGCAACGTGTGGCGCGAGAGATCGGCGGCCTTGCCAAGCGGCTTGTCGTGCAGCAACTGGGGCGCGCAGACGGGCGTGAGGCGCTCCTCGAAGAGCGGCACCGCCTGCACGTCCGCGCCCGCTGACGTGCCGTAGACGATCGCGGCATCGAACGGTTCGACCTGGAAGTCGACGTCGTGCTGCCAGGTCGTGGTGATCTGCACGTGCAGGTCCGGATACTCAGCCTGGAACTGCATGATTTTGGGCAGTATCCAGCGCATCACGCAGGTCGGCACTTTGAGCGCGAGATCGGTGCGCTGGCGCGTGAGGCGCAGCGAAATCTCTTCGATGCGCGCAAAGCTCTCCTTGACGGCGGGCAGCAGCAACTCGCCTTCCGCCGTCAGCGTGAGGCCCTTCGCGTGACGCTTGAAGAGCGGGAACTGATAGTAGTCCTCGAGCGCGAGAATCTGCCGGCTCACGGCACCTTGTGTCAGGCACAGATGCTCGGCCGCGCGCGTGAAGCTGCGATGGCGCGCCACGGTCTCGAAGATCTGCAAAGCGTTCAGGGGCGGAAGTCGTCGCATGAGGGTGAATAGCATCAGGAAAATTCATCGCGCGTGCCGCTTTGTTGCGCGGTCACACGCGTGACAAATCCAAAGCATACGCGATCCAAAATTCCCCGGACCTTGCCGCCATGCGTTAGGCTCATGCGCGATCGTGGCCGGGAGAACCCTTACGGCATGAGCGTAACGCATGGCTTCCATGCGCAGATTTCGGTTGTTCCAGGTTTTTTGCATACCTAGAGTGGCTTTCACCACTGTCTCAACATTCAAAAAGGACGCACTCATGACCACCGCCGCTCTCCTTCGCCGCCGCTTCAGCCATGCGTTCGCCTCGCTCGCCTTCGCGGGCGTCGCGCTGTCGGCGTTCGCGCCGCTCGCGCATGCGGACGCGCTCGACACGATCACGAAGGCGGGCGTCGTGCGCGTCGGCGTGTTCATGGACTATCCGCCGTTCGGCTCGATTGGCCCGGACATGAAACCGCAAGGCTATGACATCGACGTCGCAAACCTGATCGGCAAGTCGCTCGGCGTCAAGGTGGAACTGGTGGCCGTGACGGGCGACAACCGGATGGCCTATCTCGCCGACCACAAGGCGGACATGCTGCTCTCCGTCGGCCAGACGCCCGAGCGCGAGAAGGTGATCGATTTCTCGCAGCCCTATGCGCCCTACTACCTTGCCGTGTTCGGCCCGAAGTCGCTGAAGGTGAAGGACGCGAACGATCTCGCGGGCAAGAGCATTTCCGTTGCGCGCGGCACGCTGGAGGACCTGAGCGTGACGAAGATCGCGCCGCCGTCGGCGAACATCAAACGTTTCGACGATCCGAACGGCGCTATTTCTGCATTTCTTTCTGGTCAGGTACAGTTGATGGTCGTCGGTAACGATGTGGGCGCGACGATACTCGCGCGCCATCCCGCCAATGACCCGGAGCAGAAGTTCTCGCTGTTCAGTTCGCCCGATCACGTCGGCCTGAACAAGAACGAGCCGCGCCTCCTGAAGAAAGTCGACGAGACCATCGCGCGTTCCCGCAAGGACGGCACGATGAACGCGATTTCGCAGAAGTGGCTGCGCGCGCCGCTGCCGGAAAACCTCTAAGCCTTTTCTTTCGATCAGCCGATGTCACGATGAGCCGCATACGATGAGTTATACGTTCGATTTCAGCAGTTTCGACATGTATGCGGGGATGCTCGTGCGTGGCGTCGGCGTGACGCTAGGGCTGACGGCCGTATCGACCGTGCTGGGCGGTCTGGTCGGGATCGGGGGCGCGGTGGTGGCTGCGTCCGGACCGAAATGGGCACGCGGGCTGATTGCGACTTACGTCGAGCTGATTCGCAACACGCCGTTTCTGGTGCAGTTGTTCTTTGTGTTCTTCGGGCTGCCTAGCCTCGGCATTCACATCGACGAAATCCAGGCCGCGATATTGGCGATGACGGTCAACCTCGGTGCGTACGCAATCGAAATCGTGCGTGCCGGTATCGACTCGATTCCGCGTGGACAGATTCAGGCGGCGCAAGCGCTCGGGCTTCAGCAACGCCAGGTGTTTCGACATGTGGTGTTGCCGCAGGCGGTGGCCAATGTGTTTCCGGCGTTGTTGAGCCAGGTGTTGATCGTGATGCTTGGCTCGGCGGTCGTATCGCAGATCTCGGTGCCTGATCTCACCTACGCGGCGAACTATATCCAGTCGCGCAACTTCCGTTCGTTCGAGGCTTACCTGATTATTACCGCGACGTATCTGGTGCTGTCGGTCGTGTTGCGGCAAGTGCTGAACCGGCTCGGCAAGGGTCTTTTCGCGGGACGTGCAGCGCGGTCTTCTGATGCTCCGCGTGGGTTGTTGCGCACTCTCTTTGCCATTCGCGGCGCACGCACCGCGCCGACGACGGAGCGCTCGTCATGATCGAATTTACGCTTTGGGATATTGCGCGCAATCTGCTGCTCGCGGCGCGGTGGACGGTGTTGTTGTCATTGATTGCGTTTGTTGGGGGCGGGGTTGTTGGATTGGTGTTGCTCGCGATGCGGGTGTCGCCTTTGCCCTGGCTTAGGCGTGTTGTCGTTTTGTATGTGGAGTTGTTTCAGGGCACGCCGTTGCTGATGCAGCTGTTTCTTGCGTTTTTTGGGTTGCCGTTGATGGGGGTTGATGTGTCGCCCTGGGTCGCGGCTACTGTTACTTTGACGCTTTATACGAGTGCGTATCTTGCGGATATCTGGCGTGGGTGTGTTGAGGCTGTGCCGCGTGGGCAGTGGGCCGCGGGTGCCAGTCTTGGGATGACGTTTTCTCAGCAGTTGCGGTTTATTGTCTGGCCGCAGGCCCTGAAGATTGCTGTTGCGCCTACTGTTGGGTTTCTGGTTCAAGTTGTTAAGAGCACTGCTCTCACTTCTATTATCGGGTTCACCGAACTCACCAAGACGGGGAACATGATTACTAATGCAGCCTTCCAGCCGTTTCCTATTTATGGCATGGTCGCGCTGCTGTACTTTGCTATGTGTTTTCCACTTACGTGGTATGCCCGGGTTTTGGAGCGGCGGCAGAAGATAGCGCAGCAGCGTTAGTGTTTTTTTGTCTGCGACGCTGGGTGGTCGGCTTGTCGTTTCGCCGGCATCTGCGTTTTGCCTCCGCGCTTCTCGCGTTGCCGTTCGGTGTGTTTGTCTTTGCGCTGGCATTCGCGTTTTGCCTTCGCGCTTTATGCGTTGCCGTTCGGTATGTTTGCCTTTTCGCTGGCATCCGCGATTCGTTAGCGTGCTTCACGCGTCGCCCCTGTGCGGGGCGGCACCTACTTTTCTTTGCCGCCGCAAAGAAAAGTAGGCAAAAGAAAGCGGCTAACACCGCCAGTTCTAGTGTTTGCCTGAGGGCCCCCACAGGGTCTTACGCTTCAAACGGCAATCACGTGACCCATGTTCGTTGCCAACGCTCTTGCAGTGCGCCTCACCCGCTTCACGCACCCGCGTTGCAGCACGCCGTGCCAGATATTCCACCGCCGCCCAGGTGGCAAACTGTGTGTAGGCCGTAGTGCCTCACACGCCTCACTCCGTACCGATAGCGCACGCGTCCCACCCTGTTAGAGCGCTACCTTGTACGACGCGACAACCTGCACACAGTTTGCCACCTAGGCGGCGGAAGCCATTCGCTGCCGCTAGCCCAAGTTCGGGTGTTTGAAGTGGGTGAGGCGCTCATTCGGAGCGTTGGCAACACGCGCTAACAGAGACGTTGCCGTGTGAAGCATAAGACCCGTTGGGGGCCCTCAGGCAAGAAGAAATGTTGGCGGTGTTAGCCGCTTTCTTTTGCCTACTTTTCTTTGCGGCGGCAAAGAAAAGTAGGTGCCGCCCCGCACAGGGGCGACGCTTGAAGCACGCTAACGACTCGCGGATGCCAGCGAAAACCCATAAAAACCAAACCGCCCGCGCCATGAAGGCAAACCGCGGACGGCAGCACAAAACAAGCGAACCACCCAGCGTCGCAGACAAAAAAGCCCATTTACTGCGTAGCTTTCCGAACCTTAGCCACATCCCCAGCGCCGACAGCAGGCGCGCCATTATTCCATCCAGCCCGAATAAAAGTAAGCACATCAGCGATCTGCTGATCATTCAGCACAGGCCCATACTTGGGCATAGGATAAGCAGCAGGCACCCCACCAATCACAAGATCCCCAGTGCCATTAAGCGTGACATTGATCAACGAAGAAGCATTCTTCTCCAGCACATTAGGATTCCCAGCCAGCGGCGCCAGCATAGGCGCAAACCCACGCCCATCCACCCCATGACAATGCATGCAGAACGCCGTATAAACCCGCGCACCGGCATCATTAGCAGGCCGCGTCAGCGAAACCTTAGTCACCTTCGCGTCATACGCATAAGCCGGCCCGCCTGAGCCGCCCGCCGCCGGCAGCGACTTCAGATACCGCGACATCGCAGCAACATCGACATCCGTCAGCGCCTGCGTGCTGTTGTTGATGACATCCGTCATCGAACCAAACGCCGACGCATGCTGATTCGCGCCCGTCTTCAAAAACTGCGCAACATCGGCCTCGGACCAGCGGCCCAGACCAACGTTGTGCTCACCCGTCAGGTTCGACGCGAACCAGTTGTCGATTGGGCTGCCCGATAGATACAGAGCACCGCTTTCATCGAGTGCCTTCTCCTGGAACGCAACGCCGCGCGGCGTATGACACGAGCCACAATGCCCAAGCCCCTGAATCAGATACGCACCGCGATTCCATGCGACGTCCTTGCCCGTCTTGTCCTGGTACACGCCTTTCTCCAGAAAGACCATGTTCCAGAACTTCAGCGGCCATCGCATGTTCAACGGCCACTTGATATCCGGCTCGCGGTTCGCCTGCTTGATGGGCGCCACCCCATGCATGAAGTACGTGTAAAGCGCATGCATGTCGTCGTCGTTGACCTTCGCGTACGACGGATACGGCATCGCCGGATACAGGTTGTGGCCGTCCTTCGCGACGCCCTCGCGCATCGCGCGCTTGAAGTCGTCCTCGCTGTACTGGCCGATGCCCGTCTCCGGATCGGGCGTGATATTGGTCGAATAGATCGCGCCCATCGGCGTCATCATTTTCAGGCCGCCAGTAAATGGCTTGCCGTGCGGCGTAGAGTGACACGCAATACAGTCGCCCGCCTTCGCCAGGTATTCTCCACGTGTGACGAGCGCATCGTCGGCCGCGTGAGACAAGGTGGGAAGCGCGAACGACGCGGTAAATCCAGCAGCCAGCGCCAATGCCTTCAATGTCGTTTTCATCGCCGGCCCCTTACGCGTTCATCAACTGGTTACCGACAGGCAACTGCCGCAACCGCTTGCCCGTCGCCGCATAGATCGCGTTGGCGATCGCGGGCTGCGCCGCTGCCGTTCCCGGCTCGCCGATGCCGCCCGGCGCCTCGCTGCTCTTCACGATATGCACGTCGATGCTCGGCGTTTCGTTGATGCGCAGAATCCGGTAATCCGTGAAGTTGTTCTGCTGCACGCGGCCGCGATCGATCGTGATCTCGCTGTACAGCGCCGCCGTGATCGCGAAGATAATGCCGCCCTGGATCTGCGCTTCCACTGTGTTCGGGTTGACCACCATCCCGCAATCGACAGCGCATACCACGCGATTCACCGTCACCTCGCCCTGATCGACAGTGACGTCGGCCACCATCGAAAAGAAACTGCCGAACGCGTGCATCACCGACACCCCGCGCCCCTGCCCCTTCGGCAACGTGCTACCCCAGCCCGCCGCCTGCGTCGCGACGTTCAGCACGTTCAGCGCGCGCGGCGATTTGCCAAGCAGGTCGCGCCGATACTTGACGGGATCGGTCTTGGTCTGCGCCGCAAGTTCGTCGATGAAGCTCTCGACAACGAACGTGCCGCGCGTCGGACCCACGCCGCGCCAGAATGCAGTCGGTATCGCATGCGGCTCCTGACGCACGTAGTCGATAAGCTGATTCGGCAGGTCGTACGGCAGATCGGCGGCGACTTCGACGGCATCGGGATCGACGCCGTTCTTCACGGCAGGCGGCGCGAAGCGCGCCAGAATCGACGAGCCGACAATACGATGCTGCCACGCAATTGGCTTGCCGTTCGCGTCGAGCCCGGCCGAAATCTTGTCGTAGTAATACGGGCGATACATGTCGTGCTGGATGTCTTCCTCGCGCGTCCACGTCACCTTCACGGGCACGTTCAGCTGCTTTGCCACTTTCACGGCCTGCGTGACCATGTCGAATTCGAGCCTGCGTCCGAAGCCGCCGCCGAGCAGGAAGTTGTGAACGACGATCTTGTCCGGCGACAGCCCCGTCACCTTCGCGCCCGCATCGCGCGCCCGCGTCGGCACCTGCGTGCCGACCCAGATTTCGCAGCTATCGGGCTTCACGTGAACCGTACAGTTGACCGGCTCCATCGTTGCGTGCGCGAGAAACGGCTGCTGATACACGGCATCGACGCGTGTCTTCGCCTGCGAGAACGCGTTGTTCACGTCACCGTCCTTGCGCGCGACCGCACCGTTGTTCTGCGACGCCTTCTCCATGTCGTCGACGATCGTCTTCATCGACACGGCTGCGCCCGCGCCTTCGTTCCATGTGATCTTCAACGCCGACGCGCCGCGTTTTGCCGCCCACGTGTGATCGCCGATCACGGCAACGCCGTTGTCGATCTTCACGATCTGCCGCACGCCGGGAATCTTCTTCGCAACCGTATCGTCAACGCTCGCGAGCGTTCCGCCGAACACCGGGCAATTGACGATGACCGCGTAGACCATGTCGGGCACGCGTACATCGAGGCCGAAAACCGCGCTGCCGTCCACTTTCTCCGGCGAATCGAGACGCTTCGCCTGCGTGCCGATCAGCTTGAAGTCTTTCGGGTTCTTCAACGGCACGTTCTGCGGCACGGGCAGTTTCGCTGCGGCATCGACGAGCTGGCCATAGGCGACGCTGCGCTTCGTGTCTGAATGAATCACCTGGCCGTTCTCGGCATGGCACGACGCCGGGTCCACCTGCCACTGCTGCGCGGCCGCGTTGATCAGCAGCACACGCGTGGTCGCGCCCGCGCGTCGCATCGGTTCCCATGCATAGCGGATCGACGTCGAGCCGCCCGTCAGCTGGCCGCCGAGCAGCGGGTCCGTGAAGCGCGTTTCGTCGGGCGGCGCATGGTCGATCGTCACGCTGTCGAGCGGCACTTCGAGTTCTTCCGCGATCAGCATCGGGATCGACGTGTACACGCCTTGCCCCATCTCGACCTTCGGGATGATCAGCGTGACCTTGCCCGCCGTGTCGATCTGCACGAAGGCGTTCGGCGCGAGCACGCCGCTTTGCGGCGTTTCGACACCGTCGCCGCCGATCACGGACTTGCGCACATCGCCCTGGCTTTGCGCAGGCATGCTGAAACCGAGCATCAGGCCGCCGCCCGCCATCGCAGCGACACTCGCACTGAACTTCAAAAACGCACGGCGTGTGACTCGCGCGGCATCGTCGTCGCGCGGCTTGCCGTTTTGTGCATCGAGCAATCCTTGCGACATGTCATGCCTCCTTCGCTGCCTGCTTCACAGCAGCGCGGATGCGGTTGTACGTGCCGCAGCGGCAGATGTTGCCCGCCATCGCCGCGTCGATGTCGGCGTCGCTCGGGTTCGGGTTCTGCGCGAGCAGCGAAGCCGCCTGCATCACCTGTCCGGACTGACAGTAGCCGCATTGCACGACGTCGAGATGCCGCCACGCCGCCTGCACTTTCTTGCCCGCGGGCGTGTCGCCGACGGCTTCGATCGTCGTGATCTTCTTGTCGCCGACAGCCGCGATGGGCAGCACGCAAGAGCGCACGGCAACGCCATCCAGATGCACGGTGCATGCGCCGCATTGCGCGATGCCGCAGCCGAACTTCGTTCCCGTGAGACCGACGATATCGCGCAGCGCCCAGAGCACGGGCATGTCGGGCGGCGCATCGATGGTATGAGACTGGCCGTTGATGTTCAGCGTTGCCATGAGCGTATCCGTAAGTGGGGGTTTTTGTTTATCCGCCGACGCCCAACAAAATCCGGTCGACAACCGCGCTTTGTTAGACGTGGCGTGCTAATCACGCGAGACCGGCGAGTGCATACGCACTGCGTCGACCTGTTACGCATGGACATTCAGGGATCGGGTCGATTGATTGTAGTGGGACGTAAAAAAACGTGCGTGCGAAGTGCCGGCGGCCGTCCGGGACGATCGCGGACTGCCGCAAGCGTGCTTGCTGCAAGGAGAGCAAAGAAGCAACGCGGTCACCGCGTTGCTTCTTCAGAGAACGCGCTCAGTCGTTCACGGGAAGGTACGACGACCGGACGGGAGAGGGCGGGAACATGCTCAGGCCCGTCTGCTTCGTGAATGCATACCGCACGTAGACGGCCGCGACGAACTCGCGGTACTGATAGGCGTTGCCGAACGACGCCGCCGCGCCCACGGCGAGTTGCGGCGCGAGCTGATATTCGCCAACGGCATCGATCGAGTACGACACGCCCGTCTTGCTTTGGCCAGGATAGACGGCGTCCGGATCGACAACCGTCGAGCCCGCTGCCGCGTTCGCCACCCGGGCGGCGTTGGCTGCCGCGCTCTGATAGGTACTGTTCGTCGGGAAGTAGTCGGACGCATCCTGACGATAGTGCTGCACGCCGATCGACGCTTTCAGATCGTAGGTGAATGGACCGTTGCGACCCGTGTACTCGATCGGCAGATTCAGAATCGCATATTGCTGCGGGCTGAAATACCCTCCCTGGCCGAACGTGAAGTACGAGAGGTTCTTGTCATAGTGCATCAGCGTCGCATTGACACCGACGGTCAGCGTCTGGTCCGCGTCTTTCACGAGCCGCGTATAGACGCCGCCACCGCCTTTCACGGCATTGTTCGACGCGACGTTACGGCCCGTCAGATAGTCCCATGATGCATTCGCATAAAGGCCATTCGTACCATCGTCCCAGCCGACGTCGCCACGCAACCCATTCGACGTCACGCCACCCCAGTCGAGGCCCGTCGCCGTATCGTGCGCGCCCGCGTAGGACACGAGACTGTCGGTGACCGCGCGGCGCGCGCCCGTCAACTTGTACGACACCTTGTCGGTGATGCTGCCGCGATATTGCAGTCCGCCCACGATGTTCTGCTCGCGGAAGCCCCACGGCGTCGCCCCGATATCGGTCTTCAGTCCGCGCCACTCATAGCCGACATCCGCGCCGACGCCGCTCGCCGTCTGCGAGCCGGGCAGCACTGTGCTGGTGCCGAAAGCCTGGGCCGAACCGAAACGCGACAGCGTGTTCACGCTGTTGCTCGGCGTGCCCGCATCGAGCGTGACGGGCGTGACTTCGATGGTCACGTGGCCGTCGCCCGCGCGGATGCGGCCTTGCACTGGCGCTTCGATATCGGTCAGGTTAGACAGGCCGTTTTCGCCGTCGCGATTGCGGAACTGGATGCCGCCGCTCACCGTGCTGGTCTGTTCGCGGTTGATCTGCGCAAGTTCTTCCTCGACGGTCAGCGGCTGCGGCTGCGTGGGCTGCGGATATTGCCGGTTCTGCTCGTCCTGCATCTGCGTGTTGCGCGTTGGATAAGGCGCGGGCGGTTGCGGGACGTAGGGCACGAGTCCGTAGCCCTGGTTCGTGTAGCCCTGCTGCGCATACGGCTGCTGCGCATACGCCTGCTGCGGCGGTTGCGGTTGGTAAGGCTGCTGATACGCCTGCGGCTGCGGATACGGCTGTTGTGGATAAGGTTGCTGCGGATAAGCCTGCTGCTGCGGATAAGGTTGCGCGTAACCCTGTTGCGGTGCGCCGCCCTGCTGATAACCTCCCTGCTGCTGCGCATACGCCGCATTGCTGTTCGACGTACGCGCGTTCTTCGTCGTCCGTTTCTTCGAAGCCGGCTGCGCGTTCACTCCCTGTGTCGCCTGCGCCTGCGCGGCGGCCTGCGACTGAGGCGACATCGGCCACGGTGTGCTGATGTCAGCCGGTTGCGCGTACACCGGTTGCTGATATTGCTGCGCGGGCGCCTGCTGCTGATAGCCCTGCTGATACGGTTGCTGATAAGGCTGAGCATAGCCCTGCGCCGGATACGCCTGGCCCGGCGCAAGCCCGCCGCCCGACTGCGACGAGCCATATTGATCGGGCCCGTAGCCGTCCGCGTCCGACGTTCCGCTTCCCGTCACTGCCGCTTGCGGCGCGAGCGTCTCCAGCGAGTTGATCTGCGAGGCCGGCTGCGGCTGCGGCGCGACGTACGGCGCATTAGGCGCGCTGACCGGCTGCGTCGGCGGAATATAGGCAGGCATGGCTGGCATCGGAGACGGTTGGGTCATGAGACCGGTATTCTGCGCCGGGAACGGCACACTGTTCGACGCATCCGCCGACGCCCGGTTCGCAAAAGGATTCGTGCCAGGCAATGGAATCGGCCCTCTCGGGCGCAACGGCACATCCCAGCCGCTCGGCACGGGCTGGCCATTGGCGCCCGCCGCCGTCCCGCCGGGACGCGCAAGCGGCGCGTTCTGCGCAATCAGCGCACGCTGGAAATACTGCGCGGCCAGACTGTTCCTGCCCTGCGCACGATACATGCGGCCCATCGCGGCGAGCGCATCCGGATTGCTCGGCGCGATGCGCAACGCCTGCTTCAACGTCGATTCGGCGAAGTCGAACTTGCGGATCTGCGTCGCCGCGCCCGCCGCGTTGAGCAGAAGGCCCATGTCGGTCGGATTCTGCGCGAGCGCGAGGCGATACGTCGCGAGCGCATTCGCGTTGTCATTGTTCGCGGTGTACAGACGCGCGAGCGCCGCCAGAATGTCGGGATCGTTTGGCCGCGCGGCAAGCCACGGCGACAGCACGTCGAACGCGCTCGCCAGGTCGTTCGCCTGACGCAGCGCATCCGTGCGCCGCACGACGATCGCCACGTTGATCTTCTCGAAGTCGCTGCGTTGCTGGCCCGTCAGCTGCATCGATGCGAGCCGCCGCATCACCTCGCCCAGTTCGATGTCCTGACCCGCGTTCAGCAGAATGCCCGCGTCGGTGAGCAGCAGCCCCGGATCGTTCGGCGCGCGCGCGACGGCGCTGCGCACCATCATCAGCGCGCGCGGCGTGTCGCCCGTGTTCACATAGGCTGACGCGATCGCACCGATCAGCTCGGCATTCGTGCCCGCAACGGGTTCCGCGTTCTGCAGCAATCCGCGCGCCTGCGCGACGCGCCCGCTCTTCGCGAGCGCCACCGCTTCGTCGCACTGCTGATGAACCCACAACCGATGCTGCAGCACCGCCATCGCATCGGTACGTTTGTTGAGCGGAATGCGTTCGAGTTGCGACAGACCGTAGCGCCAGTCCTGCATATCCGCCGCGAGCAGCGCGCTCGCATAGAACGCGTCGGGCATGTCCGGATGCAGCGCGATCAGGCCATCCATGATGCTTTTCGCATTTGCATACGCGCCCTGCTTCGCGTAGATGCGCGCGAGGTCAAGCCGCAACCACGGATCGTCGGGATTGCTCAGCAGCGCGTCTTCGAACAGGCTACGCGCATTGCCCAGATCGCCGCGCGCTTCGGCGGCACGCGCCTGCGCAGCTTGCGCCTCGCCGCGCAGACGGTCCGCGCCGCCCACTTTCTTGCGCTGCTCGTCAGTCAACTGGTTCGCGAAGCTGAGCGCTTCGTCGCCGCGTCCCTGCGCGGCGAGTGCGCCGACCAACCCACGTATTGCATCGGGATTGTCGGCCTGGCGGCGCAACGCCATCCGGAACGCCGCTTCCGCGCCGCGCGGGTCGCCGCTTTGCATCAGCAGATCGCCGAGCGCGGTTTGCGCCGTGACGTCGCCGGGACTCACGGCAATCGCTTTCTCGAACGACGCCTTCGCTTGCGCGAGGTTGCCGTTGCTCTGTTCGCCGAGACCTTCGCTCGTGTACATCCAGTACGTCGCGCTATTGAGCGCCTCGCGCCAGCGCGCCGCGCCGCCCGCCTGCGATGCGCGCAGCAGGTACTCGCGCGCCTGCGCGAACTGCTCCTGCTTGAGCAGCGCGACGCCCATGCCGCCGAGCGCGTCGCCATCGTTCGGCGCACTGGCGAGCACCGATGTGAATCGTGCCTTCGCCGTCACGAGATCGCCGCGATCGAGCGCCGCGAAGCCTTCAGCGATCGTGCGGCCGCGCGAGTCGGCACCCGCGTTCTGCTGCGCGCGCTCGCTGGCGCGCCGGTCTTGTTCCGCAATCGAGTCGGCGCGCGCCTTGACAGCGGCATCGTCGGGGACGGCAGACAGATACGCCTGAAAGAGCGGTGCATCGGATGCGCGCACGCCGAGCCACAACAGCGCCTGACGCCAGGCCGCCTTCGCCTGCGCGCCGACCACGGAATCCTTCGACAACTGCGCAAGCTGCTCGATACCCTCGCGCCGATTCGCTTCGCGATACGTCAGATGCTGCGCATAGGCAAGCGCGAAGCGCGGATCGTCGGGATGCTCGCGCGCCAACTGCTCCAGCCCGCGACGTGCCTCCTCCCAACCTTGCGGCGACGAACCCAGCGTCTGGTAGTACTCCAGCGCGAGCTGCGGATTGGTCGGCTTCGAGCCGAGCGCCTGCCGGTAAGCCTGCGCCGCCGATGCCTGCTGCCCGGCCTGCGCGAGACGCCGCGCGTCGTTGACGGCCTGATCGGTCGGGCTCGACTGACCGAGACGCCGCGCGAGTTCGTCGATGTTCGGATAGTTCGGCGCGGCCTGGCGCAAGCGCGCGAGATACTGCTGCGCACCCGCGCCGTCCTTGCGGTCGGACATCACGATGCCCATGCCATACAGCGCGTCGGGCTGCTTCGGATCGATGCGCAAGACTTTCAGCCACGCCTGCTCGGCGAGATCGCCGCGCTTGTGCGACTGCCAGTACTTGCCCTGATCGATCAGGACGCTCATCGGATCGTTCGGCTGCGCCTGCGCGAATGCCGACGCCGCCGCGCCCGCACCGAGCGTGAGTGCGACGCCGATTACGAGCGCGCGTTGGCGGATTGGCATGAGTTCTCCCAGCGCGGCACGATACGGCCGTTTTCATCGAAGCGGTAGCGGCCGTCTGCGGACCCTGTACCGAAGAGCATCAACACCTCGTCGTAATAGACAGGCTGGTTTTGAGTAGCCTGGCCTGCGCCTGGTGCAGGCGCGGGTGTAGGTGTGGCGAGCGAGGCCAGATGCGTTTGCGCGAGCCCCGCCGCGCGCGTGTCGCCGAGCGCGCGGAAATACGGCAGCAGCGCGCCCCAGAAACCGATCGGGCCTTCGCCGCTCGCGTTGCCCGTGGTTGTCGCGACCTTCTCGGGCGGCACGCCCGTCTGCGCGATCCGGTCGCGCATGCCGTGCAATGCGGCGAGCCACGGCTTCGCGAGTGGATCGGCGGGTGCAGTCAGCCCTGCCCACAGATAGACGCGAATCGCATCGTAGCTGCCCACGTCGCCCTTTTGCGGATCGACGACGAACTGGCCATCACGATAAGCGGCCCAGTCCGGCGCGAAGCCGAGCGGCGCAGACGTCTTGACGAGCTTGAATGCATTGTCCGCGACGCGTGCCCACGGACCGTTCGGCGCTTGCGCGGCGAGCGCGCGCAGCAGCGGCAACGGCAGATAGCTCGGATTCAGGCGCGTCGTGCCGCCGTTGCGGAAGCCTTGCGGACCGGGCAGCAGCATCGGACCGAGGCCGCGCAGATCGGCGACTTCCTGCTTCTCGATCTGCGTGACGAGCGCATACGCGAGCTTCGTGTACGCCGGTTCATGCCACAGACGGCCAGCCTCGAACAGATCGTAGGCGATCCACAGGTCCGAGTCCGCCGCCGAGTTCGGGTCGAGTACACCATATGAGCCATCCGGCTTCTTGCCCCACTGCCACGAAGGCAGTTTCACGTCGTCGCCGTCGAAACGTCCCGCCGACAGATTCGCGCGCGTCCAGCGCAACACGCGCTCGAAGGTCGCGCGGTCGTTCGCGACGAGGGCGAAGAACATGCCGTAGGACTGACCTTCCGACGTGGTCTGCTGCGTGGGCGTAGAGAAATCGACGACACGTCCGTCCTGCTGCACGAAGCGCGACACGAACGCGCGATACGCGGACCAGTCGTCGCACGTCGCGGCGTGAGCGTGACCCGTCATGCCGACCATGACACCCGCGCACGCGAGCACGGCGTGCAACGGGCGTGAGAAAAACGACGCCCGCATATCAATCCTTCAGCCGGCGCGCAGCGACCGCGCGCAACAGCCGGTAGAAGACAGCCGCGATGATCAGCGCCGCGATCAGCCCGGCGAGCAGCAACAGCAGCGGATGCACAGACAACGCCCAGCGCATGTACTCGATGGGCGACAGGTGGCCCACGTAATACACGTCGCCGTTCGACACCACTTCGAGTGTTCTGCCGCGCACCACGGTCAAGCCGCCCTGGATCGACTGGACGAGATCGGCGTCGAGCATCGCGTTGGTCAGATCGGTGTCCGACTGACCGGGCGCCGAGATCAGCGCGACCACGCTACGGCCTTTTTCGAGCGGCGACTGGAAGCCGGTGATGATCGCGTCGCCCGACGAATTCACCAGCGACAGGTCCGCGCGCCCCGCCGTGCGCACGCCGCCGCGATCGCCGTGCCACCAGTTGGCGATGCGGAACGACACGTTCGAGAACTGCATGCGGCGTGAGTCGTCGGCGGTGGAAAACGGCATGTCCTTTTCCCATGTCGTCAGTAACGGCTGCTGGCCGGGCGCGCCGATCAGGAGCAGATCCTTGTCGGCGAGACGCTGCACGTCGGCGGCCGTCGCGACGGTCACGGCCGTGACGGGATACGCCGTCGACGCGCCCATACGGCCCATCACCGTCAGGTACACGCTGTAGTCGCTCGGGTTCGCGTTGACGGGCAGGATCACGGCCGTCTGCGACAGGTCGGCGAGCTTCGTGAACGGCCAGCCGCTGTTCGCGAACGCGGCCAGATCGGGCAGCGCCATGTAGTGCGGGAACGATGACAGATCGATGGTCGAATCGGGATCGATCTCGCCGCGCACATTGTCGAGCACCTGCCCCTGGCATTCGCCCGTCTTCGGCATGTCGTAATAGAAGTGGAAGCGCAGCTGCGCCTGCGACGCGAGCAGATGCGGCGGAATGTAGATCTCTTTCGACGCGGGCGCCGTGTGGTCCGGCAGCATCCGGTTCAGATAGCGGCCGAGATCGAGCATCGACGACGACTGCGCGGGAATGCGCAGCGCCTGCACGAAGTTGTTGTTGACGCTGATGTTGAGCGTCGAACGGTCCGGCGCGGGGCGCACGGTGAAGCGGTAGCGCAGGTCGATGGGCACGCCCTTCGTGCGCCACGTGAACAGATCGGGCGCGACACGCAGGTCCACGCGCACGACGTCGCCGTTATAGCCGCGCACGGACAGATCTTTCGGCACGGCCAGTTCGCCAAAGCGCACGGGGCGATCGGTCGGCAGCCAGCCTGGCGCGTCGTACGGTTGGCGCGCGCGCGGCGCGTCGACGTGCGTGATGGTCTGCACGGTGCCCGACAATGCCGCCTCGCCGAGCGACAGCGCGTTCGCGGCGATCTTCAACTCGCGCGCGTCGCGGCCCAGCACAAGCAGCAGTTTGCCGTGCGCGGGCGCTTCGCGATCGACGACCGCAAGCATCGGCCCGTTGATGGCGGGCAGCGTGACGCCCGCGGGCCGTTCGTCGTTGGTCGCGAATACGACGGCATTGCCCGACAGCGGCGCGTTGTCGAGTTGCGCGGGAAACAGCGCGCCGCGATAGCCGGCCAGCGAGCCGAACCACGAAGCGACCGCGCCCGCCGCTTCGAGCGCTTGCGGCGAAGGCTTGGCGGCGAACACGAACGGCAGTTCGAGGCGGCGAATGTCGCGCCGGTCGAAGAACGGCAGCGGCAGCGCGCCCAGATCCGGCTTGGCTGCAAGCGATGCGAACGTGAGATCGAGCGTGCTTGCGTTGCTGACGGTCGCCCACAGTGCGCTGCTCGCCGGGTCTTCACAGCCCTGCGTGTAATGGCCGATCAGCTGGACGTTCAGATGATTGAACTCGGTAATCAGGCGCGGTTCGAGCGGAATGTCGCGCGCGAGCAGCGTGCCCGCCTGCTCGCGCGGCAACGGCAGCGTCGCCGCCACTTCGCCGTTCACGAGCACTTTCAGATGCGACAGGTTCGACAGCAGCGACGGCGAGTAGCTATAGATCAGATGCAGGTTCGCACCCGTCACGACTTCATCGGCGCGCACCGAGAACGGCACGCCGTTCTGGCCGTCGACGCCGCGCAGTTGCAGCGGATCGAGTGCGCCCAACTGCGCGAACGTGAAGGTCTGACGGCGTCCGCCCGACACAGCCGTGCCGTTGTCGGCCGTGGTCGGCATCGTGTCGCGGCCGCCGCGCACGACTGCAAAGGGTTGCGGCGCCGGCTCCGCGAACGCGGGCTGCTGCCCCGCGCGCGGATCGACGGGCTTCGCGGACGGCAGCGGCGGCAAGCCATTGCTGGCGGGCGCGGACGGCACGAGCGGCGTCGTGCTGGGCGTCGTTCCCGGCTTCGCCGCAAGTTCGGCGCGCGTGGCGGGAATCGCGCCCGGCGAGGTGGAAGGCGTGGCATCGGATGCGGCCTGCACGGTCGGCAGCGTCATCGCAAACAGCAACGCGGCCAGCGTCGCGCGCAGCGGCAAGCGCAAGCCGTTACGCGTCAGCGAACGCACGGTTCGACGCAAACCCGCCCGCTTCGTCGCTGAACGAGCGGCCTCGTATCGCAAGATCCCCATACGTTATTTTCCATTCTTCGTGTCGTTTGCTGCGGTCTTGCGTCTACCGCTCCATGTGCGCAGGTCGGCGTACAGATGTTCGAACAGCCCGCCGATACCGCCCACGCCAACCCGCATCACATGCGACAGGCTCCTGAGCGGCGTGTCGACTTCGCGCCCTTCGGCCCAGCCGGTCCAGGCGTCGGCGCGCGCGAACGTGCTCTGCACGAAGTCGAGTTCCTGCTCGCGCGTCATCGGCGCGAACTTCAGGCCGACGCGGCCCGGCACCGAGTACGTGACGTCGGCGGGAAACACGAACTCTTCGTGGCCGCGAAACAGCGACACGACCACGCTCTCGTGCAGCGGCACCTGGATGGCGGCAGGCAATTGCAGCGCGACGCCGCCTTCCGCGTAGTCAACCGTTTCGCAGACGAGCGTGCGGCCCGTCGAGAAGCGCAGCGACGCCGGAATGCGCATCGCCACGCGATGCGTCGAGCGCACCTGGCGCTGCTCGCGCGCCGCCGCGACGCTCGCGCCGAGAATCAGCATGTTGTAGCCCGTCCACGCGAGGTTCAGCACCGTCGTCTGCACTTCGCTATGCGAACTGGAATTCAGCGCGATATGCACGCAGCCGACGATGAAGCCGAGCAGGTTCAGCGCCAGCAGAATCAGGTAAGGACGCGAAATGCCCCAGTCGAAGTACTGCTCGTCGATGCGCCCGCCCTTCGCCGTCACGTTGAACTTGCCGAGCTTCGGGTTGATCAGCGCGAGCAGCGTCGGCGCCGTGATGTACGACGCGAGCACCGATTCATAGACTTCGGACCAGAACGAATGGCGGAACTTCTGCTGCATCCGCGAGTTCGTGATGTTTGCGTGGAACATGTGCGGCAGCGCGAAGATCGCGATCGTGCCCGCCGCCGCCTGGATGATGTGCGCGTTGAAGAACAGGAACGATAACGGCGCGGTGAGGAACACCAGACGCGGGATGCCGTAGAAGAAGTGCATCATCGCGTTCAGATAGCACAGCCGCTGGCCGAACGACAGGCCGCGCCCCGTGAGCGGATTGTCGATGCGGAAAATCTGCGTCATGCCGCGCGCCCAGCGGATGCGCTGGCCGATGTGGCCACCGAGACTTTCCGTCGCCAGGCCCGCTGCCTGCGGGATCGACAGATACGCGGTCGTGTAGCCGCGGCGGTGCAGCTTGAGTGCCGTATGCGCGTCTTCCGTCACGGTCTCGACAGCGATGCCGCCGATCTCCTCGACCATCGTGCGGCGCAAGAGCGCGCACGAACCGCAGAAGAACGTCGCGTTCCACAGGTCGTTGCCGTCTTGCACGAGACCGTAGAACAGTTCGCCTTCGTTCGGCACCTTGCGGAACGTGCCAAGGTTTTTCTCGAACGGATCGGCGGAAAAGAAATGGTGCGGCGTCTGCAGCATCGACAGTTTCTTGTCGCGCAGGAACCAGCCTAAGCCCACTTGCAGGAACGAACGTGTGGGGATGTGATCGCAGTCGAAGATCGCGAAGTATTCGCCGTCGGTGATCTTCAGTGCCTCGTTGATGTTGCCCGCCTTCGCGTGGCGATTGTGCGAGCGGATCGTCCACGCGACGCCCACTTCCTCGCAGAAGGCCTTGAACTCTGGGCGGCGGCCATCGTCGAGCACGTGAATGGACAATTTGTCTTTTGGATAATCCAGCGCGATCGCCGCGTAGATGGTCGGCTTCACCACCGACAGCGGCTCGTTATAAGTGGGAATGAAAATATCGACGGTCGGCCAGGCGCTGCGGTCCAAAGGCAGCGGCATCGGCTTGCGCCTGAGCGGCCACGCGGTCTGGAAGTATCCGAGCATCAGCACGAGCGCCGCATACACTTCCGCCGACACCAGCAGCAGACCCCATACGGCGTCGAGCGGCCGTTCCCAGTATGTCGTCTCCGTCAGACGCCAGTACATATAGCGGCCCGTCGCGATCACCGACAGCATGATCATCACGAGCGTCGCGTAGTGCCCTTGCGCGCGGCGAAACAGCATCGCACAGACGAAGCAGCAGATCGCAAAGGTGAGTTGCTCGCCGAACGCGAGCGGCACCGTGAACACGAAGAACAGCGCCGCCAGCGCGAACAGCACGAGCAGGATCGTGACGGGCTTGCTGCCCAGAATGCGCCCGTCGATCAGATGCGACGCGAGGCGATCGAAACGCGAGCGGCGCGGCGCCGCGTTGTCGGCGGCGTCGAGGATGTCTTCGGGAGCGGTGCTCATGCGACGTTCCTCGGCAGCCTGGCCTGACCGTTCAGGCGCGTGCCCAGCCAGTCCCCGCATGCGCGCAGATCGGCGGCCGCCTGGCTGTGCGGATCGTAGTGGATCACGGTCGTGTCGTACGCAAGCGATTCGCTCACGCCCTGGTCGAGATGGATCACGCCGGGGAACAGATGGTCGTCGAGCGCATCGCGCAACACTTTGACGACGTCTTTGGTGAGGCTGCGGCTCTGGTCGACCTGGTTGATCACGTAGCCGTAGCCGATGAAGTCCTGACGCGGCAACGCGTAAGTCTGGATCAGCCGCTCCATCTGCGGAATCGCCGCATAGGAAGCGGCATCCGCGATCACGACGTTCAGCACGAAGTCCGCGGCGACCAGCGCGGCGCGCGTGTAGGCGGTCGCGCCCGGTGGCGTGTCGATCAGCACGATGTCGTCGGCATCGAGGGCGAGCGCGTCGAGCGATTCGCGGATCAGATAGGGATCGGCGTCGAGCTGCGCTTCGAACACGCGCCTGTCGTCTTCGTTCAGCGCGCCATGCGGCAGCGCCGTAATGCCGTCGATCCCGTCGAACATCACCGTGCGCCACGATGCGCCCGCGAGCGTCGCACGGGCGACGCCGTCATAGTTGTCGATGGGAATGCCGAAGTGCAGACGCAGCGCGTTTTGCGGATCGAAGTCGACGGCGATCACGCGGCGTCCGTTCGAGCCCAGCACCGAGGCGAGATTCGCGGCGAGCGTCGTCTTGCCGACACCGCCTTTAGCCGAAACAACGGAAACGACTCTCATGCGTCACCATCCGCCTTGAAGCGCGATCTGAAGGTGTCGCGCAGTACACGGCCAGGCGCCGCCGAGCCATGCGACAGGCGGGCGAACAGCGATGACAGGTCTTTTGACGGCGCGTTGGCGGGTGCCTCCGGCTGGGACGTATTCGTGCCGCCGAACAGCCCCGAGAGGATCGAACCGCCCTGCTGCCGCGCGGTCGCCTGCGGCTTGGCACGCGCGGCTTCCACGGCGGGATTCTCAAATGGGGCACGAGCAAACGTTTGGCCTTGTGCGAAAAAAGGGGCGGCCTGGACGGGTTGTGCTTCGCGCTGCGGCGCGGCATCGCGCGACGCCGGCGAAGCCGGGGGCGTTGCAGGCGCTGCGGCAACCGTCGATGCAGGCGGGACGGGCGCGGGTGTTTGAGCAGCGGGCGCGGCCGACATGCTCGGCGCATTGGCTGCGGCATTGGTGCGATCGGCAGTAGCCGCGACGGTGGGCGGCGGGCTGAAGCGATTCGCGCCCATTTGCGCGGGAGCGACGGGCGGCGGCATCGACGCATGGCGATGGCCGCGCGCGAATAGCGGCGGGCGCGCCGGTCCAGTGGATTCGGAGCCGGCGGGCGTGGCGACCGTGTCTGCCCGTTGCGCCGCGGGTGCGGGCGACGCCTGAGGTGCCGGTTCGGCGCGCACCGCCGGCGACGCGGGACGGCCCGCGTCCGGCACGGGCCCGACGTGCGCGATGTCGAGCGCGTTCAGCAATGGCCAGCGTAGCGCGGCATGCTTCGCGTCGTCGTCACGCGTCACCTCCTGATATTGCCCGGCGTCGCCACCGAAGCGCCGGAACAGATTACCGACGTCGTCTGAAACGCTCATGATGTTTCCTCTGCTTGTCCTGCGCATCCCTGTACTGCGACAGCGCTAGCTGTCCGCCCACTGTTTCACTATATGGTTAACGTCGTCGTTGGGGTCTAGTTTAGTCAGGGCGCCTTCAACAGTCTGAATTCGTATGTGTGCGCGTTGGCGCTTTGATATTCCTGTAGTGCCAGCGAGCCCGCGCCCAGTTCGTGCAGCCAGTGCTGATACGCGCCTTCGAGAAAAGCGGAAGCCCACGGCGCGGCCCGTTCACCGAACGCGGCAAGCGGCGCGCAGCAATGTTCGATGGACAGATAGTCGTCCCGTTCGGCAAGGCGAACGAAACCCCAGTCGAGCCCGGACCATATGCTGTTGAGAAACGCAGCGAGATCGTCCAGCGTCGTACACTCGCCCGCCGGGTGCTTCGCAGCAAAGCGCGCGCCAATGCGCGACATCAGCACGCGCAACTGTGACGTATCAATCTGCGTCTCGAACTCTTCGGCGAGTGCGGTCAGAAAGCCGCGCCATTGCACGGAAGTCTGATGTCGCGTGTAATAGTCGAGCAAGGTTGCCGTGTGTTCGTCTTGCATGTCCGGGAGGTTGATGACGTGTGCCTGGGGTTTGACCGGAAGACGCTGCTTCCACTATCGGACACCGTCACGCAGACAGACTGCTATGTTCAGCGAATCTTCATAATGGGCGCCGCCAGCATAGCATCGTTCAGTTGCCTATAAAAAAGCAACCGGCATGGTTTCTGATGTGGAACGCAGACGACGAAGCGATTATTTTGCGCTTGCTCTTTCGCTTCGGCTCTGGGCAGTTCAATGAATGTTTCATTCGAAATGCGCATTTTCTTCCATCTCATACATGCAAGCCAGCTTCACGTATCTTTCAATGCATTACTGCTTCCGGAGTCAAACAATGAAGATCAACGACGAGCGCGCCATTCAGTTTCTTGGCGAGATACGCAAGCCGCTACTCGTGCTGCATAAGGCGATACTCGATCACGAGCGCGCCTTGTATGAGAAGGAGTTTGGCCCCGTGACGCCCGCGGCGTTCCTGCAGGTGCTGATCAATGGATCGGGCTTTCGCTGGCTCAATCCGTTGTCGGTGATGATCGCGAATGTCGACGAGATTCTCGATGACGATGAAGCAACCAGCGCCGATCGTTTTGGCGCCGTTGAATCTGTTGTCGGTCTTTTCTCAGAAGACTTACCAGGCAATATTTTCCTGCCGCGTTATCGGCAAATTTTGCAGAACAGTCCTGACATACTGCATGCGCATGGACAAATCGCGCCGATATTGAAATCGCTTGAAGCGGGTTGATTAATCGACTCGTTTGTTTCGCATTTGAGTCGATGTATGAGAAACGGAAACTGGCATGGGCTCCTGCATTGCCTCACCTTTGCATAGTCCGCTTCAAGTGCGATGAAACGCGGAATGCAGTACGCCTGAATGACTTCCGGCAGATTGCAGATTCGCAAAGGTGAGAATCTGCGGGAGCGCACATTGCGCTGCAGCGCACGCCTGGCGTTATCGACTCAAAAACGAACCACACTCGCACGAATGTCGAACGGAGTTGAACACGCATGACACACTGGACGCTCGATCAGCAGTTCACGTATCGCGATCAAACTGTTCGTTATCGGGTCTTCGGCGATGGGCCGCCCATCGTACTGATACACGGCACGCCGTTTTCATCATGGGTATGGCACCGGATCGCGCCGCATCTCGCACATGACCGCACGGTTCATGTGTACGACCTGCTCGGCTATGGACAATCGGAGAAGCGCGAAGGCGAGGATGTGTCGCTCGGCGTGCAGAACGGCTTGCTTGCCGCGCTGCTCGAACATTGGGGACTCGATGCGCCCGATGTCGTCGCGCATGACTTTGGAGGCGCGACGGCATTGCGCGCGCATCTGATCGACGGTTGCGACTACAGAAGCCTTACGCTGATCGATCCCGTCGCGGTCGCGCCGTGGGGCTCGCCATTCGTGCGGCATGTGCGCGAGCATGCGGCGGCTTTTGCCGGGCTGCCCGCGTATATCCATGAAGCCGTCGTCAACGCGTACATTCGCGGCGCGCTCGCAAGGACCATCACCGACGACGAGCTTGCGCCCTACGTCACGCCGTGGCTCGGCGACGTGGGACAACCGGCGTTTTATCGACAGATCGCGCAGATGGACCAGCGCTACACCGATGAGGTCGAAGCGCGTTATCCGCAGATACGCTGCCGCACGCAGATTCTGTGGGGCGAAGACGATCAGTGGATTCCCATCGAACGCGGGCGGCATCTGACCAGCGTGATTCCGGACGCGCGTTTTCAGCCGGTGCAGAATGCCGGACATCTGATGCAGGAAGACGCACCGGAGGCGATCGTCGCCGCAGTGTTGCGGTGGTTAGACTGAGCGTCGGCGGGTTAGGCCGACGCGAGCCTTATCCGCGCTGATGCGGCAGGAACGGCATCGGATCGATCGGCTTGCCGTCGCGGCGCAGTTCGAACAGCACGGACACGCGCGAGTTGTTCTCGCTGCCCATCTCGGCAATCTGCTGACCCCTGCGCACGATATCGCCCGTCTTTACGAGCAGCTTGCGGTTGTGCGCGTAGGCCGTCAGGAAATCCTTGTTGTGCTGGACGATGATGAGACTGCCGTACTCGTTCAGCCCCGTGCCGGCGTACATGACCTTGCCGTCGGCGGCCGCGCGGATCGGGTCGCCTGGCTTGCCGCCGATTTCGATGCCGCGCGTCTCGCCAGCCTGAAAGCCTTCGACGACATTGCCTTGCGCTGGCCAGATCAGCGACACGCCCTTCGCGTGGCGCGCCAGTTCGGCGTTCACTTCGCGGGCGTCGGCGGGGCTCGGTGCAGGGGCGCCTGTTGCGGGTGCCGATGCCGTCGTGTTCGAAGTGGCGGTCGTGTTACTGGCAGCACCGCCTGCCGTGCTGCTCGATGCGCCCGACGTGCCGCTCGAAGCCGCTGCGGCGCCATTTGCGTTGAGCGGCGTCGCGCCCTGGGCCGGAGCCGGACCGGCTGGACCGGCTGGAACGGCGACCATCTTCACCGCATCCGGCGACGACACCTTCAGCGCCTGCCCGATATGCAAGCGCGAGGACGGCTTCAGATGATTCCACGCGAGGACTTGCTTGACCGTGACGTTATGGCTACGCGCGATGCGCGCCAGCGAATCGCCGCGACGCACCTTATAGACGACGGGCGGAACCGGCTGCGCGACCATCTGGGTCGCAGGCGCCGCGGGCGCCGGATCGGCTGTCGTTTGCGCGGCCGATGCCGCATCGTTCGTTTTCGCGTCCTGCTCGCCGACATGCGCGCAGGCGCCCAACATCAAGGCGAGCGTGAAGCTCGCGAAACTGGCCCAGGTCCTGTCGAATCCATTCTTCGACATATGCTCTCCCGCATGATTCGTTCAAAGACCGGATGCGTGCGGCTCGCCCAATCAGCAGATGTCGAAAGACACCCGCGGGAGGCGCGCAGCATGCCGCCTCGTTGCGGCCTCAACCGTCCGGCACGTTGCCGGGGCCAATCCGTCATCTCGCTCGGGGCCGCGTCATATCTGATGCGATCTTCCGCTAAAGGGGTCGGAATAGCCTTCTAAATTAAAGCCGCATTGTAAAGTGCAGGCGCCGGAAAACGCGGCGCGCGAACACTCTGATACAAAATGTTTAATCGCGGTAATTTTCGGTGGATGGCAGGTAGATCGATAGCCTATCGACTGCCTTTTAAACCACGCGTCATAAAGCCGCTCTATCTCATATCGGCACCGCGCGCGCGAAACTTGAGAAGTACCCCGCCGTTTCAACAGCATGGAGACGTCAATGGCCGACATTAGCGAATCGAAAACGATCAGCGTGGCGATCGCGCGCGACTCGCGCGAGGTGTACGCGTTCATGGAGCATCCGCTGTCCTTCGCACAGTGGGCGTCGGGGCTCGGCAAGCCGTTGCGCGGCGAAGGCACGCGATGGACGTTCGAAAGCGCGGACGGCAAATCCGTCGACGTGCGCTTCACGCCGCGCAATCCGTATGGCGTGCTCGATCATTATGTGAGCACCGGACAGGGAGACGAGATCTATATACCGATGCGCGTGGTCGCGAACCGCGAAGGCAGCGAAGTGCTGTGTACGCTGTTCCGGACAGCGGGCATGAGCGACGCGCAATTCGCTGCGGACGCAAAGTGGGTCGAACGCGATCTCGCTGAACTGAAGCGCTTTCTCGAGCAGCAATAGAGTCCACTCGATTCACGCGCGCACGATCGTCACGCCGAGCGCTTCGAACGGCGCCGTGGTCGACGCGGGCGCGCCCTTCTCGACGATGATCGTGCTCGCCGCGTCGATGCCCGCAATCATGTACGCCGACGCGGCATTCAACTTTTCCGACGATGCGAGCACGACCGTCTCCGCCGCGCGCGCCACCAGCGCGCGTTTCACGTAGGCCTCTTCGAGATCGCCGGTGCTCAAGCCCGCCTCGGGATGAACGCCCGTCACGCCCATGAAGTACAGATCGGCGCGGATATGGCCGAGCGCTTCGATCGCGGCCGCCCCTATCGTCACCATCGAATGACGGAACAGCCGCCCGCCGATGATCACCACCTCCAGCGCCTCGTGCGCCGCGAGTTCGACAGCGACGCTCGGACTGTGCGTCACGATGGTCGCGCGCAGATCGGCGGGGAGATTGCGCGCCAGCTGGACGGCAGTCGTACCGCCGTCGATGAAGGCGATCTGGCCCGGCGCGATCATCCGCGCGGCGGCCCGGCCGATCGCCGCCTTCGCTTCCGAGCCGATCGCCTGGCGCCCCGCCAGATTCGCCACCGCTGGCGATGCAGGCAATGCGCCGCCGTGGACGCGCTGCAGTTTGCCCTCTGCGGCGAGCTCGCGCAGGTCGCGGCGCACCGTGTCTTCCGAGACGCCGAATGCCTCGCTCAGCGGTTTGGCGAGCACCTGGCCGTCGCGCTGAAGCGCATCGAGAATCAGATTCTTACGTTGGGAAGTCAGCATCGATTTGTCTGATGGTGTCGCTTTTTCGGAATTGCACGAATTTTCTTGATATTGCACGAATCTGCACGATACCATGATTCCGTTCGAGACAAGGAGGATTCATGGGCAACACGGCTGACCGCGTGCGTTTCGTCGATGTGCAGGTGCTATCCGACGACTGGTACGTGCTGAAGAAGAACACCTTCGACTACCGGCGCGCCGACGGCAGCTGGCAGCGACAGAGCCGCGAGACCTACGATCGCGGCAACGGTGCGACGCTGCTGCTCTACGATCCGCGGCGACGGACCGTCGTGCTGACACGGCAGTTCCGCTTGCCTGCGTTCGTCAACGGACATGAAGGGATGTTGATCGAAACGCCCGCCGGCCTGCTCGAAGAGGCATCGCCGGAGGAAAGGATTCGCGCTGAAGTCGAAGAGGAAACCGGCTATCGCGTGGAGCGCGTGCGCAAGGTGTTCGAGGCGTTCATGAGTCCGGGCTCGGTGACTGAGAAGCTCTACTTCTTTGTCGCCGAATACGATGCCGATGCGCGCATCAGCCGTGGCGGCGGAATCGCCGATGAAGGCGAAGATATCGAAGTACTCGAGTTGCCCTTCGACGATGCACTAGCGATGGTCGCGTGCGGCGAGATCATGGACGGCAAGACCATCATGTTGCTGCAGTACGCGGCGCTTCATCTGTTTGTGAATGAATGCGCAGCGGCGAACGAGATGCGCGAATAAAAAAACCCGTCGGGCTTCAAATGAAGCGCGACGGGAAATGCGTGGAAATCTCACGACACGAATGTCGCTTGCTACATGCGCGATCAGAACTTGTGGCGAATCGCTGCGCGGAACGCGAGCTGGTTCGACGTCGACGACGGAGCCTGCGTGCCAAGAATAAACGCGTTGTCCATGATCGAATTCGTCTTGTCGCCCGCGACCTTCTGGTACACGCCCTGAACGTAGAAGTCCGTGCGCTTGGAGATGTTGTAGTCCGCCATCAGGCCGACCGTATGGACCTTCGGTTTGACGCTGCCCGTCGATGAATCGTAGTTCTCCAGCGTGTACACGTATTCGCCGCCGACATAGAACGCGGGCGTCAACTGGTACTTCGCATTCAGTTCGAAGTTCTGGAACCGCAGGCGATTGAGCGTCGAGCCAGCCGCGACGATCGCGCCAGGCGTGCCGAGATAGCCGTTGCCCGTCGGGTTGTGGTAGTCCGAGTTCGTGTAGGCAAAGCCGACCGTCGCCGAGCCGAACGTGTAGTTGATGCCCCCGCCGAATACACGCATGCGCTGGGCGAGGAAGCTGGCGTCGTTGGTTGCGATCGCGCCGCTCGACGTTGCGCCCGTGTTGTTCGCCTGCAGGTAAGCGGCGGCAAGCAACAAGCCGCCCGTCGCGTATTGCGCGCCGAAGCTGTACTGACGGTTGTTGGCGAAATTCACGTCGTTGCTGAAGCTATACGTGCCGCCGAACTGGAAGCCGGCGATGTCCGGGCTTGCGTACTTGACCGTGTTGTTGACGCGGAACGAGTTGTCCGTGTTGTCGTTATCGAACGGATGCGAGAACAGATAGCCGGACCAGTTGCCGTTCGACGTCGTTTGCGCAAGATAGTCGACGACGGAATCGTACTGGCGGCCCAACGTGACCGTACCGAACCGGTCATTCGACACGCCGACGTACGCCTGACGGCCGAACATGCGGCCACCCTGCCCCAGACGGCCGCTATTCAGGTCGAACCCGTTTTCGAGCTGGAAGATTGCCTTGTTGCCGCCGCCCAGATCTTCTGCACCTTTCAGGCCCCAACGGCTGCCTTGCGCGTAGCCGCTTTGCAATTCGACGACGCTGTGGCCGTTGACGCTATTCGTATAGTTGACGCCTTCGTCGATCACGCCGTACAGCGTGACGCTGCTTTGCGCGAAAACGGGAGCGGTGAAGGCGGCTGTAGCGGCCAGCGCGATGACCTGTTTCTTCATTGGACGATCTCCGATTTTGGTAGATATGGTGGTTGGCGTGTGTTCTGGATTTAACATTTTTTGTTCGGCATGCTTACTATTTGTTCAGCTTTTTGCCGTTTTGTATGCACGCACTTCCGGTTAGGGGTGCGTGCAACGGACGTGATGCTGCCCGAGCGCCATCGCGTCGTCTAGTTGAAGTCAGGACAGGGCTGAAATTCGTTGTGAAATGCCCACGAATGGTGCATCAATTCGTGGGATTGAATTGGTCTGTAGGGGAAGTTCGAGGTCTCGTCGCGTATTTTCGCTAAAGCTCTCCTGCACGAAACTTCTACACCGTGAATCGGAATTGTCCGATAGGACTTGCAGAAATGGATTCGTATTCTCTGCGCCTCTATGTAGCGTGTGCTTAAGCTAGTGACAGAGCTTCGAACCGGACCGTTCGTCTCAATGCTCAACTACGCTTCGCGCCAAGGCTCACCGATACGCGGCCGGGAGGCATTGATGAATACGACTTACTACGAGGTTTCGCGTAATCCGAACCGCGCTCTTCCAAATCAGGCTGCGAGCCTTGGTACGCACGTTATCGGGATCTTCGTTTTCGACGGGTTTTCGATGTTGCCGGCAGTCGAGATCGTCGACATATTCGACAAGGCGAATCAGGTGTTGGTTGTCGGGCATGGTGATGCGCCTTGCTATCGGACGTTTTTCGTTTCGCGCCATGGTGGATGTGTGTCGAGTTCGGCAAGCATCGACGTCTTGACACAACCGGCTGAGCAATTTCGCTCGGCCCGGGCAGTCTTCGTCGCGAGCGGAGAAACGGCCTCCCACATCACAAGAGACTTAAAGCTCAGTGAATGGTTTCGCGGCACGACGTCTCAGGTTGAGGAAGTTTTCGCGATTGACAACGGCGATGCATCGCTGGCGTTCATTGGTGCGTCTGCTCAGCCTCAAAAACCAAACATACCAACTGCGCACGGTGAAGCATGGCTTGTAGATGGGACAGGCAGCAATGCATCCGATCACGCATCGCGGTCAGCTGTGCGGCATGCGCTTACATTGATCAAGCAGGACTGTGGTGTGTCCGTGTTGCGTCGCGTGCTAGAACAGCTTCCCGATACCGGATCACCAGAATTCAACGCCATCTCAGCCAACAGCGTCAAGTCGATCAAGGAGAAGATTTACGAGAGCGCGCAGTGGATCAGGCGCAACTGCAATAAGGCGATATCCATTACGGTAGCTGCACAGACGGCTGGCATGAGCGATCGTTCGTACTTGCGGCACTTTAGGGCGGAAATGGGAGTGAAGCCATCCGAGCATCTGCGACGTTCACGCGTCGAACTGGCCGCGGTGTTGCTGGAATCGAGTGACTTGCCAGTCGACAAGATCGCGCGGCGTTGTGGACTGACAAGCGGCGAATGTCTTGCGAGATTGTTCCGGCAGGTCTTGCACCTTTCGCCGACAGAGTATCGCAGCCGGTTGCGTTCTAACGTCGCACAAACGCGCGAAGCCATTTGATCCGGATGCCACTTTCGAACGTAATTGGCGCATACAAATCGATGCTAACACCTATTTCCAAAGCCACCGACTTTCTCTGCATTTCCGGGGCTGCCTATATTTCGAAAAGCATCGTCTTTCGCGATAGTTCTACGTTTACGCATATTGATGGTCTTGTCGGCCTGCTTGGACTCATGCTTCCTTTTCTATCGTTCAGATTGACGAAGGTTTATCAACCCTTTCGTAACGATTCGGTGTTCGGCAGCGTTATACGTGTCCAGTTTGCCTGGATCTTCGCCCAGCTAATTCTGGTCGCTGTATCCCAGCTCTATCCCGACGGCGACCTGCGAAACCGCTGGCTGCTATGGTGGACGGCGATAGCAGTTTGCGCGCTGGTTGTTGGACGGTGCGCTATCCATGCGCTGCCGTCAATGCTCCGCTCGTGGCGATTCGCACCGACACGCATTGCAATCGTCGCACCACGCGGCGCCAAACCAGATCTCTTGGCGCGGATAGCTTCACAGACTAGAAACGCATTCGTTCCAGAAGTGATTTTCGATCCGTCTCTACCCAACGATACGTCCGTCGATCAAATCCCGGTCGTACACGAGATGCATGCGTTCGAGCAGATAATGCGGGCGCAGAACCTCAGGGAGATCTGGATCATCAACCCACCATTTCAACCAATCTCTGTTGAGCATTTATTCGAAACGTTTCGGAACGATTTCGTCAATATTCGAGTACTGCTTGTACTGGAGGG